>CAZCKC010000043.1:0-23943 GCA_964499235.1 uncultured Planctomycetales bacterium | reverse complement strand
CGGCGAAGTGAATCAGGAACAGCTCCCACAGCCGGTGGTTGCGGACGACCTGGCGGGCTTCGGCCAGGCCGCGCTCGGTGAGGCGGAGGTAGCCGGGGCGATTTCCCGCGGCGAGCAAGCCGGCACGTTGGGCGGCGCGGAGGGCGCGCCCGAGCTCGCGCCCGGACCAGGCGCGGCGGGCGGCGAGTTGTTCGGTGGCGAACTCGGTGTGCGTCTCCTGGGAGGTCTCGAACGCGGCCCGCAGCAGGTTTTGCCGCCGGACTCGGCGGTTAAGGCGCATGCGGCGTCGCAGACGCGCGACGACGCCGCGGGCCGGTCCGAGCAGCATGCTGATGATGAAGCCGGTGGCCGCGAAGAGGACGATCACCGGCCCGGTCGGGATCCGATCGGCAACGGCCGAGAGCGACGCACCGCCGACGCAGCTCGCCGCGCCGAGGGCGGCGGCGATCCAGAGGGTTGGCGTGAGCTCGGTGGTCCAGAAGCGGGCGGCCGCGGGTGGAATGATGAACAGGGCGATGACGAGCACGAGGCCGACGGCCTGGAGGCCGATGACGGTGACGATGGTGACGAGGCTCATCAAGAGGATGTCGAGCGTGCCGGCCGGCCAGCCCTGGGCGCTTGCGAAGGCGGGGTCGAAGCAGAGGAGCTTCAGCTCTTTGTAGAGCAGCAGCGTGAGCAGCACGCTGGCGGCGGCGCCGATGGCGATGAGCTGGGCGTCGCTGGTGACCATGCTGGCGGCTTTGCCATAGATGAAGTACTTCAGGCCGGCGGCGCTGCCGCCTTCGAGGTCCTGGATGATGCCGAGCAAGGCGATGCCAAAGCCGTAGGCGACGCTGAGAACGATGGCGAGCGCGGCGTCTTCCTTCAACCGGGCGGTCTGGCGGATCAGCACGACGGCGCCGACACCGAGCAGGCCGGTAACGAGGGCACCGGTGAGTAGAAGCGGCAGGTGCTTGGGATCGAAGCCGAACGCGAGGCCGAACATGAATGCGCCGCCGATGCCGGGCAGGGTGGCGTGGCTGAGGGCGTCGCTCATGAGGGCGCGCTTGCGGAGCAGCATGAAGGTGCCGATGAGGCCGCAGGCAGGGCCGAGCATGCCAGTGCCCAGGACGACGACGAGCGTGTTGCGGTCCTGGAGGGAGACGAGGCGCCAGGCGCGCTCGCCGAGGGTGTTCCAGTCGCCGGCGGGCGCGAGGGCAGCGGTGGCCGGGGCCGAACCGACGAGGAGCAGCAGGGCGAGCGCGCGGGTGAAGCTGTGCTGGGTCGACGTCACCGCCGGCTCTCGCCGCGGGCGACGGCGTGAGCGGCTTCGTCGAGCAGTGTGAGCCGCCCGCCGTAGGTTTTCTGGAGGTTGTCGTTGGTGAAGACGTCGCGGGTCGGGCCGCTGGCGACGATCCGCATGTTGAGCAGCACGACCTCGTCGAAGTACTCGGCGACGGTTTGCAGGTCGTGGTGGACGACGAGGGCGGTGCGGCCATTGCCGCGGAGCTCGCGGAGGATGCGGACGATGGCTTTTTCGGTGGCGGCGTCGACGCCGGCGAAAGGCTCGTCCATGAGGTAGACCTGGGCGTCCTGGACGAGGGCGCGGGCGAGGAAGACGCGTTGCTGCTGGCCGCCGGAGAGTTCGCTGATCTGGCGGCGGGCGTAGTCAGCCATGCCGACGCGGTCGAGGGCTTCGAGGGCGGCGGCGCGGTGCTTGGGGAAGAGGAAGGACGGGAGGCACCAGCCCATCTTGCTGTAGCGGCCCATGAGGACGACGTCGAGAGCGTTGACAGGGAAGTCCCAGTCGACGCTTTCGCGTTGGGGGACGTAAGCGATCAGGCGGCGTTGCTGCGCATAGGGCTGGCCGTAAACGAGGACCTGTCCCGAGGCCCGGGGGATGAGGTCGAGGACGGCCTTGAGCAGGGTGCTCTTGCCGGCGCCGTTGGGTCCGACGATACCGATGAGGTGGCCTTCGGTGACATCGAGGTCGACGTCCCAGAGGACGGGCTGGTTGTGGTAGGCGACGGTGAGGTCGCGGACCGACAGCGGCACCGCGAGCGCGTGCGGGTAGGCGGTGCGGCCACGGGGGCGCGGGTCGCTGGCGGGGGCGGCCTGGATTTCGAGGAGGTCGCGGTTCATTCGGTGGTGTCCAGCCGTCCTTGGAAGCCGTCGGCGGGGGCGTTGCCGCCGAGGGCGCGGGCGATGGTGGTCGCGTTGTGGTCGATCATACCGATGTAGGTGCCGCGGTACGTTCCGGGGGCGCCCATGGCGTCGGAGAAGAGCTCGCCGCCGACGCGGACGGTGTGGTTACGGGCGGCGGCGCCCTCGACGAGGGCGAGGACGTTCTTGTCGTCGACGCTGGTCTCGACGAAGGCGGCCTGAACGTTGCGTTGGACAAGCATGTCGACGAGGGCGTTGATGCGGGCGAGGCCGGCCTCGGACTCGGTGCTGAGTCCCTGGATGCCGACGACCTCGATGTCGTAGGCGCGGCCGAAGTAGTTGAACGCGTCGTGGGCGGTGATGAGGACGCGTTGCTCGGTTGGAATGGAAGCGACGACCTGGTGGACGTAGGCATCGAGTTTTTCAAGCTGCTGGCGGTAGGCGGCGGCATTCTTGGCGTAGTCGGCGGCGTGTGGGGGGTCGAACTCGGCGAGGGCGTCGCGGACGGCGTCGACGACGAGGGCCCACGCGTCGACGTCCATCCAAACGTGGGGGTCGAAGTGGCCGGCGAAGGCCTCGGGTTCGAGGAGGCTCTCGCGGTCGATGAGGCGGGTGACCTGTTGGACGGGTTTCTGGTTGGCGAGGTTGACGAGGGTGTCGGTCATCTTTCCTTCGAGGAGGAGGCCGTTGTAGAGGATGTAGTCGGCCTCGGCGAGGGAGCGGATGTCGCTAGGGGTGGCGGAGTAGAGGTGGGGGTCGACGCCGGCGCCCATGAGGTTTTCGACGTTGGCGTGTTCGCCAGCGACGGCGCGGGCGATGTCGGCGATCATCGCGGTGGTGGTGACGATTTGATAGGGGTAGTGCTTGGGGGCGGTGGCGGTGCGGGGGCGGGGCTGTTGTTCGCAGCCGGCGAGGGGGGCGAAGGCGGCACCGAGGGTGAGGACGAGGGCTAGAGCGCGGGCGTGGGGGGTATTCACGGTGTGGGCCTTTCCGATGGGCATCGCGGTGGGGCGATGCGTGGTGTTCGTGTTGTCCCGGGTGGGTCGGGGTTTCGTCTGGGCTTCTATGTGTAGCCAATGCTACGGATGGTGCGTGAGAGGGTCAAGAGGGGACGGGGAAGAACTCGTCTTCGATGATGATGCAGGCGGCGCCGCCGGCCATAAAAATTGCGCCAACCAGGCGAATCCCCCAGTGGCGTTCGGCGAAGATTAACCAGCCGAAGAGGACGCCGAAGACGACGGAGAGGCGTTTGATGGCGATGACGTAAACGACGTGGGAGCTGAGGTCGAAGGCGAGCATGTTGGTAACGGACATCAGGGCCAGGCCGGCGGCGCCGACGGGGAGGGACCAATGCCAGATAATGGGTCGGCGGGCCTTGAGGGCGGGAAGACAGAAGGGGATGAGGGCGAGGCCGACAACGGTGGGGAAGTGCCAACTGAAGTACCAGGGTCCGGCGAGGGCGGTGAGCTGGCTCGCGGTGAGGGCGGTGACGCTGTAGATGAGGGCGACGAGGAGCATGAGGCGGGTGCCGGGCTCGGAGGCGGCGGCTCTAAGGGGGGCGATCCAGTCCCAGCGGTGGCGGATGCTGCCGAGGTTGAGGACGTAGGAGCCGACGATGATGAAGGCGACGCCGCCGGCGCCGAGGGGCCCGGCCCAGGTGTCGGTGAAGACGCCTTCGATGAGCAGGAGGAAGGCCGGGGTGAACGCGATGTAAGGCAGCGTGAGCGAGAGGGGTGAGATCTGGACGGCCCGGACGAGCAGCAGGGCGGCGGCGAGCTCGAGCGGGATCCAGTAGAGGTGCATCAGCCAGAAGGTGGGGTTGCTGGGTGGCCGGGCGAAGATGAGGAGTGGCAGCAGGGCGACGCCGGCGAGGCCGAAGCGGATGCCGAGGACGATTTGGCGGTCGTTGCCGGCGTCGATGGCACGCTTGGCACAGGCTTCCATCAGGGCTTGGCCGAAGGCGCAGCTGACGGCAAAGAGGACCCACCACATGGTGGAATGATACGGGCTAGGGCGGTTAGGCGGGGTCGCGGTTGCAAAGGGCCTATGGGGTGCGGGAGAAATGGCGGGCGGCTGATGCGTCGCCTTGCCGTCACCGTGGCGGGTGCACCTGTTTGGAGGGGAAGGCCGGCGCTAGGGGTGGCGGCTGATGCGACTCGCGACCAGTTCTTCGAGTGGGCGGTCGGAGGCGGCGAGTATTTCGGGGCTCTCGTGGCCGCGTTTGGCGGCGTACATGGCGCGGTCGGCGGCGTCGAGTAGGTCCTGGATGGTCCAGCCGTTCTGCCACTGGGCGAGGCCGAGGCTGCCAGAGAGCGTGATGGCGACATCGCGGTAGTGGAGTGGGGTAGCGGCGAAAGCTTCGAGGATGCGTTGGGCGACCTGCTGAGCGCCGCTGGCCGCGGTTGACGGGAGGACGATGAAGAACTCGTCACCGCCCGTTCGGACGGCGGTGTCGAAGCGGCGGAGCTCGCCCTGGATGCGTTGGGCGGCGGCGCGGATGAGGGCGTCGCCGGCCGCGTGTCCGAGGAGGTCGTTGACCTGCTTGAGCCCGTCGATGTCGATGAGGATGAGGCTGAGTGGGGCGTCGAAACGCTGGCTGCGGCGGATCTCACGGGCGAGGGCGTCGCGGCCGGAACGGTAGTTGGCGAGGCCGGTCATGGCGTCGACGAGGGCCTCGGTCTGGAGCTTTTCGAAGTGGCGGGCGTGGTCGAGGGCGCGGGCGATGAAGCCGAAGATGGTGCCCAGCGGAGCGGTTTCGGGGTCGGCGCCGGCGCGGCGGCCGTTGAGGTTGAGGACGCCGACGAGTCGGCCTTCGACGCGGAGGGGTGCGATGAGGCAGCTCTGATCGCGGTACTTGACGATCCGCTCGGGACGGGGGATGCGGCGTTCGGCGCAGGCGGCGGAGACATCGTCGGTGATGAGGGGACGGCTTTCGTGGGCGACGGCGGCCATGAGGCTTTCGCCGGTGGCGTCCTGTTCGACCGAGATGGCGAGGGGGTGTTGCTGGTTGGTCTGGGTGAGGGTCAGCACGCCCTGGGTTTCGTCGTAGAGGTAGAGCGAGGCGGAGGTATAGCCGAGGAGCTCCGGCAGGCGTTGGGTACAGCGGTGGCAGAGGACCGGCAGGCGCACCTCGTGGAATTCCTGGATGATGAGCGCGAGGTCGAGGCCGGCGTGCGCGGGACGCGGCGCGGGTTGCAGGAGCTGCGCGGTGAGCTTCGGCAAGGCCTGCGCGAGGGCGGCCTTTTCGACGGTGAGTCCGACGGGGAAGCCGGGCGGCAGGGGGGCCTTGTTGTCGACAAGGTGCACGAAGCGGATTGCGTTGGGAGCCGGACCGGCGGCGGCGACGGCGTGATCGAGCCAGCAAACGTCGACGACGGGCGGCAGGCTCGTTGGCGTCGGCCAGTGCCCGAAAGCGGTCACGGCCACGTGTTCGCGCAGCGCGTCGGCGGCGGCGAGGACGCGCGGGTCGCGTGAAACAATGACGAGTTGGGGCTTTGCAGCGGCCATTTCTGCCTTCCGCGCCTGCTGTTTTGTGATCCTATCGGGCGTGGTGGAGTCGGAACTGTAGACCCGGAGTGGGTTTAGCGTCAGCGGGCGAGGCGGCTTTTTGGGCTGCGGGCGGTCCCGCGTTCATCCGATAGGACTTCCAGGTGCGCCTGCCCCGGCGACGTGGCGGGCGCCCCAGGCATGGACGCCGTTTGGCTCAGGACGGGCATGAAAGAGAAGTGGGACCAACTGCAAGCTTTCTTCGCCGGCCGCTGGCAGATTCCGCTGGCGCTGGCGGCGGTCGCGCTTTCGGGCGTGACCTTGATGAAGCTGGCGCCACAAGTCCGTCCGCAGCAGGTCGACACGGCGTTTGCCGACATCGTGCACCTCGCGAAGGCGGGGGCATATACCGATGCGGCTGACGCGGCCGCGAACCTGCTTCACATGGAGCCGCCGCTGCCGGAGCCGCAGCGGGCGCGGCTGCACAACTTCCTGGCGAACCTGATCTATGAGCGTCAACGGCAGCTCAAGCAGCCGGTGCCGGCGGCGGTGCATCAGTTGTTGGAGCATCATCGCGAGGCGGAGGCGCTGGGGCATCCGCAGGACACCGAGGCGCTGATGCGGCTGGCGACGGCCCGGGACTGGCTGGGCGATACGCGGGCGGCGGCGTTCCACTATCGCGAGGTATTGGGGCGGGACCCGCGGCCGGCGGATCGGCGGGCGGCGCTGCGGCGGCTGATCGCGCTGTCGAAGGGGCAGCCGGAACAGGCCCCGACGCGGCGGCGGCACATTACAGAGCTGTTGGAGGATCCAACGGCAACCGAGACGGATGTCTGGTGGGCGTTGCGGCAGGGCGTGGCCGACGCGCTGGACGTGGGGGACACGCTGTTGGCGCGGCGGTTGATCGAGTCGCATGGGCAGCGGTTGGCGAACTCGAACTTCACGGGTTACCTGGAGCACCTGCGGGCGCTCGTGCTGGTGCACGAGGGGCGGTACGACGAGGCGGCGCCGGTCATCTTCTGGGTGGAGGACTGGCTCCACGAGTCGGCGCCGCAGGTCACGTCGGAAATGGACGACCTTGGCAAGCTGCCGGCGCTGAACCAGTGGCTGCTCGGGCGGATGGAGCTGGAGGATCTGCGGCCGCAGACGGCGTTGCAGGCGTTTGACGAGACGCTTGGGCTGCATCCGGGGGAGGACCTGCGGATCGCGGCGACGGTGGGGCGGGCGCAGGCGCTGAGCATGCTCGAGCGGCATGACGCGGCGTTGGCGACGTTTCGCGAGGTGACGGAGGAGCTCTTTCCCGGGCGGCCGCCGTCGGAGGCGGCGGTGGCGACACTGCGCGATGGGTTGGTGAAGCTGTTTGAGCAGCGATATGCGCGCGAGCAGTACGACACGTCGCTGGGCTATCTTGAACTGGCGGCCGGGCTGTTGGAGGGGGCGGACGAAGCGACACAGCTCGAGCTGTATGAAACGCTGGGGCAGGCGCTGCGGACGGCGGCGCTGGCGGCGGATCAAGGTCATCCCAACGCGGTCGCGCGGTCGCGGCGGGAGTACAACCGGGCCGCGGGTGAAGCGCTTGCGCAGGCCGCGCCGCTGGCGCTGGAGGGGGCATCCGAGCGGTATCACGGCTTGCTCTGGGAGGCGGCCGCGGCGTTCGACGCGGCGGGTTACGTAGCGGATGCGCGGCGGCAGCTGAACCGGTTCCTCGAAACGGCGACGAATGATCCCCGGCGGCCGCGGGCGTACTTGCGGCTGGGGCAGGGGTATGCGGTTCAAGGGCAGTATGACGAGGCGATTGCCGCGTACCGGGCGTTGATCGACGCGTTTCCGAAGCTCGAGGAAGCGGCCCGGGCGCAGGTTTACATCGCGGATTGCCAGATGGCGGGCGGGCCGGCGGGGTTTGACGCCGCGGCGGCGACGCTGGAGGAGTTGCTGGCGGGGCCGTACGTGGAGCCGGAGGCGCCGGTTTTTCGCGAGGCGTTTCTGCGGTTGGGCGAGCTGCGGTACCACCAGGGCGAATACGCGGACGCGATCGGGCGGCTGGAGGCGTTTCAGCAGCTTTATCCTGATGATCCTGAAATTCCGCGGGTGTTGTTCCTGGCCGCGGAGACCTATCGCAAGAGCGGCGAGGCGTTGCAGTCGCAGGTGGCGGACGACGACCACCCCGCGCGGGTCCGCGGCGAGGCCAAGCACCGCCTCCAGGTCGCGGCGGACCTGTACGGGCAGTACCTGCGGCGGATCAGCGACACGGCGGCCGGCGATGGCCGGCTGGCGCAGTACGAACGGCTGGCGCTGTTCAACCGCGGCAACTGCCTGTTTCAGTTGAACACGCCGGAAGCGCTGCGCGAGGGGATCGAGACCTACCGCCAGGCGGCGGCGTTGTACGAGCTGGAGCCGGCGGCGCTGACTGCGCAGGTGCAGCTGGCGAACGCGTACCTGCGGCTGGGTCTGACGAGCGAGGCCGCCCGGGCGGTTGAACGGGCGCGCTGGCTGTTACGGAATATCCCCGAGGGGGCGTTCGACGGCAACGTGAACGCGAGCTCGCGGAAGGATTGGGATCAATACCTGGCCACGATCGCATCGTCGCGGCTGTTCGCCGACGGCGGTACGAATCATTAAGCACCGGTCGCCCGCCGACCACCACGCAGACGAGGAGAGCCGTTATGGCCGAAACGCAAGCAGCGGGGCACGCGGAACAGTTGATCGATCTTCTCCGGCAGCAGCGCGACCTGTACACGCGGCTGGGTGAGCTGGCGGAGCAGCAGCGGACGCTGATCGCAAGCGATCGGCCGGAAAGCCTGCTGAACGTGCTGCGCGAGCGGCAGGCGCTGGTGGGCAAGCTGGCGCAGCTCAACATGAAGCTGGCGCCGTACCGCCGGGACTGGCACGAGACCTACAGCGAGCTGGACGACGACAGTCGCCAGCAGGCCGGCGCGCTGCTCGACGAGATCAACGGCATGCTGCAGACGATCTTGAAGTCGGATCGCGAGGACAGCGCGTTGCTCTCGACGCGCAAGCAGATGATCGCGGGCGAGCTGAAGGAGGTGTCGGGCGGCCAGAAGGCGAACGCCGCGTACGCCCAGCAGCCGGCCCAGTCCGGCGGCTCGCTTGCCGATATGAATGGTTAGTTTCCCCGGTCGAGGATGGGCATGTCCCACGAGGCACTCCAACAGGCGTTGACGGCGGGCGGCGGTGCATCGGGCCCATCGGGGCCGGACCCGCTGGCCGACGTGCTCCGCGAATACATGAGCGTGACCGAGCGGCTGCAGACGACGCACGAGACGCTGCAGCGCGAGGTCATCCGCCTGCGCGAGGAGCTCGCCAGCAAGGACCGCGAGCTGGAGCGGCGGCGGCGCCTGGCCGCGCTGGGGGAGCTGGCTGCCGGGGTGGCTCACGAGGTCCGCAACCCGCTTGGGGCGATCCAGCTCTACAGCGGGCTGCTGAAGACTGAACTCGCGCAGCTGCACGCGGCCGGTGCGCAGCGGCTGATCGAGAAGATCGAAAGCGGCGTGGCGGCGATCGATGGCGTGGTGCGGGACACGCTCGCACTGGCGCCGCGGAGCGGGCGCGTCGCGACGGTGGCGGTCGAGGAGCTCTTCGGGAAGGCCCGCGACGTGTGCGGCGGCGTGCTCGAGCAGCACGGCGTCACGCTGGAATGCACGCAGGCCGATCCGCGGCTGGTCGTGCACGGGCATCCGGACGGGATCCAGCGGGTGCTGGTGAACCTGATCAGCAACGCCGTGCAGGCGTCGCCGCCGGGCAGCACGGTGCGGGTGCACGCGGCGGCGGACGCGGACGTGTTCGTCCGCGTCGTCGTCAGCGACGAGGGGATCGGACTGGCCGACGACGTGATCGACCGGATCTTCGACCCGTTTTTCACGACCAAGCCCACGGGCACCGGGCTGGGGCTGACGATTGCCCACCGCCTGATCGAGGCGCACGGCGGTCAGCTCAGCGGACGGAACGGGGACGCGGGTGGGGCAATCTTTGAATTCACGCTCCCGGCGGTCGCGGCGGCCGATAGCGGAGCAGACGCCAAGGAAGGCGGCCGGCAGACGAGCGCGGCTTAAGGTACACGGAAGGACAAACAGCGATGGCTTGTATTTGCGTGGTTGATGATCAAGCGCTGATGCGGGAGTCGGTGGAAGCGACCCTGACCCAGCAGGATCACACGGTGCTGGCATACGACAATGCGCAGGAAGCGTTGACGCATATCCGGCAGCGGCCGTTCGACCTGATCCTGACCGACCTGCGGCTGCCGGGGATGGACGGCGTGGGCTTGCTGCGCGAGATGCGGCGGCTGGGGATCGACGTGCCGGTGATCCTGATGACGGCGTACGCGTCGGTCGGGACGGCGGTCGAGGCGATGAAGCTGGGCGCCTTCGACTACATCCAGAAGCCGTTCAACGCGGACGAGATCGCGATCCTGATCGAGCGGGCGATCCGCGACCGGGAGATGGCGCGCGACAACGAGGCGATGAAGCGGACGATCGAGGATCTCGACCAGCAGCGTCAGCTGATCGGCGAGTCGGCCGCGATGCGCCCGGTGCTCGAGAAGGTGCAGCGGGTGGCGCAGAGCTCGGCGACGGTGCTGATCACCGGGCCGAGCGGCACGGGCAAGGAGCTGATCGCGCGGGCGATCCACGCCGCCTCGCCGCGGAGCGGCAACCCGATGCTGTGCGTGAACTGCGCGGCGCTGTCGCCGACGCTGTTGGAGAGCGAGCTGTTCGGGCACGAGCGCGGGGCGTTCACGGGGGCTGACCGGACGCGGAAGGGGCGGTTCGAGCTGGCCGACGGCGGGACGCTGCTGCTGGACGAGGTCTCGGAGATCGACCCGGCGCTGCAGGCGAAGCTGCTGCGGGTGCTCCAGGAGCGGGAGTTCGAGCGCGTCGGCAGCGCGGTGACCCGCCGGGTCGACGTGCGGGTGATCGCGACGACGAACCGCGACCTGCGGGACTGGTCGGCGAAGGCGAAGTTCCGGGCGGACCTGTACTACCGGCTGAGCGTGCTGCCAGTCGAGGTGCCGCCGCTGCGGCAGCGGATCGAGGACATCCCGCTCTTGCTGGACCACTTCGTGGGGCGGATCTGCGACCGCGAGGGACGCGAGCGACCGCGATTTACGGCTGACACGGTGCGGCTGCTGAACGAGTACTCGTGGCCGGGGAACGTGCGGGAGCTCCAGAACCTGTGCGAGCGGTTGTGTGTGCTGGAAGCGGGGCGCGAGGTGACGCCGGCGACGATCTCGCCGCTGCTGGCGGGGCCGATCAAGACAGCGCAGTCGGCGGCCGCCCAGGTGGAGTACCGCGACGGGAACATTCTCTCGGACGCGGAGCGGGACCTGATCATCAAGACGCTGAAGCGGTTCAATGGTCACCGCGAGAAGACGGCGCGGGCGCTGGGGATCGGGCTGCGGACGCTGGGCCTGAAGCTGAAGAAGTGGCGCGAGGAAGGCTCGCTCGACGAGGACGCCTTCCGGCGCGAGCCGATGTCGATGGTTTAGCCGTCGCGGTGGCATGCGGCGTGCCGGGCTGTGATCGGACGCCGGAACGGAGCGGACAGCAGGCCATGTGGTTGGATCGACTCTTGTTTTCGCGCACGACGCGGGCGGTGGAGTTGGCCGCGTCGTTCACCGAGCAGCGCCACCGGGTGCTGGCCGAGAACGTCGCGAACATCGACACGCCCGATTATCAGACGAAGCGGGTGGATGTGGCGGGGTTCCAGCGGTCGCTGCGGGAGGCACTGGACGACTCGAAGGCGCGGGACCGCGACCGGGTGGAGCTCGGGCGGCACGGTCCGTTCACGACGGACGCGCAGGGCAGTTTGCACGTAAAACCGACGCTCGAGCCGGCGCAGAATGTGCTTTTTCATGACGGGACCAACGTGAAGATCGAGCACCTGATGGCCGAGGTGACGCGGAACACGCTTTCGCACCAGCTGGCAACGAAATTGCTCGGCAGCCGCTATGGCAGCCTGATGTCCGCGATCAAGGGTACGCCGAAATGATTGAAGCGATCGAGATCAGCTCGTCGGCCATCAAGGCCCAGCGCACGCGGCTCGACATCATTGCGGGCAACATCGCGAACGCGGAGGCCACGCGGCAGGAGGACGGGCGGCTGGTGCCGTACCGGCGGCGGTTTGCGCAGTTTATCGCGGGTGACGGGCAAGGCGGGGCGGGCGTGCACGTGGCGCGGGTCCTCGAGGACCCGACGCCGTTTCGGCAGCGGTTCGATCCGGGGCACCCGGACGCGGGGCCGGACGGGTACCTGCGGCTGCCGAACGTGAACATCACGATGGAATACGTGGATGCGATGGAAGCGTCGCGGGCGTACGAGGCGAACCTGGCGATGATGAACGTCTCGAAGGCGATGCTGCGCGAGACGATCCAGCTGTTCGCGTGAGTGCTGCGCGACCGGTTTGAGGACCAGCCATGATCGACCCGGTAACGGGTGGCATTCAGCGCGTCGGCGGCAGTCCGGCGGCGCCCGACAAAGGGACGGCGGCGCCGGCCAGCCCGGACGCGTTCGCGGCGGCGCTGCGAGCGCAGCTCGAAGAGGTGAGCCAGTTCCAGACCGAGGCGGGCGAGAGCGTGCAGAAGCTGCTGACGGGCGAGTCGCAGAACATGTCGGAGGTCTTCTCGGCGGCCCGCAAGGCCGAGGTGGCGTTCTCGCTGCTGATGGAGATTCGGAACAAGCTGGTGGACGCGTACTCGGAGATTCGCCAGATCCGCGTCTAGTGGCGAGCAGCCGGACGGAGGGCGGCTGGCAGACGGGCCCCGGGTCGGTCGGCAGCGCGTCGGCGGAGCCGACGAGATGTAAGTGGTCGCCTCACGACGGCGGAGCCGGCGGGAGCCCCTGATGGAGCAGTTGCGCAAGATCATCGCGCAGATCAGCGCCCAGTTGCGCGACATGACGCTGTCGCAGCGGCTGGCGCTCTTTCTGGGCACGGCGCTCGTCGTGGTCTCGATCGTCTGGATGGTGCAGTGGGCGGCCGAGCCGAAGATGGTGCCGCTGCTCGACCAGCCGCTGAATCCCGAGCAGCTCGCGACGATGCGGACGGCGCTCGAGGGGATGCAGGAGCCGTTCGAGATCGAGCGCAACCAGGTTTTCGTGCGGGCGTCGGCCAACCGGTCGGAGCTGCTGGCGAGCCTGCAGCAGAGCGAGGCGTTGCCGACAGACGTGTCGATCGGCTTCGCTAAGCTGGTGGAGGCGAGCAACCCCTGGATCTCGGAGAAGGAGGGGGAGCGGCGCTGGACGGTGGCGCTGCAGAACCAGCTCGAGGGCGTGCTGCGCTCGTTTGACGGCGTGCGCAGCGCGAGCGTTTTTCTGAACATCAACGCGAAGCGGACGCTGGTGGCGCGGTACGAGATCCCGGCGACGGCCAGCGTGCGGCTGGAGATGAAGGGCGGCGAGCCGGTGCCGCGGTCGCTGGCGGTGGCGGCGGCGCGGCTGGTGGCGGGGGCGGTGGGGAACCTGAAGACCGAGCGGGTCGAGGTGGTTGATAACCGCGGGCGGCTGGCGATTGACTGGGGGTCGGAGGAGGACGGCAGCCCCTCAAACCTCTACCGGCAGCAATTGAAACGCGAGCGGGAGATGGCCGCGAAGATCCTCTCACAGCTGCCAGACCCCAATGCGCACGTCAACGTTTCGATCGACCTCGAGCACATCACGACGCAGACGACGACTGACGAGCCGCTGGCCGGCGTCGAGTCGATGATCAACAGCGAGTCGACCGAGACGACGCGGACGCTGCCGGGGGGGGATCCGGGGGTGCGGCCGAACACGGCGGCGGCGACGACCACGACCGGCGTGACGGAGCGTTCAACGCAGAGCTCGAACACGACGGAGCTGGAGGTAGGGCGCAAGCACGTGTCGGAGTTGAAGCCGAGCGGAGACGTGGAGAACGTCTTCGCGGCGATCAGCTTATCGGAGTCCTACCTCGAAGCGCTGTTCCGCAAGAGCAACCCGGACGCGGCGGCGGTGACGCTCGACGACCTGGAGACGGTGTTTGGCCGGCAGCAGGAGCGGATCGAGCGGCAGGTGCGGGTGCTGGTGCGGGCGCAGAGCGCGGACCAGGCGACGCCGAACGTGGACGTGACCTGGCACATCGAGGACCTCGTCGAGCCGCAGGTGGTGACGATGGCGGGGGCGGACGGGGCGCTGGGCTATTTGCAGCGGTTCGGGCCGCAGGCGGGGCTGATGGGGCTGGCGCTGCTGGCGCTGGGGCTGATGTTCCGGCTGGCGCGGAAGACGAAGGACGGCGAGTCGTTCGGGATGGAGATCGGCTTGCCGGAGGATGCAATCGAGGCGGCCCGCCGGGCGGCGGCGGACGTCGAGGACGCGGCGGGCCGGGCGCAGCGGCGGGCGGCGCAGAAGGCGGCGTCGGCGGCGGCGGGGCCGCGGGTCGACGAGGGCTACGGCTCGCAGGCGACCGAGGGGGTGCTGGTCGCGCAGGAAGTGGACGAATCGACGGTGCAGGTCTCGAAGATGGTCGACCAGGTGCAGAAGTTCGTGGACCAGGATCCGGAGACGGTGGCGAACATGTTTGAACGCTGGATGGAAGACGACATTTAGGCGCCCGGATGGGTGAGCGTGACGGATGGCGCGGATCGGGAAACGAAAGGAAGTCAAGGACGTCAGCGACCTGGCGCCGGCGCAGAAGGCGGCGATCATGCTGTTGTCGCTGTCGCAGGAGACGGCCGCGAAGATCATGAAGCGCATGCCGCAGGAGATCGTGGAGGAGGTGTCGCGCGAGATCGCGGGGCTGGACCGGGTGAACCCGGGCGTCCGCAAGGAGGTCATCACCGAGTTTTACAACATGGTGCTGGCGCGGCAGTACGCGGACGCGGGCGGGCTGCCGTGGGCGCGGTCGCTGCTGGAGAAGTCGCTACCGCCGGACGAGGCGCGGCGGATCATCTCGGCGATCGAGCACCAGGTACACGAGCAGCCGTTCAACTTCCTGCAGAAGACCGAGAAGGAAAACCTGCTGACCTTCCTGCAGGAGGAGCACCCGCAGACGATCGCGCTGATCCTGGCGCACCTGCCGTCGTCGATGGCGGCGGAGATCCTGATCGGGCTCGAGAAGGAGCGGCAGGTCGAGGTCGTCACGCGGGTGGCCAACATGGACCAGACCAGCCCCGACGTCATCAAGGAAGTGGAGAAGGGGCTCGAGAAGCGGCTGGCGGGCCTGGTCTCGGAGCGCTTCGAGCGTGCCGGCGGCGTGCCGTCGGTGGCGGAGATGCTGAACCTGGCCGGTCGGGCGGCGGAGAAGGCGATCCTCGAGACGCTGGAGAAGGACAACGCCGACCTGGTGGAGGACATCCGCCGGCTGATGTTCGTCTTCGAGGACATCCTGCAGGTCAACGACAAGGGGATCCAGGCGGTGCTCAAGGAGGTGGCGAACGAGGAGCTGGCGTTGGCGCTCAAGACGGCCAGCGACGATCTGCGCGACAAGATCTTCCGCAACATGTCCGAGCGGGCCGCCCAGCTCATCCGCGAGGAGATGGAGTTCATGGGCCCGGTGCGGATCAGCGACGTCGAGTCCGCGCAGCAGAAGATCGTTGACATCGTCCGCCGCCTGGAGGACGCCGGCGAGCTGATCATCTCGGGCAAGGGCTCCGAAAAGGACATGATCGTCTAGCTGAGCTCGGGGCGCCGCCCGGGGCAGGTTCGGCCTGGGCGTGGAGGGTTTGCGCGTGGCAGGGATTATTAAACGCGATCGCACGGCCTCGGTAGCGACGTTCTCGTTTCGCGACCTGGACGGCTACGCGAAGCGGATGCTGACGCAGGCGCGGGCGCAGGCGGACGTGATCGTGGCGAGTGCGCAAACCCACGCGGCCGACAAGATCGCCGCGGCGCACCAGGCGGCGCTGGAGCGGGGGCGGTCGGAAGGGCGCGCGGCCGGCCACGCCGAGATCGTGGCCGAGGCGCGGGAGAAGGTCTTCGCAGAGTATCGCGAGCAGCTGGGGCAGTTAACGGCGGCGCTGGATGCGGCGTTGCAATCGTTTGAGCAGGAGAAGTGGCGGCTGCTGGCGGCGAGCGAGCACGGCGTGATCCAGCTGGCGCTGGCGATTGCGCGGCGCGTGTGCAAGGTGCTGCCGGAGCAGGGCGCGGACGCGGCGATCGAGAACGTGCGGCACGTGCTGGACACGGTCGGGCACACCGGCGATCCGGAGGTCCGGCTGAACCCTGCGGACATCGAGGCGGTCCGGGAGTGGGCCGCGGGCTTCGCCGCGTCGCTCGACGGGCGGATGCACCTGAAGCTGGTGGCGGATGCGGCGGTGGATCGCGGGGGCTGTCGGCTGGTCGGCCAGCACGTCCGCGTGGATGCGACGCTGGCGACGCAGCTGGACCGGATTGCTGAAGCCCTCTGCGCGGGGGTCGGCGAGCAGGAAGCGTTGCCGCCGGGTGAGCCGGCGTCATGACGGTACTGTTCGAGACGCTGACGGATGAAGTGGACAGCCTGCTCAGCGAGCGGATTGTCGGGCATGTGAGTGCGGTGCAGGGGCTGACGGTCAGCGCCCTGGGACTGCCGGCGCCGATCGGGGCGCGCTGCGTGGTCCACACGCGCCGGCACGGTCCGCTCGAGGCCGAGGTCGTCGGGCTGCAGCTGAGCCAGACGCTGCTGTCGGTGTTTGGCGAGCCGACCGGTGTCGCACCCGGCGATCGCGTGGTGTGCGTGTCGGGACCGCCGCGCGTGGGCGTCGGGTTTGACCTCCTCGGCCGCGTGATCAACGCCCAGGGCGAGCCGATCGACGGCGGGCCGCCGCCTTTCTTGAACCTGCGCTACCCGCTCTATCGCGGTGGGCCGGCGGCGCTCGAGCGGCGGGCGATCGACGCGCCGCTCGGGCTGGGGATCCGGGCGATCGACAGCCTGTTGACGGCCGGTCGCGGTCAGCGGCTCGGCATCTTTGCGGGCACCGGCGTGGGCAAGAGCGTGCTGCTGGGAATGCTGTGCCGGCACACGCAGGCCGACGTGAACGTGGTGGTGATGGTCGGCGAGCGCGGGCGCGAGGTGGGGGACTTCATTCGCACGCAGCTCGGGCCGGAAGGTCTTGCTCGCAGCGTCGTGATCGTTTGCACGTCGGACGAGGCGCCGGCGCTGCGGGTGCGGGCTTGCATGCAGGGGACGGCTGTCGCGGAGTTCTTTCGCGACCAGGGCTGCGACGTGCTCTTGATGATGGACTCGCTGACGCGTTTCGCGATGGCGCAGCGGCAGATCGGGCTGGCGGCGGGCGAGCCGCCGACGGCCAAGGGCTACCCGCCGAGCGTGTTCTCGTTGCTGCCGCGCCTGCTGGAGCGGGCGGGACGGACTCAGACGGGGTCGATCACCGGGCTCTACACGGTGCTCGTCGAGGGCGATGACATCGACGAGCCGCTCGCGGATGCCGTGCGCGGGATCCTCGACGGCCACATTTGGCTGGCGCGGAAGTTGGCGAATCGGGGGCACTATCCGGCCATCGACGTGCTGGGCTCGATCAGCCGTGTCGCTGAAGACGTCGTCACGCCCGAGCAGCTCGCGGCCGCGCGCGAGGTGCGGCGGGTGCTGGCCGTCTGGCAGGACATCGAAGACCTCGTCAGCATCGGGGCTTACGTTCCGGGCACGAATCCCGACTACGACGTGGCGGTGCAGACGCGCGAGCTGATCGCGCAGTTCCTGCAGCAGGACCGCAGCACGGGGTACACGTTCGAACAGGCCCGCGGCGACCTGCTGGGTCTCGGTCAGGCGATCACGCAGACCCGCCAAGCAGCCCAGCAGAAGCGCGCTGGCAATGGCCAGGGCGGACAGGGGTAACGCGTGGCGAAACGGTTTCAGTTTTCGTTGCAGACGCTGTTGCGGGTGCGGGAGCTCCGCGAGCAGGAGGCGCAGCGCCGATTAGCCGACCAGCAGGCCGCGGTGGCGCAAGTCGAGACCGCGATCGCGCAGAACTGGCAGGAGATCCGGGCCACGCAGGGGCGTTTGGCCGCCGCCCAGAACGAGGCCGCGCTCGATCCGACGGCGCTGGCGCGCGGACGGGCCTGGGTCGCGCACCTGCGGAACGTCATTTTCCAGAACGAGCAGCACAAGGCGGTTCTGAGCGGCCAGCTGGCGGAATTACGGGACCAATGGCTGGAGGCCCGCAAGCAACGGCGTGTGCTCGAGCAACTCCGCGAGCGGCGCTGGGAACAGTACCGGCACGCGTTGAAGCGCGAAGAGCAGGCCGCGATGGATGAGGTGGCACAGCAGTTGCAGGTCCGCGAACGGGAATGGCCGGGAACGCCGCAAGCGACGACGTTCCCACGCGCATAGGTGTAGATGGTGCTGAGCAAGCTGGGCTGGCTACTGGCGGTGATGTGCGGGGCGACGCTCCTGGCAGGCGGCGGGCTGGCGGGTTTTCTCGTCCAGGCCGGCCACCTGACCTGGCCGCGCTACGAGCTCATCGTCCAGGTGCTCCGCGGTGAGCGGGACGACCTGCTGGTCGAAGAGGAGGAGACGGCCGCGAACGAGCCCGATCCCCTCGAGGAGCCGGTGCCCGAGGGCAGCTCGATCGAGGCGATCCGGGAGCGGCTGAGCAAGGAGCGGCTGCTCAATGCCCAGGTCGAGCACCAGGTTGACGTGATGGAGCACCAGCAGCAGCTGCTGCAGGCTGCGCTGATGGAGCTGGTCAACTCCGAGGAGCAATTTGGCGCGAAGGTCGACCGGTGGCAGCGCGAGCGGGCGCAGCTCGATGCCCAGGATCGCGAAGCCGGGTTCCGGCAGGAGCTCGAGTACGTGCAGAACCTGGCCCCGGACCAGGCGAAGGAGCACCTGATCCGGACGTGGGAGAAGCACCGCGCGGACGCGGTGCGGTTGATGCGGGCGCTGCCCGTGAACAAGGGCAAGCGGATCTTGGCGGAGCTCAAGACCGAAGCCGAGTTGGAGATCCTGCACGAGCTGCTGGAGCAGTTTCGGCTGCAGGATTACGGCCTGGACGAAAACACCCCGCGGTCAGGGAGGACACCGGGCGATGTTGCGAATCGGTAGAGATCGCCATGGATGTCAGCCAGGTGTCCGCCGGCCCGGAGACGCGCCGCCGGAAAGTCGCCGCCCTGCGGCCGCTGTTTGAGCAGCTGGCCGCACTGAACGACCCCGAGCAACTCGAGCAGCTGCTGCGTGATCGCGAGCAACGCGGTGCGGGTCCGCGTGCGCGGCTGCGTGGGGCGGTGTGGGCGGCCGGTAAGTCCGGGGCCGTGCTCGACCAGCTGCACGAGCAGCTGGCGGCCGCGAACCGGCAGGCGCGGTTCGAGGGGAACCAGACGGAAACGAGCTTCAAGCAGGCGCTCGAAAATGCCCGCGACACGCAGCGGCCGGAGGCTGCTGAGTCCGCGCCCCCGCCGCGTGACGGTGCCGCGCCGCGACGTGAGGCGCCCGAGGCTGAGATTCCGCCGGACGCGAAGAACACAAAGACGGATGTTCCGGCAACCTCGGATACGCCGGCGAAGGCTCAGGCGAAGGCGCCGCAACCGATTCCTGATGCTGAGGCCGAGCCGCCGGTCGAGGTGAAGGCGGCGCAGGGCGCGGCCGCGGCAAAGCCGTCGAGCCTGGAGCCCGGCGTCACGGCGGCGACCTCTGTCGGCACGGCCAAGGATAGCCCTCCGCAGACTGTCTCGGGCAAGCAGTCGCACGGCGCTGCTGACGGGGGCGCGAAGCCAGGGCGTCCAACAAGCAATGCCGGCCAGTCATCGGCGCAAGCCGGCCAATCCTCTGGTGAGCCGCGGACGCAGCAGCCGTCCGACGCGGCTCAGAAGGGGCCGGCCGGCTCGGGCAACCCTGAGGGCAAGCCGCCAGACGCGTCGTCGAGCAAGCCGGGCACACCGCCGGCGCCGACTCCGGCGGCGGGCGATGCGGGCACGTCTTCGAAGCCGGCGACGGCCGGCAGCAATGCCCAGGTCGAGGCGGCCGCCGAGCAGGGCGAGCTCGTCCAGGCGACGGGAGCACCGGCGGTCGCGAACACGCCGGCCGCCCCCAATTCAACGCCCCAGACCACTACCCAGGCACAGACGCCGGCGGGCACGGTAAAGGTGGTGGCGAAGCCGACGCCCGCGATGCCAGCCGCCCGCGTGGCGGTGTCGCAGGCGAACGCCCGGGCGGCGCAGCCGACGGCAACGAATGCGGCGCCGGCCGAGCAGGCATCGCACGCGGCGCCGGAGAGCCGCGCGCGGGCGGAGGCCGGTCGCAACGTGTCGAAGCTCGAATCGACGGCGCGCAACTTTGATCGGCTGGGCAAGAACGACGCGAACATCGAGCGCATCCTGCGCTTCGTGGTGCGGAGCCGGGGTGGAGAAACCAGTGAAGCGACCATGCGGCTGGACCCGCCGGAACTGGGTCGCATCCGCGTTCGGATGGTCTGGCAGGGGGGCAACCTGAGCCTCGAGCTGGAGGCGCAGAACGAGATGGCACAGCGTTTGCTGAGGCAGGATCTGGATGGCTTGCGGCGCGGGTTGCAGCAGGCGGGCATCCAGTTGGATCGAGCCGAGGTGCGGTCCGCGGCGGCGCACGAGTCGTCGCCGGCGTCGCAGGATGCGACGGCGCAGGACAGTAGCTTCGGCCGGCAGTCGGCGCACTCGGCGGATTCCGAGCGGCGCGGCGTGCCGCAGGGCAGGGAGGCCGACGCGGGTGGCGGTGATCAGGATGATCCGGGCCACGCGGAGGACCCGTCCCGGGGTGGGACGGTTGGACTGGTGACGGAGTCACTGGTGAACGTAATCGCGTAGGCAGGCGCGGAGCGCGGCTTACGCCGGTGGCAGTGAAACAGGTTGGACCGATGGAGACGACGGCAGTCGGCGGGAGCGGCAGCGCGACCCGCAACCAGGCGACGGGCGGTTCGAACGGGCTCGAGAGCGAGGACTTCTTCGAGCTGCTGATCAGCGAGCTGCGCAACCAGGACCCGTTCAACCCGAACGAGACCGCGGACATGATCGCCCAGGTCTCGCAGATCCGGAACATCGAGGTGTCGGGGCAGCTGACCGAGACGCTCACCAAGATGACCGAGTCGCAGCGGAACCTCGGGGCGGCGCAGCTGATCGGCAAGTACGTCCAGGGCGCGGTGCCGCAGGGTGACACCGGCGAGAAGATTGACCTGGCGGGGGTGGTCACCGGCGTGCACTACGGTTCGGACGGCCTGGTCGTGCTCGAACTGGACAACGGGCAGACGCTGCCGAGCCAGCACCTGACCACCGTGACCGAAGTGGACCTGACCAGCGACCCGAGTGGCGCCGCGCAGGACGGTGCGGATGAGGCGGCCGCCGCGGTCCCGGCGGCGGCCGGCGATGACAAGGCGGCGACGCAAGCGAGGCGGGCGGGGGTGTTCACGCCCTGGTTTGATCTGGGCGGCACGGTCCGCAAGTAGAGATTCCGCGCGGGGCCGCGCGCCCCGCGCTTCTTGAGCAAGGTGCTTCCGATGGGATTGACCTCTGCGCTGTACACCGGGCTGAGCGGGCTGAACGCCAACCAGGCTCGGATCGACACGATCGGTAACAACATCGCCAACGTGAACACGACGGCGTTCAAGGGCTCGCGGACGCTGTTCCAGACCCAGTTCTACGAGGTGATGAACGGCGGGACGCCCCCGTCGGACGGCTCGGGCGGGACGAACCCATTCCAGGTCGGGCACGGGGCGCTGGTGGCGAACACGACGCAGAACCACTCGGCCGGGCCGCTGGAGACGACCGGCATCGCCAGTGACCTGGCGATCGAGGGGGCGGGCTTCTTCATCCTGCGGACGGGCGACAACTCGCAGCGGTTCACGCGCGACGGCTCGTTCTTCCTCGATGCCCAGAATCGGCTGGTGTCACAGGACGGCTATCACGTGCAGGGGTACGGGGTTGACGACGAGTTCAACATCAACCCGAGCGTGGTCGACGACCTGACGATTCCGCTGGGCTCCGACACGATCGCCCGGCAGACGACCAACGTCGTGCTCGATGGTGACCTGAGTTCGGCCGGCACCGTGGCGACGACGTCCTCGGAGAGCCGGTCGCAGCAGCTGGTGGACGGGGGCGGCGCGCCGGCGACGGCCGCGACGCAGCTGACCGACCTGCGGTCGTTCGACGCGGCGGGGGTGGTGCTACTGAACAACGGCGACACGCTGACGACGACGGGGGCGACGAAGGGGGCCCGCGAGCTGCCGGACGAGACGTTCATCGTGGGAACGACCGGGACGACGCTGGGCGACTACGCGGCGTGGCTCCAGGAGACGATGGGCATCCAGGACGTGCCGGGCGTGCCGGGTAACCCGGGCGTGACGATCGAGAACGGTGAGATCGTCGTCCGCGGTAACGCGGGTGAGCAGAACAACGTCGAGATCCAGCCGGGCGACATCCTCAGCAGCAACGCCGCCGCCAACCAGCCGTTCCTGTTCCAGCAGACGGCCAACTCGGACGGCTCGGGCATCTACACCGCCTTTACCGTGTACGACACCCTGGGCAACCCGGTGCAGGCGCAGCTGACTTTCGCGCTGGAAGCCCAGAGCGACCAGGGGACCGTGTGGCGGTTCTACGCCGAGTCGCCGGACAACCAGGGCGTACAGCGGGCGGTCGGCACAGGCACGGTGTCGTTTGATACCGAAGGCAACATGCAGAACGCGACCGGCGAGCAACTGGTGATCGCCCGCAACAACACCGGGGCCGAGCCGCCACTGTCGTTCTCGATCGATTTCTCGAGCCTCCACGGGCTCTCGACCAAGCAGTCGAACGTGATCATGTTCTCGCAGAACGGCTACCCGCCGGGCACGCTGAACGGCTTCGCGGTCGACAAGAACGGCGTGATCACGGGTGTGTTCTCGAACGGGCTCTCGCGGTCACTGGGCCAAGTGGCCGTCGCCACTTTCCCCAACCCCCAGGGCATGGTGGCCGAGGGTGAGAACCTCTTCTCAGCCGGCCCGAACGCCGGCTCGTTCGCGTTGACGACGGCCGGCAACCTGGGGGCGGGCTTTGTCCGCAGCGGGGCGCTGGAGATGTCGAACGTGGACCTCGGGCGGGAGTTCATCGGGCTGGTGACCGCCAGCACGGGCTTCCAGGCGGCCAGCCGGGTGATCACGGTCAGCAGCGACATGCTCAACCAGCTCATGCTGATCGTCCGGTAAACCCGGGCGGTGACGGGGCTTGAGCGAGGAACGGACAGGTGATTCGACTGACGCGGCTCAACCAACGGCCGTTCGTGCTCAACGCTGAGCAGATCAAGACGGTCGAGCAGACGCCCGACACGATGATCACGCTGCTGAACGGAGAGCAGCTGATGGTCCGGGAGCCGGCCGACGAGGTTGTCCGGCGCGCGATCGAGTACGGGCGGGCGCTGCGGACGTTTCAGAGCTGAGAGGGCGCAGAAGCCGCGGGCCCGGCGCAAGCGCTGCCGCCCGCCGCGGGAATGTCTGATAACACCGGCCCGGCTGCCGCTGGCACCAAACGGCGTTGAACCGGGGCGGTCGTCGCGTCGATAACCCTACTGGCAGCAGGGCCGGGCTCGAATCTCTCTGAAGCAAAGCGAAGGTGATGGCAGACGAACCGCAAGTTGAAGCGCGTGGCGGGAAGCCGAAGCTGCCGAAAGGCCCGATGATCACGATCGCACTGGTGGTCGCGGTCGCGTTGCTCGAGGGCGCGATCTTTTTCGTCGCGATCAAGTGGTTCGGGTCGGGGGTCCAGCCCATGTACGGGCAGGGCGCGCACCTAATCCAGGAAGAAGAGGCCGCCAAGGTCGAGACGCAGGAGATCCAGCTGCTCCGGGGCTTCCGGGTCCCGAATGCCAAGGACGGGCAGCTGAAGGTCTATGACCTCGACATCACCGTCGTGGTGCCCGCCGACGATCCCGAACGCCTCGCGCGGATCAAGGAAGAGCTCGACGGCCGCATCGGCGAGCTGTCCGACCGGGCGGCCCGCGTCGTCCGCGGCGCGACGCCGCGCTCGCTGAACGAGGACGACCTGCGGACGCTGCGGCTGCAACTGAAGACCGAGATCACGGATGTGATCGGCGATCCCGACGCGATCATGCGGGTGCTGATCCCGCGCTGTGTTCCGATGTACGCGGGCTGAGGCTCGACCCGCGCCAGTGCGAAGCGGTGGAAGGCTGCAAAAGGATGTGCTGCCATGGCGGATGAAGACAACCTGAACGGCGACCAGACGCCCGAGGAAGCGGGTACGCCGGAGCCGGAGCCGACGGCTGACACCGGCGCTGCCGAGCCTGATCCGCCGGAGTCCGGTGGGGACAAGCCGGACGCGCCTGAGCCGCCCGCGGCCGAACCGCAGGCCGCATCGCCCGCGGCCTCGGATGCGGCGCCGCCCGCGGCGGGGGCGCCAGCGCCCCCCG
>CAZCKC010000042.1:2356-23997 GCA_964499235.1 uncultured Planctomycetales bacterium | reverse complement strand
TGCGTCAGCCGCGCTTGGTGTAGCGTTGGGCGACGTCGGGGGGGATCTTGCCTTCGCGCGACAGGCGGGCGAGGTCGTCGTCGAGCGTGACCATGCCGTCCCGGCGACCCGTCTGCAGGACGCTGTCGATCGTCTCGAAGCGGCCGGTGCGGATCGCCACCTCGCAGGCGCTGGTGTTGTGCAGCACCTCGGTGGCCAGCACGCGGCGGCTGGACTTGGCCGTGCTGCTAACGAGGTGCTGGCTCACCACCGTGCGCAGGCTCAGCGCGAGCCACTTGCGCACCTCTTCATGCTGATCACCCGGGAACAAGTCGACGAAGCGCGTCAGCGCGCCCTTTGCATCGCGCGTGTGCAGCGTGGTCAGGACGAGGTGACCCGTCTCGGCCGCGCTGAGCACCATCTGCGCCGTCTCGCGGTCGCGGGTCTCGCCGACGAGGATCACATCGGGGTCCTGGCGGAGGCCGTACTTCAGGCCGGCCGCGAACGAGTCGACATCGCGGCCGACCTCGCGTTGTGAGAACAGGCTGCCGCTGCGGGAGTTGAAGACGAACTCGATCGGCTCCTCGACGGTGAGGACATGGAGCCGCTGGCGTTCGGCCATGAGCTGGATCAGGGCGGCCATGCTGGAGGATTTTCCGGTGCCGGTGGCGCCGGTGAAGATCACGAGGCCGTCGCGGTGGGTCATGATCTGCTGGGCGACGGCCTCGGGGAAGCCGAGCGCCGCAAGTGAGGGGACGGCCGTCGCGATGTGGCGGAGGCAGGCGGACCAAGCGCCCTGGGTGCGGTAGGCGTTGACGCGAAAGCGGGCCGGCCCGGCGGCGTGCTGGAAGGTCAGCGAGCCGTCGACGTCGCGGGCAGCACCCTGGAAGTCGGCCGCCCGCTGGGGGAGGGCCTCGGTGAGCAGGCTGCGGATCTCCTCGCCGCGGAGGCGGGGCTCGGCGAGGGCTTCGAGCTTGCCGTTGACGCGGAGGGTGGGCGGCTGGCCGGCGAGGAGGTGGAGATCGGAAGCCTGCCGCTCGACGACGAGGCGGAGGAGTTCAAAGAGGCGGCCGTCGGCGGCGGGCGCGGGGGTGGTTTCCGGCGTGAGGTCGATGGTGGGCTGGTTGCGGGGTCCGCGGGCGGGGAGATATTCGATCTCGGGGGGCAAGCGGTTCTCCTGGGGCTGGATCTTGGTTCTACCGCTTCGGACGGCGTCGGATGCGGGCGGCGCGGCGGGCGCGGCTGAACGCCATGTAAGGGCGGGCGGACAGCGGCTCGGAGGGAATTCGCAGAACGGACTATCATGGAGAGCGTGATCGGTGTTGGGCGAATTGAACGGGTCGAGCCGCGGGAAACGGGCCAATGAGCGAACTGGGCGATATCGGGCTGGTCGGGCTGGGCGTCATGGGGCAGAACCTGGCGCTGAACATGGAGCGGAACGGCTACCGGGTGATCATCTACAACCGGACGACCGAGAAGGTTGACCAGTTCCTGGCGAGCCACGGCGGGACGCTGAACATGGCCAACGCGCCGGAGCTCGCCGACCTGGTGCAGCAGCTGAAGCGGCCGCGACGGATCCTGATGATGGTACCGGCGGGCAAGCTGGTGGATCAGATGATCGAGGCGTTGGTGGAGCTGTTGGACGAGGCTGACATCCTGATCGACGGGGGTAACTCGCACGAGGATGACACGGACCGGCGGGTGCGGGCGTTGGCGGAGCGGGGGTTCCAGTATGTCGGGGCGGGGATCTCGGGGGGGGAGGAGGGGGCGCTGAAGGGGCCGTCGATCATGCCGGGCGGCGCGCCGGGGGCGTGGGAGCACGTGAAGCCGATCTTGCAGTCGATCGCGGCGCGGACGCCGGACGGGGATATCTGCTGTGACTGGGTGGGTGAAGGCGGGGCGGGTCACTTCGTGAAGCAGGTTCACAACGGCATCGAGTACGGCGACATGCAGATGATCTGCGAGACGTTTCAGCTGATGACGGAGGCGGCGGGGTTGTCGCTGGACGAGGCGGCGGACACGTTCGAGCGGTGGAACCGGGGGGTGCTGGACTCGTTCCTGATTGAGATCACGCACGAGATCCTGCGGCAGCGGGATGGTGAGGGGCGGGCCCGGCTGGAGCAGATCCTGGATACGGCCGGCCAGAAGGGCACGGGCAAGAACGTGGCGTTGACGGCGCTGGAGGCGGGGCAGCCGTTGACGCTGATCGCGGAGGCGGTGTTTGCGCGGTACCTGTCGGCGTTGAAGGAGGAGCGGGTGGCGGCGAGTCAGCGGCTGCCGGCGTCGCCGCCGGGTTTTGCGGGTGATCGGCGGGCGCTGTTGAGCGACCTGGAGCAGGCGTTGTATGCGGCGAAGATCGTGAGCTACACGCAGGGGTTCCAGCTGATGCGGGTGATCTCGCATGAGCGGGAGTGGAAGCTGCGGCTGGGGGAGGTGGCGATGTTGTGGCGGGCGGGGTGCATCATTCGGTCGCGGTTCCTGGGGAACATTCGCGATGCGTTCCGGGCGCGGCCGGATTTGGCGAATTTGCTGCTGGACGACTTTTTCGTGGATGCGATGCGGAAGGCGGAGCCGGGGTGGCGGCGGGTGATGGCGGCGGCGGTGCAGGCGGGGATTCCGACGCCGGCGTTGAGCTCGGCGTTGGCGTATTACGACGGGTATCGGCGGGCGCGGCTGCCGGCGAACCTGCTGCAGGCGCAGCGGGATTACTTCGGCGCGCACACCTACGAGCGGGTGGACCAGCCGCGGGGGCTGTTCTACCACACGGACTGGATCGGGGACGGGCAGGAAGAACTGGTGGCGGACAAGCGGGCGCAGGCGGAGTAGGGCGATGGCGGAGCCGGCGACGATCGTGATCTTCGGGGCGTCGGGGGACTTGACGGAGCGGAAGCTGGTCCCGGCGCTGTTCGACAATTTCCAGAAGCGGCGGCTGGCGCCGGAAACGCGGATCGTGGGGGTGTCGCGGACGGAGCTGTCGGACGATGACTTTCGGGACAAGCTTTTTAAGCAGACGAAGTCGGCGCTGCGGGATGAGTGTGATGAGGCGCGCTGGCGGGAGTTTGCGCAGCGGATTCACTACTGGGCGGGGGACATCACGAAGCGGGCGGATTGCGAGCGGCTGATTGGCGATCTGGACAAGCTGGAGAACGGGACGACGCGCGGGCGGTTGTATTACCTGGCGCTGGCCCCGCAGTTGTTTCCGGCGGCGGTCGAGAACCTGGGGGCCACGGGGCTGGCGCGGGAGAACGGGAGCTGGCGGCGGGTGGTTTTCGAGAAGCCGTTCGGGCATGACGGGGCGTCGGCGGCGGAGCTGAACCGGCTGATCCACCAGGGGTTTGGGGAGGGGCAGGTCTTTCGGATCGATCATTACCTGGGCAAGGAGACGGTGCAGAACGTGTTGGCGTTGCGGTTCGGGAACACGATCTTCGAGCCGTTGTGGAATCGCAACCACATCGATCACGTGCAGATCACGGTGGCGGAAGCGGGGGATGTGGGTTCGCGGGGGGATTACTACGAGCGGTCGGGCGTTTTGCGGGACATGTTCCAGAATCATCTGTTGCAGGTGTTGTCACTGGTGGCGATGGAGCCGCCGGGGCGGTGGGAGGCGACGGCGCTGCGGGACGAGAAGGTGAAGGTGCTGAGCGCGGTGCAGCTGCCGGAGGGGGCGGGGCTGACGGCGGACTCGGTGCTGGGGCAGTACGCGGATTATCAGCAGACGGAGGGGGTGGCGGCGGATTCGCGGACGCCGACGTTTGCGGCGTTGCGGCTGAAGGTGGGGACGTGGCGGTGGCAGGGAGTGCCGTTTTACCTGCGGAGCGGGAAGGCGCTGGCGGCGAAAACGACCGAGGTGATCATCCAGTTTCACTGTCCGCCGCACATGATCTTTGACGTGCCGAAGGGGGAGACGCTGCAGTGCAACCAGCTCGTGCTCTCGATTCAGCCGAACGAGGGGATGCACCTGTCGCTGCAGACGAAGGTGCCGGACGAGGGGATGAAGCTGCGGGAATCGTGGTTGCGGTACTATTACCGGGACAGCTATGCGGGGCGCGCGATTCCGGATGCTTACGAGCGGCTGCTGCTGGATGCACTGAACGGGGACACGACGTTGTTCATTCGGGAGGACGAGATCGAGGCGGCGTGGCGGATCGTGGATCCGGTGATTGCAGCGTGGGAGGACACGGCGCGGCCGCTGGCAAGCTATGCGAAGAAGAGCTGGGGGCCGACAGAGGCGGACGAGCTGATGGCACGCGACGGGCGGGCATGGGTGAACGGAGCGGCACTCGATGGGTCGTAGGCCGAACGTGACGGTGTTTGCGGACGCGGCAGCGCTGGCGCCGGGCGCGGCGCGCGAGGTTGCGCGGTTGCTCAGCGAGGCGATTGAGCAGCGCGGCGTGGCACACGTATGCCTGGCGGGTGGTTCGACGCCGCGGGCGTTGTACGAGGTTTTGGCGCGGGAGCATGCCGAGGCGGTGCGGTGGCCGAAGGTGCGGGTCTGGTTCGGAGATGAGCGGGCGGTGGGGCCGGAGGATGCCGAGAGCAACTACCGGATGGCGCACGAGGCGCTTTTGAGCCGGGTGAAGGTGTGTTCGCAATGCGTGTACCGCATGGAGGCGGAGCGGGGGGTGGAGGCGGCGGCGGCGGCGTACGACGCGCGGCTGGGGGCGGATTTGCCGGCGGGGCGCTTCGACCTGGTGTTGTTGGGGATGGGGGATGATGCGCACGTGGCGTCGTTGTTTCCGCGGACGCGGGCGTTGCATGAGCGGCAGCGGCAGTGCGTGGCGAACGACGTGCCGCAGCTTGGGACGACGCGGATCACGTTGACTTATCCCGTTTTGAACGCAGCGCGGGAGATTCGGTTCGTGGTGGCGGGTGACCAGAAAGCGGAGGCGTTGGCGGCGACGCTGAGCGAGCCGCCGGATCCAGAGCGGCGGCCGGCGCAGGGCATCGTGCCGCGTGACGGCCACCTGCATTGGCTTGTGGATCGCGCGGCGACGCGATTGCTGTAAGCTGGGTTGCAATCTGGCTGGTCAGTGTGCGACGGCCGTCGTCTTGGCAAGGCGGGGCTCGAGCGCTGTGAGCACGTGCGGGAGGAGCATGTGCGGGATGGCGAGGACGCTGAGGCCGACGAAGACGACGGCCTGCGCGGCGGCGAGTGGCAGCGTGTTCTGCGTGAGCCAGATCCAGACGAACAATCCACCCATTGATGCGATGCCGACCAGCGGGGCCGTGATCTTGGCGAAGGCCTTGAAGCGGTGGCGGAAGCGGTGTTGCGGCTGATCCTCGATCAGGGCGATCGTGTGGGGGATCGAGTGCCAGAGGGCGAAGAAGACGGCAAACGAGAGGAGCGGCGGGAGAAGTGCGGCGACGGTGAGCACTGCCAGCAGCTCGGGAATCGGGCCGCGAACGTTGCGGTGGCGATGCCACTCTACCAGGACGTGCACGGCGGCGGCGGCGGTCAGGATGACGCCCAGGCTGAGGAAGGCGTTCTGCGACCACGCGGTGCCGGGAACCATGGCGTTGAAGACGGCGTGGACCGGGCCACTCCATGCGAGGAGCGTGGGGCCGAGGTAGCAGCTGCCGCGGCCGAGGCTGCGCAGCCAGGCTTCCAGGGAGCGATGGGCGGAGATTCCGGCCCACTCGGCGCCGAAATGGACGGCGGAGAAGATTAAGAACGCGGGAATGAGCAGCTGGGGTAGCAACAGCCAGCCGGTCAAGACAGTGGCGGCGATCCCGAGGTAGCCGATTACGAACGGCAGCCACCACGTGCGGCCGAAGCTCGCGTTGAGCGAGCGGCCGGCGACGATCCAGTCGTAGGCGCCATGGGGGAGGCCAAAGAAGACGATGACGACGGCCACCAGAGCGAGTTGACCCGCGAGTGGCACCGCCGCGACCCAAGGGGCGAAGAAACAGGCCACGAGTGTCAGGGCCAGGGCAACGGATTGGTAACGCGTGTTGGCCACGGGGCTCTCGACCGAGGCGAAGGGATGAGTGGTGCGCCAGCCGTGGCCGGCGCACCACCCGGAGTTACGTGCTGCGGTCTCAGGCGGTCGCCGGCTGACCGGCGGGACTCTGGCCCTCGAGCGCGAGTTCAGGGCCATCCGCCTCGGTCTTGGCCCGAGCGATCAGGTAGATCACGAGGCCGAAGCCGGCCTTGGCGGTGATGTCGGCGATGGTGTAGCCGACCTGGAGGCCGATGACGCCGGCGGCGGTCTTGCCGCCGAGTGCCCCGATGACGTAGGCGACCGGGTAGAACGACCAAGTGATCAGGATGAGCGTCCGCGCGAGCTTGACGAGACCCTGGACACGCGGGGGCTGCGAGCTGATCGAGTCAGAGAACTTCGTGTAGAGCACTGCCAGGATGAAGAGGAACGGAATCATGCTGGCAATGAAGAAGCCCCAGATGGCCGCCTGGCTGGCGGACGCGCCGCCGACCATCTGCGAGATCTGGGCCTCACCCGGGTAGCCGAGCACGATCATGAGGATGACGGCGGGCACGAGCATACCCAGCAGGCGGCGGGATTCGCGCTTGGCGAGGGCGAGGACGGCCACGAGCTCGACGATGAGCAGCGGCACCGTCAGCAGCCAGTCGGCGTAGCGGTAGAAATCGTTGAAGGGCGAGCCTTCCTGGTAGGCGTAGGTGCCGTCGACGAGGCTGAATGAGGCGGCCCAAGAGCCGCGAATCTGCCAGTAGTGGTACATGGCGATGGTGGTCACGAGGCCGGTAACGATCATCGCAGGGCGGTAGCGGCTACTGACCTGCGGGGCGAAAAAGAAGTAGATCGACGCGGCGCCCATGGTCGCGACGGTCAGCGACAGCAGGTTGTAGACCACGTTGTAGGAAAACGGTGACAGGTCAGGCATTGCGTAGCTCCGAGGCGTGGGTGGTGCTGGCTCGCGACGGTACGGCGCTGTGGCCGACCGGGGGTTGTCTTGATTCGCCTTCCGGCGTGGGGCTGGATTCAGTGTCGCCGGGGAGGTGCGCGAGCAGGTCGCACACGAAGCCGGTGACGAGGAACGCCAGGGCGGCGCTGGTCGTCAGGGGATGGATCGGATGCAGTTGTGCGGGAACGAAGAGGGCACCGAGACCTTCGGTTGCCGCAAACGCCACGATGGCGCCCAGGACGAGCAGAAGGTGGCGACCGGTTTGGCTTAGCTGGCGTGTGAAGAAGCGGGGGCTGACGGCCGCCCAGCCGAACACCCCTCCGGCCAACAGGAAAAGGAAGCCGGGACCGCCCTGCTGGTTGAGGCCGGACCAGGTTGCGCCGTCGGCGAAGCTGGGACCGGCGAGGCGGAGGACGGCGACGACGGTGAGCGCGGTCGCGACGGCCGCGGTTGTGACCCAGGCGACGGCGATGCTGGACGTTGTTGGTCGCGTTCGATTTGACATCGCGGGATCCTAGCGGGCGTGTTCGGCGGCAACGGCGTGCCGAGGGAGGGTCGCGGGCGGAACCCCGGCGTGTGAGAGTTTTTCTCGCAGAAATGGCGGGGTTTATGCGACTTGACGGCCGTGATGAAAATTTTGTCATCTCAAAAAAAGGGGTGGACACGAAGCGGCGAGGCGTTGGCCGTGCAGTCCGGACTCGGGATGATTTCAATGGTTATGGCGCCGCTGCGAAGTAGAATCGAGCGGCGAGAACGGACTGATGCGGTCGAGAGACGCTGCGCGCCGGCGGCGTGTGGAGCTGCAGGCGCAGCATGTCGTTGAACTGAACTTTGCACAGGAGTCATTGCGATGATGAGGCTACTTCGATCGACGTTGATCCTGGGGATGAGCGCGGTCCTGCTCGTTGGCTGCAGCGCTGAGGAGGGCGATGCCGAAGCGGGCCAGAACGGCGCGGCGACGACGGCGGGCGATGTCACCCGCGAAGCGGGAGAGGCGGCGGAGACGGCCTCCGAGTTTGCCCAAGAGAAAGTGACGGCGTTCAAGCAGGACATGTCGGAACGGCTTGCGCAGGTTGAGGAGCGGCTTGACCATCTGCGTGCCCGCGCAGGCGAGATGAGTGCCGAGGCGCGGGCGTCGCTGCAGGAGCGCGTGGAGAAGCTCGAGGCGGAGCGGGAGCGGCTGGCGGACCGGCTGGCAGAAGCGCAGGCGTCGAGTGCCGAAGCGTGGCGGGATCTGCGCAGCGGCTTGGCGAATGCGTGGGGCGAGCTGGATGAGGCGGTCCGGCAGGCGAGCCGGCGCTACAGCGAGTCGGAGGGGGTGGACGAGGAACCGACAGACAGCGCGTCGCCGGAGACCGAGGCTGAAAGCGAAGGAGCGGGGGCTGAGGCCGGGGAGGCGGCGGCGGGCGAATAACCCCGGACCTTTTCGGGGCACAGGGAACGCAAATGAGGCCGTCGTGTGCTGTTGAGCACGCGGCGGCCTATTTTTTTGGGAGGGCGTTTTTGCGGACGGCCGGCGGCGGATCGGGCCGAAAAACGCCTTCGCGACTCTGGAGCTCCAATTCGCACCAAATCGGTCCCATATATCGAGAAATTTTTCTCGATTCGCGTTGACATCCGCACTGGAAGTGGCGATAGTCATTGGAGAAGGATTTCTCGATAAATCTTTCTCGATATCGGTTGAGGACGGAGGACCGCGATGACGACTGACGCCCTTAAGCATGTGTCGGAACCGACTTTACGGCGCCTTCCGCTGTACCTGCACCTGTTACGGGAGCTGCGGCAGAATGGGCGACCTGTTGTGTCGTGCAGTTACATCGGTCAGAAGCTGCAGTTGGACCCGACGCAGGTTCGCAAGGACCTGGCGGCGACGGGGATCGTGGGGCGGCCGAAGGTGGGCTACGAGGTCGACGCGTTGGTGGAGGCGGTGAGCCACTTCTTGGGCTTTGACAACGTGAAGGATGCCTTCCTGGTGGGGGTGGGGAAGCTGGGTCAGGCGTTGTTGGGGTTCACGCGGTTTAACCGGTACGGGCTGAACCTGGTGGCGGCGTTCGACGCGGATCCGGAGAAGGTGGGTCGGGAAGTAGCCGAAAAACCGGTGTATGCGATTGACCGGCTCCCGGATTTGGCGCGGCGGCTGAAGGTTCGGCTGGGGGTGCTGACGGTGCCGGCGGACGCGGCGCAGGGGGCGGCGGACCTGCTGGTGTCGGGGGGTGTGCGGGGGATCTGGAACTTCGCGCCGGTGGCGCTGGAGGTTCCGGCGGGGGTGACGGTGCAGAACGAAGACTTGTTCGCGAGCTTGGCGGTTTTGTCCAGCAAGCTGGCGGACGCCAACAAGGTGGTTGCGTAAAGGAGTGCTCGGTCCGATGACGGCAACGCTCGATTCGAAAACCTCGGCCGCCCACAAGTTCACACGGGTGTGTGACATTCTGGCGGAGTACGGCTACCGGCCGAACAAGCTGATCCCGATCCTGCAGAAGGTTCAGGACGCGTACCGCTACCTGCCGCCGGAGATCCTGAACTACGTCGCGACGTCGCTGAAGCTGCCGGCGGCGCACGTGTACGGGGTGGCGACGTTTTACGCGCACTTCGCGTTGGAGCCGAAGGGCAAGTACGTCTTTCGGCTGTGTGACGGGACGGCGTGTCACGTGAAGAACTCGATTCCGATCCTGGAAGCGTTGCAGGCGAAGCTGGGATTGTCGGGGTCGCAGGTGACGACGGAGGACATGCTGTTCACGGTCGAGACGGTGTCGTGTCTTGGGGCGTGCGGCTTGGCACCGGTGATGTTGGTGAACGAGGACGTGCACGGGCAGGTGACGCCGGCCCGGGCGGTTGCGATCGTGGACGAGATCAAAGCGAAAGAGGAAGGCCATGTTGACGACGCCAGCGACGCCGCTTGAGCAGGTTGCCATGGAGTACGCGCGGCAGGCCGCGGGGGTTGAGCGGCGGATCGTGATCTGTGCGGGCACGGGGTGCGTGGCCAACGGGGCGTTGGCGGTGCACGACGCCATGGTGGCGCAGATTGCGGCGGCGGGCTTGCCGGTGCAGGTGAAGCTCGGGGCGACCGACGTTTGCGGCGGGGCGCACGTGAGCAAGAGCGGGTGCCAGGGCTTTTGCCAGCAGGGTCCGCTGGTGAGTATCGAGCCGGACGGGCTGTTGTACTGCAACGTGAAGGCGCCGGAGGTACCGGACATCGTGCAGCAGACGCTGGTGGCGGGCGCGGTGGTGGAGCACCTGTTGTACGTGGAGCCGGGGAGCGGGGAACGGTGTCGGGGGAAGGGCGAGATCCCGTTTTACGCTCGGCAGCAGCGGACGGTGCTGAAGGAATGCGGGTCGCTCGATCCGGAGGACATTCGCGAGTACATCGCGCATGGCGGGTATGCGGCGGCGCGGCGGGCGTACCTCGAGCTGACGCCGGAGGCGGTGTGCGAGGAGCTGGTGCAGAGTGGGCTGCGGGGGCGGGGCGGCGGCGGCTTTCCGACGGGGCGCAAGTGGGCGCTGACGCGGGAGCAGCGGGGGCCGAAGAAGTACGTGATCTGCAATGGTGACGAGGGTGACCCGGGCGCGTTCATGGATCGCAGCCTGATGGAGGGCAACCCGCACGGCGTGATCGAGGGAATGTTGATCGCAGCGCGGGCGATCGGGGCGGATGAAGGGGTCGTGTACGTGCGGATCGAGTATCCGCTGGCGGTGGCACGGGTGCGGCAGGCGGTGGCGGACGCGACAGTGCTGGGGGTTCTGGGGCGGGACGTCTTCGGCAGCGGGCTGGACTTTCAGATCGAGGTGATGGAAGGCGCGGGCGCGTTCGTATGCGGCGAGGAGACGGCGCTGATCGCGAGCGTGGAGGGCAAGCGGGGCATGCCGATGCCGAAGCCGCCCTTCCCGGCGCAGCGCGGCTTGAACGGCTGTCCGACGGTGATCAACAACGTCGAGACGCTGGCGACGGTGCCGCTGATCCTACGGGATGGGGCGGCGGCGTACCGGCAGCGGGGGACGGAAACGTCGCCGGGGACGAAGACGTTTGCCTTGACGGGGCACGTGGCGAACACGGGGCTGATCGAGGTGCCGTTCGGGACAACGCTACGGGAGATCGTGTACACGATCGGCGGCGGGGTCACGGATGCGGCCGGCGAGCTGACGGGCGACGGTTTCAAGGCAGTGCAGATCGGGGGGCCGTCGGGCGGCTGTTTGACGCCGGAGCAGCTGGACCTGCCGCTGGACTTTGACAGCTTGAAGAGCGTCGGCGCGATGATCGGCTCGGGCGGGCTGGTGGTGATGAACCGGCAGACATGCATGGTGCAGATCGCGCGGTTCTTCATGCAGTTCACGCAGAACGAGTCGTGCGGGAAGTGCGTGTTGTGCCGCGAGGGCACGAAGCAGTTGTTGGCGCTGCTGGATGACGTGATCGAGGGGCGGGCGACGGGGACGACGCTCGAGCTGCTCGAGAGCTTGTCGGGGGTGGTGCAGAAGGGCTCGCTGTGCGGACTGGGCAAGACGGCGCCGAACCCGGTGCAGGCGACGCTGCGGCAGTTCCGCGAGGAGTACGAGGCGCACGTTTTCCAGAAGCGGTGTCCGAGCAAGCAGTGCAAGGCGCTGGTGATGCCGGAGATCGTGCCGGAGAAGTGCAAGGGTTGCACGCTGTGTGCCCGGGCGTGCCCGGTGGACGCGATCCAGGGCGAGCGCAAGGGTGTGCACGTGATTGACGAAGAGAAGTGCATCAAGTGCGGCGCGTGTGTGGCCGCGTGCCGGCTGAACGCGATCGTGGGGATTTAAGCGATGATCATCAACGAGACGGTGACGATTGACGGGATGCAGGTCCCCATCGAGGGCGAGCGGAACGTGCTGGAGCTGATCCGCAAGGCGGGGATCGACCTGCCGACGTTCTGCTACCACTCGGAGCTGAGCGTGTACGGCGCGTGCCGGCTGTGCATGGTCGAGGTTGACGGGCGCGGGATCACGGGGGCGTGCTCGCTGCCGCCGGTCGACGGGATGGCGATCAAGACGAGCAGCGCGGAGATCCGCGAGATCCGCAAGATGTCGGTGGAGCTGCTGCTGGCGAACGGGCACGACAGCTGCCCGACGTGCGCGCGGAGCAACAACTGCCAGCTGCAGACGCTGGCGCGGCGGCTGGGCGTGAACGAGGTGCGGTTCAAGCGGACGCAGCCGGAGCTGCCGATCGACGAGACGTCACCGGCGCTGGTGCGGGATCCGAACAAGTGCGTGCTGTGCGGTGACTGCGTGCGGGCGTGCCGGGAGATCCAGGGCGTCGGGGCGATTGACTTCGCGCACCGCGGGGCACGGGCGATCGTGACGCCGGCGTTCGGGAAGGACCTGGACGCGGTGGAGTGCGTGCACTGTGGGCAATGCGCGCGGGTCTGCCCGACCGGCGCGCTGGCGGTCAAGAGCGAGGTCGAGGACGTCTGGCAGGCGCTGGATGACGACGATAAGACGCTGGTCGCGCAGATCGCGCCGGCCGTGCGGGTGGCGCTGGGCGAGGAGTTCGGGCTGCCGCCGGGGACGGTGACGACGGGGCAGATCGTGGCGGCGTTACGGAAGCTGGGCTTCGCGAAGGTGTTCGACACGTCGTTCGCGGCAGACCTGACGATCTTCGAGGAGGCCGAAGAGTTTCTCGGCCGCAAGGAAAACGGAGAGAACCTGCCGCAGTTCACGAGCTGCTGCCCGGCGTGGGTGCAGTTCGCGGAGCAGTACTGCGCGGAGCTGCTGCCGAACCTGTCGAGCTGCAAGAGCCCGCAGCAGATGTTCGGGACGGTAGCGAAGCAGGTGCTGCCGGAGCAGCTCGGGGTGGCGCGCGACGACGTGGTGGTGGTCTCGATCATGCCGTGCGTGGCGAAGAAGGTCGAGGCGGACCTGCCGGAGTTCGCACCCGACGGCCGGCCGGACGTCGACTACGTGATCACGACGCAGGAGCTGGCGCGGATGATCAAGGAGGCCGGGCTGCGGTTCAACGAGCTGGCGCCGGACAGCCTGGATCTGCCGCTGGGCTTCAAGACGGGCGCGGGCGTGATTTTCGGAACGACGGGCGGCGTGAGTGAGGCGGTGCTGCGATACGCGGCCGAGCGGCTGACAGGTCGCAAGCTGGAGCAGTCCGACTTTGTCGAGACGCGCGGCGAGGAGGGCGTGCGGGAGGTGCTGGTCACGGTTGGCGCGCAGACGTTGAAGCTGGCGATCGTGCACGGGCTCAAGAACGCGCAGGAGGTGGCCGAGCGGGTCCGCAGCGGCGCGGCGGACTACGACTTTGTCGAGGTGATGGCGTGTCCGGGCGGGTGCGTCGGCGGGGCGGGCCAGCCGATCACGTCGCGGCCGGGGGTTCGCCGGGCGCGGGCCGGCGGCTTGTACGAGGCGGACAAGATGCTGCAGCTGCACAAGCCGCAGGACAACCACATGGTGCAGCGGTGCTATGACGAGCACCTGGGGACGGTGGGCGGCGAGAAGGCCCATCACCTGCTGCACCGCCGGTATGCGAAGCGGAAGCGGATTGACGGTCTGCCGCTGCCGCTGCTGGGCGAGAACGTGACGGACCGGCTGCCCGTGCACGTGTGCGTGGGCACGAACTGCCACGTGAACGGGGCGCAGACGTTGCTGACGCAGCTGCTGGACTACACGGCGCAGCGGGAGCTGGACGCGCTGGTCGATATCCAGGCGACGTTCTGCTACGAACGGTGCGACGCGGGGCCGACCGTGAAGGTGGGCGCGACGGCGCTGCAGCGCGCGACGTTTGACGCGGTGGTGGTGGAGATGGAGCGGCAGCTGGCCGCCGTGCAATAAGGGAGTGCCGTGATGAATCGCGCTGACCCAGCCGCCGTGGTGTACACCGACAAGGCGCGGTGCCGTGACTGCTACCGCTGCCTGCGGGCGTGCCCGGTGAAGGCGATCGCGATGCACGCGGGGCAGGCGCGGATCGTGCCGGAGGCGTGCATCGCCTGCGGGACGTGCGTGCGGGAATGCCCGCAGCATGCGAAGCACTTCCGCAGCGACGTGGAGACGGCGAAGCGGTTACTGGCGACGCGGAAGTTCGTGGCGGTCTCGGTGGCGCCGTCGTTCGCGTCGGCGTGGGAAGGCTGGCAGCGGGACCGGCTGGCGTCGGCGTTGCGGCGGCTGGGCTTCCGGCACGTGGCGGAGACGGCGGTCGCGGCGCACGCGGTGGCGACGGCGACGGCGGCGGAAATCGAAAAGAAGGCCGGGCACGGTTGCATCGCGAGTGCGTGCCCGGCGGTGGTGAGCTATGTCGAGCGGTGCGTGGGGGAGTTGACGGGGCAGCTGGCGCCGGTGGTGTCGCCGATGATCCTGCACGCGCAGCAGATCAAGGCGGCACAGCCGGAGGCGGCGGTGGTCTTCGTCGGGCCGTGCGTGGCGAAGAAGGCGGAGGCCGAGCGGCCGGAGTACGCGGGGATCGTGGACTGCGTGCTGACGTTCGCGGAGCTGGACGCGTGGTTACAGGAGGCGGGGGTGGACTTTCGGCGGTGCGAGGCGAGCGCGTTTGACGCGGCGCCGAGCGGGGCGAGCCGATTCTTCCCGGTGCCGGGCGGACTGTTAAAGACGGCCGGTCTGCCGGCGGCGCTGATCGAGATGGACGCAGACGCGCCGAGCGGGTTTGCGGCGTTGGCGGCGGCGTTGGCGGCGGCGGCACGAGGCGATGGCCCGCGGCTGCTGGAGCCGCTGTTCTGCGAGCAGGGCTGCGTGGCGGGTCCGGGGATGCCGCAGGCGGACAACCGCTTTGCACAGCGGCGGCGGCTGATCGAGTACGCGAGCGCGGAAGCGGGCGGGGCGGCGGCGGCGAGTGTGGTGACCGCGGTGCGGGCGGCGTTTGCGCCGGCGGCGCCGGGCGTGGTCATGCCGAGCGAGGATGAGATCCAGGCGGTGCTGGCGGACACGGGCAAGCAGAACGCAGACGACCAGCTGGATTGCGGGGCGTGCGGCTACGAGAGCTGCCGGGCGAAGGCGATCGCGGTGGTGCGCGGACTGGCGGAGCCGGAGATGTGCATGCCGCACATGCGGCGGCTGGCGGAGCGGCGGACGGACCGGATCATCGAGACGAGTCCGAACGGGATCGTGATCCTGAACGCGCAGCTGCGCATCCTGAGCATGAACGCGGCGTTCCGGCGGATGTTCACGTGCTCGGATGCGGTGCTGGGCAAGCCGATCGCGTACCTGCTGGATCCGGAGCCGTTCGAGGCGCTGGCGAGCGGGGAGACGGGCCAGATCCAGCGGAAGCGGCACTTCCCGAACTACAACCTGAACTGTCACCAGATCGCGTACGCGTTGCGCGAGGAGCAGCAGTACGTGGGAATCTTCGTCGACATGACGTCGCACGTGCGGAACGCGGAGCAGCTGAGCGCGTTGCGGACGCAGACGCAGGGGCAGGCGAAGGAGCTGCTCGACCACCAGCTGAGCATGGCGCAGCAGATCGCGAAGCTGCTTGGTGAGAGTTCGGCTCGGGGCGAAAGCCTGGTGCGGGCGTTGCTTGCGCTGACCAGCGAACAGGATGGCGGGGCACCCGACGGATGGCGGGATATCTACACGTCGAAGTAAGCACGGCCGGGCAGCCGAAGACGCCGCTGGGCCCCTCCGGGGACGTGATCCGGGTGGAGCGGACGCCGGCGGCGACGTACGTGGTCTGCGCGGACGGGATCGGCTCGGGCATCAAGGCGCACGTGGCGGCGACGGCGGGAGCGGCGCGGCTGGTGGAGTTGGTGTCCCGCGATTTCTCGTGGCGGGAAGCGTTCGCCGCGGTGGCGCGGACCTATCAGCAAGCGATGGGGACCGACCTGCCGTTCGTGGCGTTGTCGGGCGTGCGGATCACGTCGGACGGGCGGGCAACGGCGTTGGCGTTCGAGGCGCCGCCGCCGATCCTGATCGGGCGGCAGCGGTGCCAAGTGCTCGAGCCGCGGCGGGCGCGGGATGCGGCGGCGGTCGCGCAGGAGGCGAACTGCCAGCTCGAGCCGGGCGAGGGATTGCTGTTGTGCAGTGACGGGATCACGCAGGCGGGGCTGGGGCAGGGCGGCAGCGCGGGCTGGGGGAGTGAAGCACTGGCGCACTACCTGAGCGGGCGGTTGCGGGACCGGGTACCGCGGGACAAGCTGGCGGCGGCCGCGGTGAGCGAGGCGCTCGCGCGGTGGCAGCCGAAGCAGGGTGACGATTGCACGGCGCTGCTGGCGGACTGTCGGGTGGGGACGGTCGTGACGTTGTTGACGGGGCCGCCGGCGAACAAGCGGGACGATGGGGCCGTCGTGCGGGAGTTTGTCCAGCGGAGCGGTCAGAAGGTGGTGTGTGGGGCGACGACGGCGAAGCTGGTGCAGCGGGCGACCGGGGGGGAGCTGGGGCTGAGCGCGACGCCGGCGGGGGCGATTGCGCCGCCGCACTATTCGCTGCCGGGGATTGACCTGGTGACCGAGGGGGCGGTGACGCTGAACCACCTGTACAACATCTGGGACGCGGACCCCGAGACGCTGGAGCCGGCGACGGGGCCGACGCTGCTGCACGAGCTGCTGCGGGAGGCGGACCGGGTGGACATCCTGTGTGGCGGGGCGGCGAACGTGGCGAGCCACGCGATCGCGTTTCGGCAGCAGGGCATCATCAGCCGGGGACAGATCGTCGAGCTGTTGGCGGAGCGGCTGCGGGCGAGCGGGAAGCTGGTGACGCTGCGGCGGGTGTGACGCGGGCGGGTGGTTGTGGCGCCGTGTCGCTTCTCAACGCCTCATTTCTCTTCGGTTTGATCCCTGGTTCAAAAAACTTCGATCGCGTCCTGCTTTGATTCACGCCCGCTTGGGTTGTGACAGCGGCGGCGCGGCCGAGGACGGGCTAGGGAAAGTGCGTAAGGCGGTGAGCGCTTCCGTGATTAGGCTACGGCGAATGAACTGTTTGGGAAGGAGGTCGGAATGCGGTACGCGACGTGCGCGGGGGCGATCGTCAGTTGGATCCTGCTGGGCGTGGTGGGGCCGGGGGCGGCGGCTCAGGATCGGTTGTGGTTCGGCGGAACGAGTGGGGCTTGGGGGGATGCGGGCAACTGGTCGCCGTTCGGGTTGCCGACGGCGGGGCAGGACATCGACCTGGTACCGGACAACGACCAGCTCACGCAGATCGCGTTTGACACGACGACGCCGGTGCTGGGGACGCTGCGGGTGGGCACGGACCGGGATGCCTTGCTGCGGTTGACGCAGAACAGTGGGGCGCTGTTGGCGGGGACGTGTTTCGTGGGCCGCGGCGATGCGCTGAGTGGTGGCTTGGGAAGCTATCTGCAGTTGGGCGGGACGGCGGATTTTGATGAGTTGTGGCTGGCGGGTTCTACGCTGGCGAGTGGGGCTTATGGCTTGGCGAATGATGCGGTGCTGGATACGGCCCCGGTGGGGTGTCGGTTGGCGGTAGGCGGCGGGGCAGCGGCGTTCTCGCAGCAGGGTGGGACGCACACAACGACGAGACTGTCGGTTTACGGCAGCTCGTTCGGGACGCAGAAGTACCTGCTGGCGGGCGGGGTGCTGACGGGGGAGTCGCTGTTCGTCGACTTCAACGCGGAATATGAACAGACGGGCGGCGAGGCCTTCTTCGACACGAGTGTCTCGCTGAGCGGGGCTTTTCGGATCAGCGGGGGTACGCTGGAAAGCGCGTCGCTGCGTTACGAAAACGCCGAGTTCTTTGGTGGGCAGGTGAGCTGTGGGTCGGTGCTGGGCGATTTTGGGGCAGTCGGGGTGATTCGCGACTGCGCGTTCACGTTCGACAGCTTTTTTAACGACGGCGAGTTGGAGATCGACAGCGGCGCGGTTCTGGAGGGCGCGACGCCGACGCAAGCGGGTGAGTTGCCGCCGGTCCTGTTCAACGAGGGCGTGCTCGTGCTGCAGGACGAGGCCGATCCGGGCAACCCGCCAATCGTGAACGTTGATGTTGTGAACAGCAACCGACTCGCGTACGCGGCTGGTGATCTGGCGGGTGCCAGGCTGGAGAACGAGGGCGAGCTGGTGCTGAGTCGGCCGGCGACGTTGACGGTGCGGACGGTGTTCAACCGGGGGCTGATCACGTTGACGAGCGGGCAGGCGCTGAAGTGCCTGGGGCCGGCGGAGGACGGGGCGACCATCGAGAACGGTTTCGGGGGTGGGATCGTCGTGGATGAGGGGCAGCTTGATGTGGGGCTGGTAAACACGCTGGCGAATACGGCTGGGGCGGTGGCGATCGACGGAGTCGTGCTGGGGAACGTCGACAACCAGGCGGAGTGGGTTGTGGGGACGCCGAGCGTGCCGACGGGGACGTGCTTGATTACGGGTGATTACGCGGCGGCGGCCGGGAGTGTGACGGCGGTAGCGCTAGCGGACATCGCCGCGGGTCCGGCGGGGCAGTTGCTGGTGTTCGGGGAGGCGGCGTTGGACGGGGTGTTGCGGGTGACGTTTCCGGAGGGGTTGCCGAGCTTGGCGGAGGGCGAGACGTTCACGCTGGTAAGCGCGGGCAGTCGGAGTGGGACGTTCGCGGCGCACGCGCTGCCGCCGGGGTATCGCTGGCAGGTGGAGTATGTTGGCGGGGACGTGGTGTTGACGGTCGGCGAGCGGACGGGGGATTTGAACTGTGACGGGGTGGTGGACTTTTTTGATATCGATCCGTTCGTGACGGCGCTGGTGGATCCGGCGGGGTATGCAGCCGTGTTCCCGGGGTGTGATCGGCGGCAGGGAGATGTGAACGACGACGGGATGGTGGATTTCTTCGATATTGATGCGTTCGTGGAGTTGTTGTTGAGCGTGTAGTGCGCGAAACCTGAGTGGCCGCGTTAAGATTCGCTGAGGCGGGTCTGGGGGGCGGACCAGAAGCGGTCGTGGGCGTCGGTGAGCTGGTCGGGGAGCTGGTCGGCGAAGGGGCTCTGGCTGTTGCTCTTCGTGAGCTTTTCGGCGTAGACGTCGGCGTTGAGCGCGTTGTTGCCGTAGAACCATGAGCCGGCGTTGCCGAGCAGGCCGTAGCGCATCTTGGCGTAGTCCGTCAGCCCCCAGCCCAGCGCGAGCGCGCGGAGCCAGAGGATCGTCTCGACAGCGATGTGGCCGGGCTGGTTGAGCGTTTCGGCGAGGCCTTCGCGGAAGCGGGCGAAGTAGCCCTCGCCGACGGCCGCGTCCATGGCCGCGGAGAGCCGCTGCTCGATGGGGGGTAGCAGCGTGGCGGCGGCGTCGAGCTTTTCCAAGGATGAGAGCTGGAGATCGAAGTCGCTGGGGCGGGCGGCGCCGAGGCTGAGCGTGTGGACCGCGGGCTGCTGGAGACACCAAAGGCAATTGAAGACCAGCGGGTGGAGCGGGTCGCAGAGCGCGACGAGCTTGTCCGGTGGCTGGTAGAGCATGCCGCCCTTGTCGGCCGGGCTGATGATGAAGACGCCCAGGTCCTGCTTGGTGGCGGCTTCGATGGCGGGCTTGTGGTTCTGGAAGATGAAATAGTAGTGCAGGTTGACGTAGTCGAGGCCGCCGTCGCGGTCCCAGTTGATCGCGTCGACGATGACGTCGGTGTCGCCGTGAGTGGAGAAGCCGACGTGGCGAACCTTGCCTTCGCGCTGAAGCTGGCGGGCGGCCTGGAGGCAGCCGCCGTCGCGGGTCACCCACCACAGGTCGCGGTGCGTGTTGACGCCGTGGAAGGCGAGCAGGTCGACGTAGTCGAGCTGCAGGCGCTGGCGCGAGTCCTCGAAGTCGGCGACGAAGGCGGCCGCGTCCGGCTTGGGGCCGACCTTGGTCTGGACGATGAGCTGGTCGCGGGGGAAGGTGGGGAGGATGAGGCCAAGCTGGCGCTCGGAGGAGCCGTAGCCGCGGGCGGTTTCGATGTGGTTGATGCCGACATCGACGGCCTTGCGGATGGTGGCTTCGAGGTTGGCCTGGTTGTCGGGGGGGATCTTGTCGAGCGGGGCGTCCTGCCAGCCATGCTGGTAGCGCATGCCGCCACAGGAGAAGACGGGCATCTGGATTTCGGTGCGGCCGAAACGTCGGTAGCGCATGCGGTTTCCCACGCGTTGATTCTGGCTGGCTCGTCCCCGGATGGCATGATAACCCGGTAGGGGCGAGAGGCCAGCGGCGGTGCGGGTGACGTCAGGCGGGGAGGCGGCGTGGCCTTGGGCAAGTGACGAGGCGGGCGGCGGCGGCGAGGAGGCGGCCCCACTCCCAGCGGTCGAGGCGGCCGTGGCTGTGCCACGCGGCGCGGAGGCCGAGGTTGAGGGCGGCGGCGTAGTCGCGGTCGGCGTAGGCGAGGTCGCGGGCGGAGGCGAGGGCGCGGCGGCGGCCGCGGTGCCAGGCCTGGCGCCAGGCGGGGGTGGGCGCGACGGTCGGCCAGACGTGGCGGAAAGCGGTGAGCTTGGCGGCGGCCATTTGGCGCTGATCGTCGGCGAGCGAGCCGGTGGCGTCGCGGTGATAGAGGGCGTCGGCGGTCGACAGGATGAGGGCGGGGCCGCGGGCTCCGAGGCGGATCCAGAGGTCCCAGTCCTCGCTGCGGCGGAGGGCAGGGTTGAAACCGCCGACGGCCAGCAGGTCGGCGCGGCGGACGAGGGTGGTGGTGGAGATGATCGGGCGCTGGAGGAGCACGGGGACGTGGTCGAAGGGCGTGTCGAGCGGGACGCCGGTGGGGATGACGGTTTCGCGGCGGTGATCGGGGTAGAGGTAGGTCATCGGGCTGGCGCAGAAGACGGCGGCGGGCCATTGGCGGAGCAGGGCGAGTTGGCGCTCGAGCTTGGCGGGGTGCCATTCGTCGTCGCTGTCGAGGAAGGCGACGAACTCGGTGCGGGCGTGGCGGATGCCGGTGTTGCGGGCGGCGCCGGGGCCCTGGTTAGGCTGGCGGATGGATTCGATGGCGTGGTCGTAGCGGGCGGCGATTTCGGGGGTCGCATCGGTGCTGCCGTCGTCGACGACGATGATGGTGCATCGCTCGGCGATGGTTTGCTGCTGGGCGGTGGCGATGGCGCGGGGGAGGGTGGCGGCGCGGTTGTAGCACGGGATGACGACGGTGATGTGGCCGTCGTTGGTGACGGGGGCGCTGTTGGCTGGCGTGGGTCTCATGATGCGGTGCTGCCGACGGTGAGGGGCGCCCTGGCAGCGGGCGGCGCCGCCCGTTTCGTAGCTGGTGGTGGTGGTGTGGCGATGAGGTTGCAGCGTTCGACCGGCGGCGTGGTGAGCGGGGCGCGGCGGCCGGCGGTGATGATCTCCTCGAGGGTGTAGCCGTGGTCGCGGAGTGTTGCGCAGAGGTTGGCGGCGCTGCTGCCGAGCTCGCGAAGGAAGGCGTCGTCGAGCTCGCTGACGATGATGGGGCGATCGCGCTGGATGAGCCGGCGGGCGCCGGTCAAGACGAGCTGTTCGGCGCCTTCGACGTCGACCTTGATGAAGCTGACGCGGGGGAGCTCGTCGCAGAGGCTGTCGACGGTGATGGCGGGGACGCGGTCGACGGACTGGGTGGCGGCGAGTGAGCTGCGGATGGAGGAGTAGCCGAGCTGGCCGGCGGCGGCGGTGTGGAACTCGATCTCGCCGGCGTGGTCGGAGACGGCGGCGGGGTGGAGCGTGATGTTCAGGTGCGGGTTGAGGCGGATGTTCTCGCGGAGGATGGGCAGGACGACGGGCGAGGCTTCGAAGGCGTGGACGTGGCCGCTGGGGCCGGCGAGGTGGGCGGCGACGAGGGTGAAGTAGCCGATGTTGGCGCCGATGTCGAGGACGGTGTCGCCGGGGCGGATGCAGTCGATGAATTGGCGGGTGATACGCTCGCCGGGCCAGTAGCCGTTGATGAAGACGAAGCGGCCATTCTCGTCGGCGAGCGGGGGGCGCATGCGGACG
>CAZCKC010000042.1:0-2256 GCA_964499235.1 uncultured Planctomycetales bacterium | reverse complement strand
GGGCGGCGGTGCGGGCGGCGGGCGATCAAGCGCCGGCGGGGCGGACTCCGATAGGCAAGGAAAGACGGGGCGCGTCGGCGCCCGGCCGCGCAAGAATTGCCGGAGTTCGCTCGTGAGCAGCACGCCCGTTAACGCGTCTTGGACTTCCGCGCCACCCGGCGGCGGGGCTGAGCCGCCGGTGGTGCGGATCCGTCCACAGCGGGGCTGGCAGGGCGTGGATGTGGGGGAGTTGTGGCGGTATCGCGAGCTGCTCTATTTTTTGGTGTGGCGCGACATCAAGGTGCGGTACAAGCAGACGGTGATCGGGGCGGCGTGGGCGATCCTGCAGCCGGTCGCGACGATGGCGATCTTCTCGGTGATCTTCGGGCGGCTGGCGAAGATCCCGTCGGAGGGGGTGCCCTACCCGGTGTTCGTGTACGCGGGGCTGTTGCCGTGGCTGTTGTTCTCGAGCGCGGTGACGGCGGCGTCGCAGAGTTTAATCACGCAGGCGGGGCTGTTGACGAAGATCTACCTGCCGCGGCTGTTCATTCCGGCGACGGGGATCGGGGTGAGCCTGACGGACTTCGGGTTGAGCTTCGTCGTTTACCTCGGGTTGATGGCGTGGTTCGGGTATTTCCCGGGGCTGAGCGTGGTGGTGTTGCCGGTGCTGCTGGTGCTGGCGGTGGTGTTGGCGCTGGGGACGGGGATCTTGTTGAGCAGCATCACGGTGAGCTACCGCGACTTTCGAATCGTGGTGCCGTTCATGATGCAGATCGGGATGTTTTTGAGCCCGGTGGTGTATCCGCCGACGCTGGTGCCGGAGGCGTACCGGTGGTTGCTGTGGCTGAACCCGCTGACGGGGATCATCGGCGGTTTTCGCAGTGCGCTGCTGGATCAGCCGTTCGACTGGGCGGCGATCGGCGTGGCGATGGCGATCGCGGGGGTGGTGCTGGTGGTGGGCGTGCTGAACTTCCGGCGGGCCGAGCGGCGCTACGCGGACATTGCGTGAGGTGGTGATGGGTGCGCCGGCGATTCGGGTGCGGGGTCTCGGCAAGGCTTACAAGCTGGGGCAGCGTGCGCCGGGCGGTGACACGTTCGGCGACGCGGTCGCGCGGGCGCTGAGCGCGCCGTGGCGGCGGCTGCGGCAGCTAGGCGAGCGGGCGGCGGAACCCGAGCAGTTCTGGGCGCTGCAGGACGTCTCGTTCGATGTGCAGCCCGGCGAGGTGGTCGGCGTGATCGGCGCAAACGGGGCGGGCAAGAGCACGCTGCTCAAGATCCTCTCGCGGATCACGGTGCCGACAGCGGGTGAGGCGGAGCTGCGCGGAAGCGTGCGGAGCCTGCTGGAGGTGGGGACGGGGTTTCACCCGGAGCTGACGGGGCGCGAGAACATCTACCTGAACGGCGCGATCCTGGGGATGCGGAAGCGCGAGATCGATGCGCGGTTCGACGCGATCGTGGCGTTCGCGGAGATCGAGCGGTTTCTCGATACGCCGGTGAAGCGGTACTCGAGCGGGATGTACGTGCGGCTGGCGTTCGCGGTCGCGGCGCACCTGGAGCCGGAGATCCTCGTGGTTGACGAGGTGCTGGCGGTCGGCGACGCCGCCTTTCAGGCAAAGTGCCTGGGCAAGATGGACGCGATCAGCCGGCACGGCCGGACGATTTTGTTCGTGAGCCACAACATGGCAGCGGTCGCGCGGCTGTGCCAGCGGGCGCTGGTGCTGGAGGGGGGACGGGGCGTGTTCGACGGCCCGGTGAACGAAGCGGTGGAGCGGTACCTGACGCAGGTGCATGCCGGTGCAGCAGGGCTCGAGGAGGGGGCGGGCGAGCGGCCGGACTGGGCGATGCCGCTGATCACGAACGTGGGGCTGTCGAGTGCGCAGGCGGTGCGGCCGGGGATGCTGCCGCTGGGGGCGGAGCTGGAGGTTGCGGTGGTTTTCGATTGCGCGGGCGGGGCGCCGCTCGAGCGGCCGGTGCTGGGCGTGGTCATTCAGAAGCTGGGCGTTGGTGAGGTTGGAGGCGTGAACACGCGGATGACCGGGGCGCCGTGGGGGGCCGGCGCGTATGAGCGTGGGACGCTGCGTTGCCGGTTGCCGGCGCTATCGCTGTTGCCGGGGGCGTACAGCGTGGATGTCTATGTCGGGGATGGCGAGGTGGATTGTGATGCGCTGGTCGGGGCGGCGCGGTTTCAGGTGCTGGAGTCGGATGTTTACGGAACGGGGCACCCGCCGTTTGCGCGGCTGGGGGTGATCATGCTGCGGCCGGAATGGGCGTTGGATG
>CAZCKC010000041.1:22907-24309 GCA_964499235.1 uncultured Planctomycetales bacterium | reverse complement strand
CCGGCGTGACGCGCTGGAGAAAGAGGAAGGGCTGTAGGCGCCGGAAAAACAGCCGGGCTTTTGCCGACCCCCCCGCCGCTGTCGCGGCGGGGGCGTTCGCTTTAGAATCGGGCTCGACGGGGTCCAGTTGATGCCCGCCACGGATGCCTGCGTGCGAGCTGGTCATGGTCGAGCCGACGACGAATCAGACGGCGCCCACGCCGCCGAAGCGGCGTAAGCGCCGCCGGCTGACGCCGCTCCGTGGGATCATCTGGGGCGGCGTGGGAGCATTGAGCGTGTACGGCTTTCTCTCCGGCTGCGACGGGCTCTTCTACCACCCCTCCGACGTGCAGTACTTCCACCCGCGCGATTTCGGCCTCCAGCACGAAGACGTGTTCTTCGAGACCAGCGACGGTTTGCGGCTGCACGGCTGGTGGTTGCCATCGCAGAAGGACGCCCGCGGCACGGTCCTCCACTTTCACGGCAACGCGGCCAACGTCACCAACCACGTCGCGGCCGTCGCGTGGCTTCCGCCGCGGGGCTTCAATGTGCTGGTCTGGGACTACCGCGGCTTCGGGCGGTCGGAGGGCTCGGTCACGCGCGCCGGAACGGTGAAGGACGGGCACGCCGCGCTCGACTACGTGCTCAGCCGGACGGACGTCGATCCGCAGCGGGTCTTTCTCTATGGGCAGTCGCTGGGCGGGGCGGTCGGGCTGGTGGTCGCGGCCGAGCGCAAGGAGCTCCGCGCAGTGGTGGCCGAGGCGACGTTTGGCGACTACCGCGCGATCGCGACGCTGCACGCGCGCCGGCGGTTCCGGTTGCCGCAGCCGCTGGCGGGGTGGCTGGCGGGGCGGCTGATCTCCGACGGCTACGACCCGATTGACACGATTGACCAGCTCGCGCCGCGGCCGCTGCTGGTGATCGCCGCCAGCGCGGATGACATCTGCTACCCGGAACTGAGCGCGGCGTTGTACGCGGCCGCCCCGGAGCCGAAGGAGTACCTGCTGGTCGACGGCGCCGCGCATTACGAGGCGGTACAGGCAGGCGGGCGGGTGGTCGAGGACAAGATCATCGCGACGTTCGAGCGCGGCGGGGCGGCGCCATGAGCCCGCGTGCTCGCCGCCCCAGTGCCGAAGACCGGACGATCGCGATCCTCGCGCGCGTGACGGCGGCCGGCTTCGGCTTGGTGTTCGGAGCGCTGGTCGGATGGCTGGTGCACGCGTACTGGCTCGGCGACCTGCTGGGCGCGCACTCGATCTGGCTGGTCATCGGCGGCGGCGCGCTCGTGTGCGCTCTGCTCGCGGTTCTCTACGGCCAGCAGTTCTGGACGAAGCTCAACACGTGGGTGGGTGAATGGCTTTAGGGATCAGGGGCCCGAGCTGGGTAGCATGCCGCAGCTGTCGCCGGTGACGCCGCGTGGCGC
>CAZCKC010000041.1:0-22807 GCA_964499235.1 uncultured Planctomycetales bacterium | reverse complement strand
CGCCGGTGACGCCGCGTGGCGCGCTCAGCTTGGCCTGACGCGAAAGAATCGCGCTGCAACGGGCTTTTCCATTCCAGTAGCGAACGTCCCGGGTTCAACATCGATTGTCAGGCCGATGCGCCTGACGATCTCCGGAAACCCGTCGGCCACCTGGCGGTTGCGGTCGACCAGCAGCGCCTGGCCGCCGGGCTTGAGGTGGGCGCGGAGGAAGCGGGCGATCGGCTTGAGGTTGCGGCGCTCGTAGGTCACCTCGGCCGCGATGATGCGGTCGAGCCGCAGGTCGGGGTGGTGCTCCCGCCAGTCGATGTAGCGCGTCTCCACACCGCTGATCCCGTTCAGCTCGGCGTTGGCGCGGACAAACGCCAGCGCGTCGTCGTCGTAGTCGCTGGCGATCACCGCGTAGCCCCGGCTCGCGGCGACCAGGCTGATCAACCCCAGCCCGCAGCCGAGCTCGAGCACCGTCGGCCGCGCATCGCCCTGGGCTAGCGGCCACGCCGCGACGGCCTCCGCGAGCGCCAGCGACGCCGGCCAGAACTCCGCCCAGTACGGCATGAACTCCTCATTATCGCGGTAGAAGCGTTCCTGGACCCGCGGGTCGTCGATCAGCGACTCGAAGTTGGCCGGTCCGAGAATCCGCCAGCGGTGGCCCGCGACGTCGAACTGCCGCTCGAAGACGGGGTAGCCGGCGAGTTCGCGGGGAATCGTCATGCGGGGCGGGGTCCAGAGGTGTTAAGATCTACCCGATAAGGCTCCGGGCGGCCGGCGGCGGCGACGCCGGTCCATTATGGCCGCCGGACGGTCCCGCACGAAAGGTGCGTCCCGCGATGGCGATCGAGCCGGTCATCCCCCGCCACGCCGCCGGCTACATGCTGGACCCGTTTGATCCGCGGCACGCGGCGGCGATCGCGACCTGGGTCACGGGCGCGGAGGACCTGCTCTGGCTGGCGCCGCGGACGCACCCGCCGCTGACGCCGGCCAAGGTCCGCGGCTGGATCGGGCCCGGGCGGCAGGGCTACACGATGGCGGCGGCCACCAACCCCACGCCCGTAGGCTATGGCGAGATCAACGTCCTAAACGCCCGGCGGCAGGAGTACTGGCTCGGGCACCTGGTGATCGACCCGCGTTATCGGGGCCAGGGGCTGGGGACGCAGCTCACCCGGCTGCTGGTCGAGCGGGCGTTCGTGAACCACGCGGCCCGGCGGGTGACGCTGGTGGTCTTTCCGGAGAACCGGACGGCGATCGCAGCCTACCGCTCGGCTGGCTTCCGCAGCGACGGGTACGAGCTGCACCACTTCGGGCCGTACGGCAAGTCGATCGAACTGCTGCGGATGGAGATCCGGGACTGAGCGGTTCAGCCCCTTAGAGCCCCGGCGTGCGGGCGAGCGCGCGGTAGGCGTGCAGCAGCCGCTGGTGGCGGGGGACGTGGGCCCCGAAGCCGAGCTCGTCGATCTCACGCTCGACCTCGTCCGGATCGACCTCATCGACGTGCACGCGGTAGAGGCCGCAGAATAGCAGCGTCCGCTGCTGTCCGATCCGGCAATGCACCAGCACCGGCGTGGCGTCCGGGTCGCGGCAGAGGTCGAGGAAGCGTTTCACCTGCTCGGCCGTCGGCGGGTTCTTGTGGTTGCACGGCAGCGTGACGAAGTCGGCGCCGTGCTCGACGCAGACCGCCCGCTCGGCCGTCTCCCAGCTGTCCGGATCGTTCGCGTCGCGCGAGCCGCGGAGGGCGACAACGGTCTTGATGCCGTGCTGCGTGATGAGGTCGGCGAGCTCGGCCGGTCGCGGCTGGCCACAGCGATAGAGCCGCCCCGGCGCGACGGTGCCGAAATGGCGCAACCCGTCGTAGGGTTCGGCGAAGAGGCGGCGCAGAAAGCGGGGGACGTTCAAGCGCGAGATCCTGACAGCGGCGCGGCCGCCGTCGGGATCAGGGCACCTTGACCTGAAACTCCGTCCGGCTTTCCGCGACCTTCTCGCCTAGTGTATCCGTGATCGCGACTTTGACCACGTAGGTGCCGGGCGCGAGCGTCGCGGGCAGGCGGATCTCGCGGGCGACGAAGAAGTCGCGGCGGCGGTTGCGGCAGCGGTCGACGATCCCCGCGTCCTCGATCCGCTTGAGCGCCTCGCCGCGGTCGGAGAAGACCGTCGTCGTCATGTCGAGCTTCGTGACGTACTCCTCGCCCTCGTGCTGCGCGACCAGGTTGCGGATCTCGGCGTAGGTCACGAACGCGATCGGCCGCCCGGTGGTGAAGCGCGGCGGGTCGAGCGGCGTGTAGCTGCCGTAGGCGTCGACGCGCGAGCAGAGCGTGAAGCGCGGGATGGTCAGGTCGCTGGCCCGGCTCAGGTCCTCGACCAGGGGCTCGATCTCGGCCAGCACGCGCTCGGCCCCGACGTGCAGGTTGCCGAGGTGCGTCTCGCGGATCGCGATCAGGGCTTCGACGAAGCGGTTGCCGAGCTTTTGCTGCTCGTTGGTGACGAGCTCGAACGGCTTGCGCGCCTCGGCGTACTCGCCCGACAGCACGAGCACCAGCCGGCGGTCGAGCTGGGCCCGGAACGAATCCCCTACCGCCTGCTGGGCGGCCCACTGCGCCAGCAGCTTCTCGAGTGAGGCGGGGTCGGGCGTGACCTCCGCGCGCGTGTTGACGCGGGCGCTGTCATCCGACGGTGAGCTGACCTCGACCGAGAGCGGGTCGTTGGCATTGACCTGCAGGCCAGTGAGCATCGGCGGCTCGACCTTGGCCGGTGGTTCGTCCGCGCCCGCATCCGACGCGGTTTCCGCGGGCGGGGCGGGCGTCAGGACGCCGGATTCCGACTCAGCCAGCGGGGCTGCACCGGTCGCCGCCGCTTCGGTGCCGCGCTTTGGGGGGACGCTTTGGGATGGGTCGATCAGGCCCGCCGCAATCGCGGCAGCGCGGAGCTCCTCTTGCGTCTCGGGACGAGGCGCAGCGGCAGCGGGGTTCTTCGCCGCTCCGTCGGCCGCCCTGACGTAATCGATGATCGGCTGGAGTCCGGGCGGGACGTCCTCGGGGTTCGGCAGCTCGAGCGGCGGGAGCTCGTCGCCGGCCGCGTCCTGCGCGTCGGCCGCGAGCTCGGCTTTGCGCATGTATTCCGGCCGCGGGTAATAGACCTTGCCCGCGTCGGCACAGCCGCCGACCACCAGCAGCGACAGACCGATCCCCGCCGCCATCCTGGCGCACCGCAACGCGTCCATGCGTTCCCCTGGCGTGTTGGCTGGGCTCAGGCGGCGGTTGCCACCTGGACCAGCAGGCCCTCAATGCCCTGTTCTATCGACCGGCGGCCGGTCTTGGCTTGGGCGTCGAGCGTGGCAAGCGCAGCCAGCAGCGTCGCCAGGCGGTCGGCGGGCAGGCGGCGGAGGATGGTCTCCAGCTCACGCACGCGGCCATACATCATGACCTTCGGCGCGATCGCAGCCGCGTTCATACCCTCGCTCAGCATGCGTTGCGCCGCCAGCCACCGTCGGAGGACGTAGGCGACGCCGCCGACGGCCCGATAAACCGCGGCCGAATCGGTGCTGAGCACCTGTTGCCAGAGGTCCAGGGCCTGCGGGAGGTTGCCGAGGCCGGCGGCGTCCATGACGGCGAAGATCTTCTCCTCGCGGCTTTGTCCGACGAGGGCCCGCACGTCGTCGCGGGTGATCTGCGAACGGTCGCCGACAAAGAGGCTGAGCTTCTCGACCTCGTGGGTCAGCAGCCCGGCGTCCTGGCCGAGGAGGCTGACGAGCTGGGCGGCGGCGGCGGGCTCAAGCTGCTTGCCGCGCTCGCGGGCGGCGGCTTGGACGAAGTCGGCGGCGGCGCGGCCGGCGAGCTGCTTGCATTCGATCAGCTCCCCGCCCTGGGCATTGACCTGCTTATAGAGGCGGGTGGTCTTGGGAAAGCTGCGGCACTCCAGGATCAAAATGCCGGTGGGCGGCGCATGCTGCACGAGCTTCTCGAGCTGCTCGCGGGCGGCGGAGACGAACTTGTCGGCCGCCCGGATGACGACGACGCGGCGGTCGGCGAGAAAGGGCGCGGTAGCGAGGTCGTCGGCGACGGCGGAGAAGGTCGGTCCGCCCTGGTCCTCAGGCGCATCGCCGTCGTACTGGGCGAGGGCGAAGGTGCGATCGACTTCGGGCGGCAGGAGTTCATCCAAGCGGTGCTGGAGCGTCTGCTGCTTCTGGAACTCTTCGTCACCGAAGATGACCACCACCGGGGGCGGCTGGTTCGATTTTTTTCGGGCGTGCATGGATCGCCGCTAGCGTGCGGACAGCGGAAACTCTGCCAGCGGCGCGATGCGCTGGAGGCGGGTGCGCGCCCGAGCGCGGGTTTCCGCGTCGGTTTCCTTGGCTTGCAGCGTCCGCTCCCACGCGTCGATCGCGTCACTGACCCGACCCAGCCGGTGCTCGACATCGCCGAAACGGAGCCAGAAGATGCCCGATTCCGGCTGCTGCGCGAGCAGCTGCTGGAGGTGCTTGCGGGCCTCAGGATAGCGTTTCTGCGTCTGGGCGACGACCGCCAGCCACTCGGTCGCGTCGAGATTCCCCGGGGCGGCCGCCAACGCCTGCTCAAAGGTCTGCTCCGCCCCGCTCAGGTCCTCGGACCGGTAGAGCGTCGTGCCGAGGTCGATCAGGAGGTCCGGGTGCTGCGGCGCGACACCGAGGGCGTCGCTGAGCCGGGCAGCGGCGAGCTCGTAGCGGCCTTCGTCGAGATGGCGCCGGGCGCGCTCGCGGAGCTGGGCGGCGGCCGGCGGGAGCTCGGCCGTCGCGGCGGCGGTCTCAGACCCGTCCGTCGCGGCGCGCGGCGCGCTCGACGCTTTCGGCTCGTCGGTAGCCGGCGAGTGCGGGGCGTTCTCGAGCGCTGCGGACTGCGCGGCGACCGTGGGCTCTGCGGCGGTGGGCTCTGCGGGCGGCTCGGGTCGCAGGACGACCGTCTTGATGGCGCTGGCCGCCCGGTTGCCGGCCAGGTCGGCCGTCACCAGCCGGATTTCGCAGCGTGGCTCAATGAGGGCGGGCAGCGAGGCGGTGGCCGTCTTGCCGTGGAGCTGGATCGCGCCGGCGTCGCGCCAAATCCCGGCGGCGCCGGTCCGGTAAAAGAGGCGGACGCCGCGGTCGTGCAGGTGCTCCTCGATCAGCGAGGCCTGGAGCATCAGCGTGGCGCCCCCCTCGTCGCGGCTTTCGAGGGTCGCAGCGTGGAGCTGGACCAGCGGCGGCGTGGTGTCGACGAGGATGCGCCCGTGGGGCTCGGTGCCGGGCGTCGGCGGCGGGGCCGAGGTGCCGCCGGCGTTGGCGAGGACGATGTAGAAGTCGTAGCGGCCGTCGGCGTCGACGGTCAGGCTGAGCTCGCCGGGCTGGCGGATTTCGATCGGGTGCATCTGCCACGAGCGGCCGCGGTCGCGGGAGATATAGAGTTCGGCCCGCTCAATCGGCGCAGCGTTTGCGATCCGATAGGTGAGCCGCAGCGTCCGCTGGTCGACGAAGCGGACATTATCGGCGGCGGCCGCGAAGGTGGCGGCGGCGGTGAGCAGGAGCGACGCGGCGAGGCAGGATTTCAGGGTGAAGCTGGCCATGCGGGCGGTGTCCTCGATGCTGACGCCAGACAGTATCGGAGCAGCGACGCGGCGAAATGCAGGCGGGGGACGGACCGCGCGGCCGCTGCGCCGGACCGCGCAGACTTCGACCAAAAAGCGACCGCAGCGGTCCGCGCAACCGCGGCGCGGTCAGTAAGATGTGGGGTAAAGGGAGGGCTGTCGCGCAGCAAACGCCGACGGCCGCTGGAAATGCCCCCGGGCTTGCGGAGTTAAACGCCATGCTGACAGACGAACAGGTCCAATTCTTTCACGACAACGGCTACGTGATCGCGCGGCAGGCGCTGCCGCAACGCGACCTCGACACCTTGCGCGACACAGTGGACCAGCTGCAGGCGGACGCGCTCGAGAAGGTGAAGGACGCGGCGTATCTCGAGCAGGCCAACCGGGTGAACAAGGACTGGATCGAGCATCCGAAAGACCACTACGTCTACCGCGAGAAGCCCGACGGCTCGTACAGCTTTCACCGCATCGAGCGATGCTACGAGCAGCATCCAACCTTCCGGCACATTGCCGCGTCGCCGCGGCTGTTGAAGCTGGGCTCGCAGATCCTCGGCGGGATGCCGTTCTGGCCGCGGGGCGGCTCGCTGGTCGCGAAGCTGCCGCACGAAGGCGCCGAGGTGCGTTGGCACCAGGACATTCCGTACCTCTACTGGTCGAGCGGCGGCCATCCGAACAAGGGCCGCGCGACGACGCACCCCGTGCCGAACTTCAACATCGACGTCTATCTCGAGCCGTCGAACGCGGAGAACGGCTGCCTCTGGGCGATCCCCGCGACGCACCAGGACGGGACCGTCGACGTCGATGCGATGCGCCCGCAGGATGACTGGAAGATTCCCGGCGCGGTGCCCCTCGAGGTCGAGCCGGGCGATATCGTGATCCACCACATGGCCGTCGTGCACGGCTCACCGGAGAACAAGTCGCCGGCCATGCGGCGCACGTTCTACATCCACTACATGAACAACGCGACGGTCGCGGACGCCTACTCCGATTGGCCGAATATCCTGCCGCCGGACGAGGCGATGAAGCTCTGGCAGCAGGCGCTCGACGAGCGGCTGGCGGCCGTCCCCGAAGACCGCGCCCTCGAGCAGTTCGAGATCACGCCGGAAGGGTTCGTGCCGAAGGCGGCTGTCCCGGCGTAAGGCTGGCGAGCCCCGCGGCGCCGATCAGCCGACGGTTTCCTCGACGGCCTCGCTGGGGGCGAAGCCGCGGCGGATGGTGTTCTCGGTGATCGAGCGCGCGTTGCAGAACTGGAGGAGGTAGTCGGGCCCGCCCAGCTTCGCCCCGGTGCCCGCGAGCTTGAAGCCGCCGAAGGGCTGACGGTCGATCCGGCTGTCGGTGATCACGCGGTTGATGTAGAGGTTGCCGCACTGGCAACCCTGGCGGGCCTGGTCGATGTGCTGCGGGCTGCGCGAGTAGATCCCGCCGACCAGCGCCGCATCGTTCTCGTTGAACCGTGCGAGCGCGTCCTCGAACGTCTCCGCCCGGATCAGGCAGAGCACCGGGCCCATGATCTCGTCCCGCACCAGCGGCGCGCCCGGCGGCACGTCGGCAAAGATCGTCGGGCCGACGAAGAAGCCGCCGCTGGACTCCTCGATCTCGGCCGTCGTGTCCGTCTCGAGCAGGCACGTCGCCTCGGTCTTGCCCTGCTCGATGAGCTGCCGCACGCGATCGAAGGCGGCCTGGTCGAGCAGCGGCGGAATGGCGGCCGTCGGCTCGTCCGCCGGCCCGACGCCCTTCGAGCGGGCGGCCTCGACGAGCCGCTCCACGAAGCGGTCGTAGATCCCGCCGACGACGATCACGCGCGAGGCCGACGCGCAGCTCTGTCCCGCGTAGCCGAACGCGGCCGTCAGCGTCCCGCGGATCGCCTCGCCGAGGTCGGCGTCCGAGTCGATGATCAAGCCGTTGGCGCCGCCGAGGTTCGCGACCAGCCGCTTGAAGCCGACCGGCGCGTCGGCCACGCTGGCGGCCAGCGTGTTGACCCGCAGCCCCGTCGCGCGGCGCCCGGCGAACGCGATCGTCGCGACGGCCGGGTGCGCGACCAGCGCTTCGCCGACATCGGGGTGACCACCGGGCAGGTAGTTGAGCACGCCCGGCGCGAGGCCGGCCGCGGTGAACAATTGCACGAGCCGCGCTGCGGTCACCGCCGCCCGCCGTGCCGGCTTGAACACGACCGTGTTGCCGCTGACCAGCGCCGCGGCCAGCATCGCGGCCGGCACCGAAAGCGGCGCGTTGGCCGGCGTGATCACCGCGGTCACGCCGCGCGGGTGGTAGAAGTACTCGTTCGTCTCGCCCGGCACGTCGCGGTCACGCGGATGGTCCGTGATCCGCTCCATCTCCTTCGCGTAATAGCGGCACGCGTCGATGGCGGCCGAGACGTCCGCATCGGCGTCGCGCCACGGCTTGCCGCACTCGAGGATCTGCAGCGCCGCCAGCTCGAAGCGCCGCGCGCTGATCCCGTCGGCAACCGCGCGCAAGACGTCGGCCCGCTCGGTAACTGGCGTCTGCCGCCAAGCGGCCAGGACGCGGTCCGCCGCGGCGACGGCTGTCTTGACGTGCTCGGCGCTCCCGGCCGCAACCGTGCCGATGATCTCGCGGGGGCGCGAGGGGTTGACGGAGGTGAAGGTCTCGTCGGTCTGGACCGCCTCACCGTCGATCAGCAGCGGATAGCGGTCGCCGACCGCGCTGCGGGCGTCGCTGAGGGCGGCGAGCATCTGCGCGCGGTTTTCGGGCCGTCCGAAGTCCGTGTCCGGCGTGTTCACAAACGGGTCCATCAGCGGTTCCTCAAACTCGTAGCGGATCAGCGGCGGGCGGGCGAATTGGGGCGTCTCGGCGCCGAGCTCCTCCGGGGCGCGGAGCAATTCGGCGTCTTGCGACTCGTCGGCCGCGATCCGCAGGAACGACTCGTTGGCGGTGTTCTCGAGCAGGCGGCGGATGAAGTACGCCATCCCGGGCATCAGCTCGCCGAACGGCGTGTAGACGCGGCAGCGCTCGCCAAGCCGCACCGACGCCCGCTTCATCGGGTCGCCCATGCCGTAGAGCATCTGCCATTCGAACGCCTTCTCCGGCACGTTCAGCAGCCGCTTCAGCGCCAGTGCGTGACAGAGGCTGCGGATGTTGTGGCTGGCGAAGGCGCTGTGGATGACCTCGTGGTTCTCCAACATCGCCCGCGTCATCCGCTCGAAGCAGGCGTCGGACATCCACTTCTGTTCCCACACCGGCCACGGCCAGCCGCGCTGGTCGGCCTTGACGCTCTCCGAATCCCAGTAGGCGCCCTTGACCAGCCGGATCGTGACCGGGGCGCCGCGCCGCTTCGCCAGCGCGATCAGCCGTTGGATGTCGCGGTCGCCGTCCTTGAGATAGGCCTGCAGCACCAGCCCGACGTGCGGGTAATCGCGGAACTCGGGCTCGACGACCAGCTCCTCGAAGGTCTCGATCGTCAGGTCCTTGATCGCGTAGTGCTCCATGTCGACCTGGATGTGCACGCCGTGTTGCATCGCGCGGCGCAGCAGCGGGCGGAGCAGCTCCTTGGCGCGGGCCTTCGACGCCTCGGCCGCCAGCGGGTCGAAGCCCGGATAGAGCGACGTCAGCTTCACCGAGACGTTCACCCGCGGGATCGGCGCGCCGTCGGCCGCGTCGATCAGCGGGATCGACTCCCACTGCGCGGCCCGGCCCGGGAGCTCGTCGATCAGGTGCAGGTAGGTGTCGTAGTACTGCTGCGCTTCCGAGGCCGAAACCGCCGACTCGCCCAGCACGTCGATCGTGAACGCCAGCTTCTGCCGCCGCATCCGCTGGATCGCCCGGACCGCCTCGTCGATGTTCGCGCCGGCGATGAAGGTCCCCGCCATCGCGCCCGTCGACCAGCGCGAAAACTTCACCAGCGCCGTCGCCCAGGCCGAGTCCAGCCGGCGAAAGTCGAGCAGCCGCGAAACCATGCGGTAGAGCCAGTCCTGCGTCCCGACCGGCTCCAGCTCCTCGAGCGGGTTCCGCCCGGCCAAGACCCGCCCGTTGGCCCCGTTCAGGCGGCTGCGCGCGTAGCGGGGGTGGACCAGGTACTCCCGCATGTGGCGGGCGACCTCGCGGTCGTCGGTCAGCGTCGGGAGGGCGTCGATGAAGCGGAACGACTGGATCTTCAGCCACTCATACCGCATGAACTGCTGCATGAGCTGCTCTTGCCACCACTCCCGCTTCAACGGGCCGGCCGACGCCGCCCGGGTCTGGGCGAACATCTCCCGCCCCAGCTCCTGCGTCAGCGACTCGAGCTTGTGTTCGATCAGCGCTGTACCCATCGAAGCCCAAACATCTCCGCCCCCGGGTCGGTGCCGACCCGTCACTGTCCCACGGCCCGACCACTCCTGAACCCGGCATTCTAGGGGCGGCGCGGCGCGGAAGGAACGCCGCCCGCGGCCCCGGCAGCATGATTTCAATCACTTTAGCAGCTGCAGCCAGCCTGGGCAGGCCCGCGTCAGGGCCGCCGGCGCCGCGGCGGCTGCCCGCGGCGCGTCTCCTCGGCGCTAACCCAGTTCCGACCGCCGCCGCCGTCGTCGGTCCGGCTGGGCGCGAAGACGGCCGTCCCCGTCCGATAGCCCGCGACGATCTCCTCGACCGCCTCGTCGAGGTCGTCGGTGATCGTGAACAGGTCGAGGTCGGCCGGCGCGATGTTCCCGTACTTGGTCAGCATCGTGTCGCGGAGCCAGCCCACCAGCGGCTGCCAGAAGCTCGTGTCGATCAGCACGACCTTCATCGGCGGGCTCTTGGCGGTCTGGATCAGCGTCAACGCCTCGAAGAACTCGTCCATCGTCCCGAAGCCGCCTGGGAAGCATACGAACGCGCAGGCGTACTTCACGAACATCACCTTGCGGACAAAGAAGTAATGAAAGTCCAGGGAGGTGTTCTGGTACGGGTTCGCCGCCTGCTCCATCGGCAGCCAGATGTTCAGCCCGACGCTGCGCCCGCCAGCGTCGGCCGCCCCGCGGTTGGCCGCTTCCATGATCCCGGGGCCGCCGCCGGTGACGATGCAGAAGTCGTGCTCGGCGAGCTTGCGGGCGAGCGTCTGGGCCTGGCGGTAGTTCTCGGCCTCCGGCGGCGTGCGGGCGGAGCCGAAGATCGAGACGGCCGGCCCGAGGCTCGACATCACCTCGATCCCGTCGACGAACTCGGCCATGATGCGAAAGATCCGCCAGGTCTCGCGGGCGGCGTCCTGGGCGGTGAACTCGGTGTCGCTCATGGGGGGTTCCTTGCAAAGGCCACGTGCCAGCCGCCCACGGTACCCGGCCGGCCGCGCGGCGTGAAGCGGGCACACCCGCCGCCCTTTCGCCCGCCCCGCACTCGGGCGAGCATAAGCGGCTGGAAAGGCGGGCCGAGGATGCTGGTCGCTTCCTGCCATTGCGGCGCGGTGCAGCTCGAGATCGCCCGCCGGCCGCGGGCGCTCACCGAGTGCAACTGCTCGATCTGCCGCCGCTGCGGCTGCATGACGCACTACGCCCGCGTCAACACCAGCAACGACGACCGGATCGCCGTCAACGCCCGGATGATGGAACCGGACGACCTCGCCGGCATCCCGCTGCGCCAGCTCGACGTCCGCCGCCCCCGGACGTGAGTACCATTTACCAGCAGGCTCGCAACCGGGGACGCAGCATGACCGCAGACAGCAACGGCCCGATCCTCGTCTATGTGCCGGACTTCATCTTTCGCAGCCGGATCGTCGCGACGGCCGAGCAGCTCGGCGTGGCCGTGCAGTCGGCCGGCGCGCGGGCGGGCTTCGACGCCGGCCTCGCCAGCGCCCGGGCGCTGGTGATCGACCTGCAGGCGGAGGGCGACGACCCGCTGGCACTCGTCCGCCAGGCCCGCACCGCCCGCCCCGACCTGCCGATCCTGGGCTTCTTTCCGCATGTCGAGAGCGCGCTGCGCAAGCAGGCCGTCGCCGCCGGTGTCGATCCGGTCCTGCCCCGCTCGAAGTTCGCCGCCGAGCTGCCCGAGCTCCTCCGAGCGCTCGCGTCGGGCCACCAATAGAAGCCTCACGCAGAAGAAGGGTGTCCCAGGCTTCAGCCTGGGGGACTGATAAACCCCACGACTTTTTGCGGATCCATACGGACCATGCCCGCCCTCACGCTCGCGCCGCCATCGCCCGCAGCCGCCGCAGGTTGAACTGATCCCACGTCTGCTGCGCGGTGCGGTCGCCCTTCGGCGTCTCCAGGATCATCGGCAAGCCGCGAAAACGCTCGTCGCGCAGCAGGTTGCGAAAGCCCGCCATCCCGATCTCGCCCGCGCCGATGTGCGCGTGCCGGTCGCGGCGGCTGTCGAACGCCGCCTGGCTGTCGTTCACGTGCCAGCACGCGATCCGCCCCAGCCCCACCGTGTTTTCCGCCTCCGCGACCATCGCCGCATACGCCCCCGGATCGCGCAGGTCATAGCCTCCCGCAAAGACGTGACACGTGTCGACGCAGACGCCCACCCGCTGCGGCTCCTCGATCGCCGCAATGATCGCGCCGATTTCCGTGAAAGTTCGCCCCAGCGTATTGCCCTGCCCGGCCGTCGTTTCCAATAACACCCGCGTCTTCCGCGTCGGCCGCGCGGCGAAGATTTCGTTCAAGGTGCGCGCTACCCGCAGCAGGGCCGCCTCCCGCCGCCCGCCTCCGGCTGAGCCGGGATGCACCACCAGCCCCATGATCCCCAGCATCTCGCAGCGGTCCAATTCCTCGGTGAACGCGGCGATGCTCTTCTTCCGCAACCCGCGGTCCGCCGTCGCGAGATTGATCAGGTAGGTCGCGTGCGCGACGACCGGGCCGAAGTCCGGCCGCCGGGCCCACGCCGCCTCCCACGCCGCGATGTCGGCGGGCTTCAGCGGCGGCGCGTGCCACTGCCGCTGGTTCTTGACGAAGACCTGCAGGACGTCGCAGCGCAGCACGAGCGCTTCGTGCAACGCGTTTTGGACGCCGCCGGCAATCGACAGGTGGGCACCAAACCGGTGTGTTGTCTCGGGTTTCGTCGTGGAGGTTTTTTTACGGATTGCGCGCAATCTCCAGCCCTTTCCCGCTTATGCTGGCCAGGGCGCTAGCATAACTAACGTGTCACGAATTGAGACCGCCTACATGGCAACCCACGAAGCAATCATCCTGGCCTCCGCGAGCCCGCGCCGCCGTGAGCTGCTGGCGCGTCTCGGCGTGCCATTTTCCGTCGAGCCCAGCAACCTGCCCGAGCCGACTACACGCCCGCCGCACGTCACGCCCGCCGCCTGGGCGGAGTCGCTGGCCTATTTCAAGGCCCGCTCGATCGCCGAACGCCGCCCCGGCGTCTGGGTGCTCGGCGTCGACACCCTCGTCGTTTGCGGCAACGCCGTGCTCGGCAAGCCGCGCGACCGCGACCACGCCCGCCACATGCTCCACCAGCAGGCCGGACGCATCTCGACCGTCATCACCGGGCTGGCGTTCGTGCGCCGCGACGGCGCCGATTTCGAGCGGCTGCTCGACCACGATGTCAGCCTCGTCAGCCTGCGGGACGATCCGGCCACGATCGAAACCTACCTCGCCAGCGGGGCCTGGCGCGGCAAGGCCGGCGCCTACGGCATCCAGGACGTCGGCGACCAACTCGTCGACCGCATCGAGGGCAGCTTCGATAATATCGTCGGCCTGCCCACCGAACGCCTGGTCACGCTGCTCGACACGCTCGGGCTGCGCCAGACACCGGCCGTCGCCTGAACCGCTTTCTCCGCTCCGTGCGCAGCGCTTTCGGACCTCGCGACTCGAGACTTCGCGATTCAGCCTGATAATGCGTGGCGTCGCGGAACGCTCCGGGCTTATAGTGCGGCCAGTGATCGTCGCGGCGCGGCCGGTCGATACATCCGTGGGCTGGTGTGCGCTCGGCACCGCCGGCCGGGATGCAGGCCGCAAGCAGAAGGGTCGCAGGACGATGGCCACGAAGACCGATCCGGGGTTGGGCGACTACCTGAAGCAGATCAAGCACTTCGATCTGCTGACGGCTGACGAGGAGCGTTCCCTGGGCGAAAAGATCCAGGCCGCCGCCCACTGCCAGCAGCGCCTGGCGGCGGGCGAGATCACGCTCCAGGATTTCAACCGGATCCAGCGCGAGGCGTCCGAAGCTCGCAACCACATGATCCAGGCGAACCTGCGGCTGGTGGTCAGCGTGGCGAAGAACTTCCGCAACCGCGGGCTGCCGATGGAAGACCTCGTGAACGAGGGCAACGTCGGCCTGGTCAATGCGGTCGACCGCTTCGACCCCACGGTCGGCTCGCGCTTCAGCACGTATGCGAGCTACTGGATCGACCAGGCGATCCGACGGGCGATCCAGAACGCCACCCAGATGATCCACATTCCCAGCTACCTCATGGATCAGATCAGCCAGATGAAGCTCACGATGCGGGCGCTCGAGAACGACCTCGGCCGCCCGCCGACCATGGACGAGGTCGCCCAGCAGCTCGAGATCACCCCCCGCCGGGCGAAGGCGATCTCCAAGGCCATCAAGGCCTGCACCTGCCCGACCCAATCCGCGAGCGCGGCCGACGAAACGGCGCTGACCGACACGCTGGCCGACCCGCGGACGCCGCAGCCCTTCGACACGCTCTTCTCGCAGTCGGACGTCGACTTCGTGCAGCGGATGCTCTCGCAGATCACCGAGCGCGAGGCGATGGTCCTGCGACTGCGGTATGGCCTGCGCGGCAAGGGCAAACGTCCGATGACGCTCAAGGAGATCGGCAAGACGGTCGGCCTGACCCGCGAGCGCGTGCGGCAGATCGAGAAGGAAGCCAAGCGCAAGCTCGAAGAGCACGTGCAAGAATATTTCTAACCCGCCGCGTTTTTCCTGGCCGCCGACCCGCGCCGCTGCCACGCGTTCGCCGCTGCGGCGCGGTGACGCCGTTTCTTATCGGCGTGCTAACTTCCTATAAATTAGCGATACACGCCTACTTCATTCGGTACTCAAAAGGCACCTTGAAGCTGGATCAGACGATCGGCTAACCTAGGTGTCAGGGATCCCGGGAGCCGTCCCGGGTCGGGAACATCTCACGTCAGTTCAATTCATTTCGAACGTCCGGAGGAGGAATCAAGATGCAACGTCTGCTTTTGGCCGCCACGCTGCTGGTCACGCCCGCCGCGCTGGCCGGCGCGATCAGCATGGACCTCGACAGCAGTGTCGCTGGCAACATCGCCGGCGCCGACATCGTCTACGAAGTCGACGACCTGCTCGGCGTTGAGGTCATGAAGCGTACGAACATCGACGGCTGGGTCTGGCCCGCCGCCGACATCACGCTGACCAGCCCGGTCGCGCTGATGTCGGGCGCCGAGCTCCAGATCCACGCCCGCTACCACCAGGTCGACAACCCAACCGCCGACCCGCCGCGTCCGGCGTATGACGACGCCAACATCTGGATGCTGCTCTACGACGGCGACGGCACCGAGTGGGACCTCAGCTGGGGTGAGGCCTGGACCGCCGACGAGTGGAAAACGCAGGTCAAGGAAATTGACCTCGCCGCTGCCCCGCTCGATTTCGACACCGCCAACGTGTCGATGGTCCGCGTCCGCGCCACCAACTGGGGTGGCGTCCCCGACGAAGACTTCATCGCCATGAGCAACCTCACCATCACCCCCGAGCCCGCCTCGCTGGCCCTTGTCGGCCTCGGGCTGCTCGGCCTGCTCCGTCGCCGCTAGGCGCCGACAATCCCAGAGCCACCCACCGGCGGCCGGCGCCCCTTAAGGCGTCGGCCGCCGCCGTTTGCGCCACATCCACCGGCCGCCGCCCACGGTCCGGTCGACCCGGACAACGCAGCCCGCTAGGCTCTGAGTGATGAGCGAGTACACCTGCACCATCTGCGAGCGCGTCATCACGTACGAAGGCCCCCCGCCGCCCGACTACCCCTTCTGCAGCGAGCGCTGCCGGCTGGTCGACCTCGACAACTGGTTCCGCGAGCGCTACACGATCGATCGCGACATGACCGGCGAAGACCTGCTCGACCCCGAGATGCCGACCTTCGACCACGACCCGGACGCGACCCGCGAGTGACGCCGGGCCGGCGCCGCAATCCCAGCAATGCCGCGAGCCCGGCCGCGCAGCGCGACCGGGCTCGCGAATGATGTCATCGCAGGCGGCCTGCGGAACCGCCCACCGCTTTCGCGTCGCTAGAACCGCCGCGTCTTCATCGTCAGCAGGCCCGCCAGCGTTAGCGGCAGCAGGCTCATGAACCCGAAGCCGCACAGCGGCGCCGGCGTGACGGCCGGCGGCGGGTTGCCGCTGCCGTCCCCGTTGACCGGCGGCGCCGAGTTGTCGTTGAAGATCGGGTCGAGCGCCAGCACGCCGCTGTCGCCGCCGCCGTTGCCACCGCCGTTGACGTTCTCGTCGTCGCTGGCGGTTGCCAGGGCGACCTGCTCCGCCGTGGCGAGGTTCAGGACAAAGCCTTGCATCTGCGGCTCGTCGCTGCCGGACAGCACCGAGCCCCAGCCGACGATCTCACCCGACTCGTTGATGTCGCGGGCTTCGACCAGGTTCCAGCGGCTCGAGAGGATGACCCGCTCGTTCAGATCGATGATCTCGTAGCTGTTGCCGACCCGCTCCCACAGCACCGCCCGGCGGTTGCCGTTCTCATCCTCCGCCCACCCGACGATCTGGCCGGCGTCGTTGATCGCGGCCGCGCTGCTGTTCGCTCCGCCGAGCGTGCCCAGGTCGACCATCAGGTCGTTGATCCGCGTCGCGGGATCACCCTGGAACCATTCGCCGCCCAGCGTCGGGATGATCACGAAGGCATGCGTGTCGTAGGTGTCGGTGTCCGCCTCGCCCACGACGAAGCCGAAGTAGTTGATGTCACGGGCCCAGCTGTTCTTCACCCGCGGCGCGCCCTGCTGACTGAGATTGCTCTCCGGGAATACGCCCAGGTCGATCATCAGGCTGTTCACGCCGTTGCCATCGAGCGCCGCCCACGGACCCGCCTTCGAATCGGCCGGGTTGATCAGAAACGCCGTGTAGGCCTCCTGGTAGCCCGCGCTGCGGCCATAGCTGTAGCCGACCACCATGCCCCAGTCGTTCACGCCGGTGGCGCTACTCAGGTAGTCCTCGGCCGCCAGCGTGCCCAGGTCGATCATCAGGTCGTTCACCTGGTCGGCCGGCGCCGTGTCCCGGTAGTAGCCGAAACCCGCTTCCGGCATGCAGAGAAAGGCGTGATAGGTCGTTTCGAAGTAGCCGGCCGCGTCGGCCTCGAGGTCAATGTCCGCCCAGCCGACGACGTGGTTCTGGTTGCTGATCGCGATCGCGCAGCTCGCGCCGAGAACGTTTTCCGCCCCGGGCACCAGCGAGCCGAGCTGGGTGACCGAGTCGCCCGACCGCGGCGTGCCGAAGTCCGTCAGCGGCGCCGCTCGGATGACGTACGCCTGCAGGATCGGAATCTTGTCCTCGAGCCACGGCGGCTGAATCAGGTACCAGCCGCCACCCACGATCTGGTCGGCGTCCGATACGTCGTAGGCCTCACCCGCCAGCTCCGGAAAGCCGAAGGTGAAGTGAATCAGCCCGCCCAGATCGACCAGGTTCCCCGTCTCCCAGTGCCACGCCAGCGGCTGGTCGCCGTTGACTGGCGCGTTGCCGACTACCTGGCCGTAATTGTTCATGCCGTACGCCTGCATGCCGGCCACGCCGTCGAGGCTGCCCACGCTTTCAACGACGAAGTAGGCCTCGTCCTGGCCGACAGCCGTCCGCGGCAGCCCAAACAGCACCCCGCCGGCCAGGATCAGGGCCGCCAGCAAGGTCGGTTTTCGCTTCAGCATGGAAAGCACCTCTCGCTCACGCGTGCGTGCGTTGGATCGACGCCGACACCCCGCGGACAACCCCGCCGCGCGGACCGGGCTTAGCGCCACAGGCGTTATCGGCGCGGGCTGACGCCACCTTCATTGTCGCGTGACCCCTCGTGCTCCCAAGAAGATTCCAAAACCGCTCCCGAAAAGCAAAATCCTCCGCCGCACCCATGGCCAAGCCGAAGAAAAGAGGCTACGATCCGAATTTCACAATGTGAGAACGTTCACGTTGTCTGGTGCCGATCGAACCGGTCAGGTCGCCCGGGCGGCGTGAGTCCAGGCTTTAACCGCGTGAGGACCCACCGATGCCGCTGATGACCACCAAGCCGATGTTCGACCTCGCCTACGAGGGCGGCTTCGCCGTCGGCGCCTTTAACGTCAACAACATGGAGATCACGCAGGCCATCATCGAGGCCTGTGCGTCCGAATCCTCCCCCCTGATCCTCCAGATCTCCAAGGGCGCCCGCCAGTACGCCAACATCCGCTACCTCAAGCACCTGATCGACGCGGCCGTCGAGGAGCACCCCGAGCTCCCGATCGCGATCCACTGCGACCACGGCGACACCGTCGAGCTGATCAAGACCTGCATCGCCGATGGCTACACCTCGGTCATGATCGACGGCTCGCACCACCCCTACGATGAGAACGTCGCCCTGACCAAGCAGGTCGTCGGTATCGCCCATGAGGCCGGCGTCACCGTCGAGGCCGAGCTCGGCATGCTCGGCGGCATCGAAGAGGACGTGGTCGGGCTCGACGCCGAAGAGTATGAGAAGAACATCCACAAGTTCCTGACCGATCCGCAGGAGGCGGCCGACTTCTGGAAGCAGACCGGCGTCGACAGCCTCGCCGTCGCGATCGGCACCAGCCACGGCGCCTACAAGTTCGTCAACGAGGCCAAGCTCGCCTTCGACCGCGTCGAGCAGATCATGAAGACCTGCCCCGGACTGGCGCTCGTCATGCACGGCTCGAGCAGCGTCCCGCAGGAGTTCATCGACCTCGTCAACCAGTACGGCGGCGCCATGCCCAACGCCAAGGGCGTGCCCGAAGACCAGATCGCCAGCGCCGTCCAGAAGTACGGCGTCTGCAAGGTCAACATCGACACCGACCTCCGCCTCGCCCTCACCGCCAAGATCCGCGAGGTCTTCGCCACCAAGCCGGACGAGTTCGACCCCCGCAAATACCTCGGCCCCGGCCGCCAGGCGATCACCGACATGGTCAAGCGCAAGCTGCACGTGCTGAACAGCGCCGGCAAGGCCGAGCAGATCGTCAAGCACTGGAAGTCCCAGGGCGAGCCGCTGCCGAACTACTACCGCCAGCCCGTCGGCGCTTAAGAGCGCTCCGCGACCGCGTGTCGCAAACCAGCCACGAGACGGCCGAGCCTTCGCGCTCGGCCGTTTCTTTTGCGCGCCGCCAGCTTATATGATGGTCGCCAGCGGCCACCCGCTGCTTGCGACGCCGCGCCCCACACGTCGACGACAAGGAGCGATCCGCCCCATGAGACTCACTCCCGTCCTGATCACCTGCGTCCTGGGAGCAAGCGCCATGACCAGCGCCGCCGCCGATTGGCAGCCGGCCAACAGCCCGCTCATGACCCGCTGGGCCGCCGACGTCTCACCCGACAACGTCCTACCTGAATACCCGCGCCCACAGCTCCAACGCGCGCAGTGGCTCAACCTCAACGGCCTCTGGGACTACGCCATCACCGACCCCCGCGGGACGCCGCCGGACGAGTGGGATGGTGCGATCCTCGTCCCCTTCGCGGTCGAAAGCGCGCTCTCCGGCGTCAAACGCCCGCTCGAACCGACCCAGGAACTCTGGTACCGCCGCACGTTCGAGGTGCCGGCCGACTGGGACGAAGAGCACCGCATTCGCCTCAACTTCGGGGCCGTCGACTGGCAGGCCCGCGTCTGGATCAACGACACGCTCATCGGCGAACACCGCGGCGGCTACGACCCGTTCAGCTTCGACATCACCGACGCCATCGACCGCAGCGGCGCGAACACGCTCGTCGTGGCCGTCACCGACCCCACCGACGCCGGCCCGCAGGCCCGCGGCAAGCAGGTCCTCGCGCCGCACGGCATCTTCTACACCGCCGTCAGCGGCATCTGGCAGACCGTCTGGCTCGAGCCCGTGCCGCTGGTCTACTTCGAGCAACTCGACTTCGAGACCACCGTCAACCCGCCGCGGCTCACGGTCCGCTACACCCTCAGCGGCCCGACCACCGACCGCGACCGCGGCCGGCTCGACTGGGTCGAAATCACCGTCAAGCATCCCGAGAGCAACCAGGTCCTCGCCACCGGCAGCGGCACCGGCCTTGTCCGGATCGACGTCCCCGACGCCCGCCCGTGGAGCCCCGACGACCCGCAGCTCTACGACGTGACGGCCACGCTCAACGTCCGCCGTTACCGCGACATCGACCCGGTCACCAGCTACGTCGGCTTCCGCGAGATCGCCGTCCGCCCCGACGCCGACGGCCGGCAACAGCTCTTCTTGAACCACCAGCCCGTCTTCAGCTACGGCCCGCTCGACCAGGGCTACTGGCCCGACGGGCTCTACACCGCGCCGACCGACGCGGCGCTGCGCAGCGACATCGAGCTAACCAAGCGGCTCGGCTTCAACTCGATCCGCAAGCACGTGAAGGTCGAGCCCGCCCGCTGGTACTACTGGACCGACCAGCTCGGCCTCCTGGTCTGGCAGGACCTGCCCAGCGCCTGGGAAGCGGCGAAGCTCAACGACGACACCGTCCAGCGCAGCGACGCCGACCGCGCCCAGTTCGAGCGCGAGCTCGCGCGCGTCGTCACCGCGCTGCGCAACCACCCGTCGCTCGTCATCTGGGTCCCGTTCAACGAGGGCTGGGGCCAGTACGACACCGAGCGGATCGCGTGGCAGGTCCACCGCCTCCACCCCGCCAGCGTCATCAACAGCGTCAGCGGCTGGTACGACAAGCAGGTCGGCGACGTCGTCGACTGGCACACCTACCCCGACCCGATCGCACCAACCCCCGAAGCGCTGCGGGCCGGCGTCATCGGCGAGTTCGGCGGGCTCAACCTCGAGATCCCCAACCACCTCTGGCGCACCGAAGGCAACTTCGGCTACCGCGGCTACGCCGACCGCGCCGCGCTCAACGACGCCTACCTCGCCATGCTGACCACCCTCCGCGCCCTCCGCGCTACCCACGGCCTCAGCGGCGCGATCTACACCCAAACCACCGACGTCGAGATCGAGATCAACGGCCTGGTCACCTACGACCGCGCTGTCGTCAAGCTCGACGAAGAGCGCGTCGCCGCCGCCACCGCGCAACTCTACGGCCCCCTGCCCGCGATCAACACGCTGCTCCCCATTGCCAGCGAAGCGGAGATCGCCTGGCGCTATACGACCACAAAGCCCGCCGACGGCTGGACGGAGCGCGACTTCGACGACAGCGCCTGGTCCGAAGGCCCCGCCGGCTTCGGCACCGCCGGCACCCCCAACCTCAACGTCCGCACCACCTGGGACGGCAGCGACATCTGGCTCCGCCGGCCCGTCCGCGTACGCCGCCCCGTCAAGCAGCCGCTGCTCGCCGTCTACCACGACGAAAACTGCGAGATCTTCATCAACGGCCAGCAAGTCGCACAACTCACCGGCCACACCACGCACTACAAGCTGATCCCGGTCGACCCGGCCGTCTTCCGCGCAGGCGGCAACCTCCTCGCCGTCCACTGCCGCCAAACCGCCGGCGGCCAAGGCATCGACGTCGGCCTGATCGACCTCCGCTGACTGCGCCCCACCCGCGCTATCATCGGAGCGATGTCCACCACCGCGTGCAGCAGGGTAGCGAGCCGGGTACCACTGCTCCTGAGCAGTGCCGCCAACGAAGAAACCTACACCGTGCCCCGGCCGTGCCGGCCGTGCGACCCGCCCGAGTTCCATCACCAAACGCAAACAGGAATCCGCGGGCACTCCGCCTTCACCCTCATCGAGCTCCTCGTCGTCGTCGCCGTGATCGCCCTGCTCATCTCGATCCTCCTTCCCGCCCTCAACCAAGCCCGCGAGACCGCCCGCGCCACCGTCTGCGGCGCCAACCTCCGCCAAGTCTTCACCGCGTGCCGCCTCTACGCCGATCAGAACGCCGGGGACGCCCCGGCGATCGGCCAGCCCTACGGCGCGCTGCCCAACTGGGGCCTCGTCGTCCAGCAGCTCACCAACCCCGCCGGCACCAACCCCGGCGACCTCTACGACGACCGCTCCGTCCTCGTCTGCCCCACCATCCAGCAGGTCTACCCCGAAACCATGACCCGCACCTACGCGATGAACGCGACCGGCCACGCCGGCCAGCCCGGTGACCCCGACGACTACGACAACCCGGGCACCGGCGCGTACATCCGCCTCGACGCCATTCTCCGGCCGGCCGAGTTCGCCTTCGTCGTCGACGGCGCCCGCACCGTCCAGGTCAGCGACGGCCCCCCGCCCCCGCGCACCGCCAGCATGCTCGACTTCCGCCAGCCGACGCACGTCAGCACCCGCCTCGGCCGCTTCCACGGCCCGCAGCAACGCTTCAACACCGCCCACTGCGACGGCTCGGTGACGCCCTACCGCGAACCGCGCGAACGTTGGCAGACCCCGTTGCCCTAATCCCCAGCGCCACCAAACTGTGGCACCGCCGTCCCGGCGGTGCAGGGATCCAATAAACCGCGCAGCCCAAAATGATCGCCCCCCCGCATGTCACCCCCGTCGCGGTAGCGCCCGCCAACATCCCGCTCCGAAGCTTGCCACCCCCCTAATTCCTACCCAAAATACGCCCTATGGTGAACCCGCAACCCCCAGCCTAGCCCGAGCCCCCACGCGAACCACCGCCTCCCGAACTCAACATCCCGCCCCACGTTCTCGCCCCCGACAGCCGCCTCGCCGTCGACGCCACCTGCATCTCGTGCGGCTACAACCTGCGAACCCTGCTCCCCACCGCCCGCTGCCCGGAGTGCAACACCCCCGTCACCGAAACCCTCGGCAGCGCCCGCATCGTCTTCTACGACCCGCAGTGGATCGACGACTTCTTCGCCGCGCTCAAACCAATCAAGATTGGAATGGCCCTGATCGTAGCACCCGCTATGATCGGCCTGCTTGTGCTCCCGATCGGCGCGGTGCCCGCGCTGAGACAAGTTGCTGAAGCCTTGGTGGCGTTCTCGCCGCTCATATCGCTCTTGGGCTTGATGGTCTTCCTGGTAGGCACACGCCGCTTGGGCGCGTTGCCGACAAAACCCGCGCCGCACGCCGATTACGCACCGCACGCCCGCGCGATCCGGCGTGGCTTCTGGGGTGCGTTGACAGCGCTGCTTGCCCTATTGATCTTGGCGGGTGCTTTCGCCCTGGGACGCGGACAAGCCCTCGCACTCGGGTTCCCCATTACAGCAGCCATTTTTGTTACGGTGCTCTCCACCAGCGCGTTCGTCGCCCGCGACTTGACA
>CAZCKC010000040.1:18571-24314 GCA_964499235.1 uncultured Planctomycetales bacterium | reverse complement strand
GGTTGGGGCCGAACCACGTGACGTTGTAATAGAAAAGCTCTAGGTTGAGAAGCTCAACTTTGCGAGCCGTGGGCAGGTGGCTGGGGGCTCGGCCTCCGGACGCACGTCGTGAGTTGCTGTGCCCTCTCGGGGAACCGTCACATCCGTCACAAGCGTCATCTGGCATGGCGTGGGCAGGGGAGCCCGTCAGGGTCCAGGTGAGGCCAAGGCAAACCGTTGGGGGGCAGTGCCGAGAGCGGTTGCGACGCTGGGTGAGTGTAAGCCACTGTGTAAGACGCTCGGGAAAGCTTCGTAAGCCTCTGTCACGTAGATGCTTAGCAGTGGGATCATCAGCCTTCCAAGCTGAATGTTGCGGGTTCGAGTCCCGTCGCCCGCTGTCACCCCTCTCTGAGTCGGCGGGCGGCGTAGCACTGCGATCGGTTCGCTGACGTGCTTGGCGCACCAGGCGGGGGCGGCGCTTGGATGCGGGCAAGCGTGTGCGGGCCAGATGCGACGCCGGGAACGAGCGCCGTGCGGCGCTCGTTCCCGGCGTGCTGGTGCGGGTGCTTGCGATGTCGGCCTAGCGGCGGCGGAAGAAGAGTGCCAGGCCGCAGGCGCCGAGCAGCGTCAGGGAAGCCGGCTCGGGGACGAGTGTCATGTCGTCCACGTAGATGCCCTGCTCGTTGCCGCTGAAGTCGATGTAGATGGGGAACGCCTGGATCTTGACTGCGCCAGCCGGCGCGGTGGCGGTGACCGAGAGGAATTCCCACTCGCCCGTAACGAAGTCGCCGGCGGGGTCGTTGACCCCCCGGAAGTCGGCGGCGGCAGCGCCCGGCGTTTCAACGGTGCCCAGGTCGTTGCCGCCCGCGTCGAAGAACGAGACCTGGATGCCGCCGAACGCGGGTTCCGGGCCGGCGAGCGCCACCGGCGCCAAGGCGTAGCCGGTCAGCGTGAAGGCCTCGCCGGGGGTGGCCGGCAGCGTCTGGAAAGCACCGGGCACGCTGTTGTTGGCGATCAACTTCATCGAGTACGCGCCGTTGAATGCTTGCTCGGTCGAGAACTCGGCGCCATTGAAGGGCTCCCATCCACCAACGCCGCTCGGCACGGGGGTCCCGCTTTCGAAGCCGGGATCGGTCAGCAGGTTGGCCATGGCGGCCGTCGGGGTCAGCAGCAGTGCGGCGGCCGCGAAAGCGGCCACGAGCGCGCTGGATCGGGTGAGACTGCGCATCTTCTGTTCCTCCTCCTGTTTTTAGGAATCCTTGCCGGGTCGAACGGGCGAGAAATGACTTGGGGCCCGGGCGACGCCGTGCATCAACACGTAATCAGTTTAAGCCGCTGAAAAACGGCAAGCAACGCAATTCGCAGATGGAACAGTTTCATCGGTGCCGGTGCGAAACTGCCCGCAGCGCACTTCGGGGATGGAACAGTTGCATTTCTTCGGGTGGAACTGGACCGTACGAAACCGCAGGGCAACCGAAGCCGTGGCGGGGGGCATGAGAGCAGTCGGGTTATCGATTATCGCAGCGGTGCCGGGCGGTCAGGCTGGCAGCTGCTTATTTGGTTACCGGTCGGAGCCGCTTGGTGGGAGTCTCGCGGCCGTCTTGCTGTCGCTAAGGTCGGGCGTTTTTCGGAACTGTTCGATGGTGGGAGGGGGCCTGTCGACGCGCGGGGGAGTTTCGCGGGGATCGAGCGGCGTCGCGCAGAGCGCTTGACGGTAGGCTGGTACCAACCCGAACATCCGGTTCGATGCGGGGGGTGTTTCCGCGACCGGCGCTGCGAAGGCCGGCGCCGATCGCGTAGAGACGCGAGCCGGCCGGATTCGAGGTGTGGAGCGTGTCGTTCTCCCTTTCGCGCCCGTTGGCGGAGCGAGGTTGCGGGAACTCTCGGGAGCCAGGACCCTGCAAGCGAGTTAGCCGACACGTCGTCGCAGCAGCGCCAGCAGTCCAAGCGCGAGGAGGCTTATCGGCATCGATCCGGGGGCCGGGATGATCTCGTAGCCCGCTTCGCGCAGCAGCTGCTTGTCTGCTTCCTTGATTTCCCAGCGGCGCTGCCCGTCGCTGAACGACGGATACATCACTGCGTCGGGATCCGTAGCGTGCTTGTTGACGCAAAGAATGTGAATCGCCTCGTGCAGCAGGATACTCCAGAAGTCGAACTCGCCGTCAATAGGGTCATTGGGGTCCCCCTCTTCGGGATCCGTCAGCGGGTTGAAATGCCAAGCGTAGTTCTTGTTAAAGTAGATTTCACCCAGGGGGTATTTCTCTTTGTCCCAGGGTGCGTCTGAACCAATCTGTGACTTGGCGGCGACCGCGAGGCCGCCGGCGAGGTTGAGATCCCAATTGCCTGATTCGCCCCAGTCTTTGAAGAAGTCCTCGCCCGCCCAGCGGATGCTGAAATCATCCGGCGAGTCTTGCTCGACAAACGCGGGCTGGTCGACAAAGAAGGATCCGAGGTAGTCGAGGGCCCCCCGTGCGGAGTCCTTCTGCTCGGTGGTCCAGCTCACGCCATCCCAGGAGGTCTTAAAGTAGTAGGGAATCGGCAGCGACAGCGGTGACGTGGCGCCGTCGGTAGGGAACTGGGGGTCGATGTTGATGTCACCGGCGGCAGGTGGTGCGGTGATCAACAGCAAGCCACTACACACGCCAACAGATACCAGGGAAGCAATCGTTTTCATGGCAGACGTCCTCCTTTCATGGAACGGCTGGGAGACAAAACGGCTTCTTGGACAAACCGTCTACGTCCCACGCACGACGCAAAGGGGTCCTGATGGTTGTGATCAAAGCGAAGGATTGCCTAAACGCAACGAGCCCCCGCAGCATCGGCCGCAACTAGGATTCGTGGCCCAATACAGCGTCCCTAAGAAAGGATAATACCGGTTTAACTCAAGGGCAATAAAAACACGATTTGTTCATGAAAGTCTATTGGTGCCCATGATCGGCGCACATTGCACCAGGGGACGGGCTTCGTTGCGGCGGGCCGGGTGCGCGGGCGAGTGGTCTTGCGACGTTGTGGCATTGGGCCAGATACCGCAAGTCGCCATTTGGTCCCTTTCCGCCGAGGCTGGCTCTCCGGATACGCCGGGTGAGAGCTGAATTGTTCGCGGTTGGATTGCGACGTGGCCGAACGCTAACACCCCCAGGCGGGAGGCTCGCGCGGGCCCGACAGAGCGGGGCTTATTGTGCCGGCCGCGAAGCTTGGGAACCGGCTTGTCAGACGCTGCGCCCGCCCGGGGAGGGTGGCTGCATGGCCGCGATGGGCAATGGCTTTATGATGCCGGGGGGGCACTGGTCCGCTTTCGATCACGCGGAATGGAGTCCGATTCCGGCTTGTTCGTGCATGAATGGAGATTTTGATGGTTAACGTCAGCTTCGACGCAGCGGGAGGGTTACGGAACCGGCCGAATCGGCGGGACTTTATCAAGTTTGGGGCGCTGGCTGGGGTGGGGGCGGTGCTCGGGCGGCATGGGTACGCCGGGGACGGCGGCGGGGAAGACGCCCGCGGGGCGGTGGGGGCGGACGCGCGGCCGGCGGCGCCGGAGGGGTTGTTCGCGGCGCCGCCGTTGGAGCGGGTGCGGATTGGCTTCGTGGGCGTCGGGGGGATGGGCACGCATCACGTGCGGACGCTCTTGAAGCTGGAGGGGGTAGAACTCAAGGCGATCTGTGACATCAACGAAGCGCACGCCAAGCGGGCGCAGCAGATCGTCGAGGAGGCGGGCCAGCCGACGCCGACGCTCTACACGCGCGGCGAGCGGGATTTTGAGCGGCTTTGCGCGGAAGAGGACGTCGACCTGGTCTACACCGCGACGCCGTGGCGGTGGCATGTGCCGGTGTGCGTGGCGGCGATGACCCACGGCAAGCACGCGGCCACCGAGGTGCCGGCCGCGATCACGCTCGACGGTTGCTGGGAGTTGGTCGAGACGGCCGAGCGAACGCGGCGGCACTGCATCATGATGGAGAACTGCTGCTACGACCGGCCGGAGATGATGTGCCTGAACATGGTTCGGCGGGGGTTGCTGGGGGAAGTGCTGCATGGCGAGGGGGGCTACCTGCATGATTTGCGGGCGGTGAAGTTCAGCCGCGCGGGCGAAGGGCTCTGGCGGCGGGACCACTCGCTCAAGCGGAACGCGAACCTTTACCCGACGCACGGGCTGGGGCCGGTGGCACAGTGCATGAACATCAACCGGGGCGATCGGTTCGACTACGTGGTCTCGATGAGCAGCCCATCGCGGGGATTGCAGAAGTGGCGGCAGGAGCATCTCGAGGCCGGCGACCCGCGGCGGGAGGAAACCGACGCGCTCGGTGATGTAAACACGGCGCTGATCAAGACGGCGCAGGGGAAGACAGTCTACCTCGTGCACGACACGAACCTGCCGCGGCCTTACAGCCGGCTTCACGTGGTGCAGGGGACGAAGGGGATCTTCGAGCGGTGGCCGGAGCGGGTGCACCTCGAGGGGCGCAGCCCGGGGCACGGCTGGGAGGGGCTGGGGGCTTACGGTGAGTACGAGCACCCGTTGTGGCGTTCAGAGGCGGTGAAGCGGGCGAGCGGCGGGCATGGCGGGATGGACTTTCTGGAGAACTATCGGTTGATCCAGTGTCTGCGGGCAGGTGAGCCGCTGGACATGGACGTGTACGACGCGGCGGCGTGGAGTGCGCTGGTTGAATGCACGGAGCGGTCGGTAGCGAAGCGCAGCCGGCCGGTGGACATTCCGGACTTCACGCGCGGGCGGTATCGCGATCGGCCGCCGCTGGGGATCGTGGGCGCAAACGCACAGCCCGCCGGGGCGTAAGGCGCCCGGGCGAGCCGCGGTGTTTTCAGCTGCTGTTTTCAGCTGCTGCGTTGAGCTGCTGGTCGTTGGTGGGGTCACGCGGGTGGGCGTGGACTCCGACCGCGGACGAGGTACATGACGAGCGAGATCACGAAGAAGACGAGGAAGAGGAAGAACAGTACCTGGGCGATCCAGGCGGCGGCGCCGGCGATGCCGGTGAAGCCGAAGATCATCGCGATGATCGCGACGATAAAGAAGACAATTGCCCAACCTAGCATGATTTGACTCCCATTTCGAAGGGTTGTTTTCAAACGCCGGTTTCGCGCGATGTCGGGCAGCGCGGCGGCGCTGACGAAGGTGTGCGGCAGGGTCGTCCCGGCCGCGGTCACGTCAGTATTTGCGGTCGAAGCGGGCCTTGACGGCGTGACCTTGCAGATCGGTCTCGAGATCGAGGGCGTTGTTGTTCGGCATGGAGGCGGTGTACGACTTTGCCTGGCCGTTGCGCTCGTCGAGTATGAGCATGCCGTTGGTCTTCGGGCCTTCCCAGCGCCAGACGCCAGTGGTGACCTGCTGGTTGGTGTCGGCATAGTAGGTCTTGTCCGGCTGGAGCGTCAGCGTATGCGGTTGGAAGTCGGCCCGGGCTGCGGAGGGGTCGATTTCCTGGAGCGACCACTTGCCGGTGGCCGAGCAGCCGGCAAGAAACAGCAGTGCCAGCGATGCTCCGATGGTTGTCAGTTTCAGGCGTTGGTGCATGGTTTCTACTTCCTCAAGCTGGTAATGTCGGGAGATCGCGGCCGCCGCGCGGGAACGTCCCGCGGTGTCAAGCGGCGCGAACCGCCGGTTTGCGGTTCACCATCTCGATGTTTGGCGGCTGACGTGACAGTCTGGTGAAAGCTTGCTGACGTTCGTGTAAGGAGATCGCCTTGAGCCCGAAATCGAGCCAGCAGCGATGCAGAAGGCATGGTGGCGGAAGCGCGCTCAGCCAGTGCGGCTGGCGGC
>CAZCKC010000040.1:0-18471 GCA_964499235.1 uncultured Planctomycetales bacterium | reverse complement strand
CAGCGATGCAGAAGGCATGGTGGCGGAAGCGCGCTCAGCCAGTGCGGCTGGCGGCCGGCGGCGTATCTACTGCTGTTGCTTGGCGTGGCTGGGTGCTCACGGGCGCGGCTGGATCTGGATGATGTCGTCGTCATCCCGGAGCGTCCGACGTTGATGCGGGCGTACGTGGAGCGACACATGCTACTCGACCTGCGGAACGGGGTCGAGGAAGTCGACGTGACGTTTTACAACGGCGCGCATGCAATCCAGACGCTGACGACGGGTGAGGAGGGCGTGGTGCTGCTGTTGCGCGAGCTCGAGCTGGGCGAGCGGCCGCCGGCGGTGCGGGTGGAAGCGTCGGTCGACGAGCGGCCGCTGGTGGCCGAGGCGCAGGTGTTTGTCTGGCGAGACGATCGGCTGATCCTGCTGGTGGATATTGACGACACGATCTCCGAGACCGATTACTTCGACCTGATTCTCACGAAGGTCGACCAGGGGTCGCAGCCGATCGCGGGGTCGCGGGAGGTGTTGCAGGAGTTGGCGCAGGATTACCACATTGTTTACTTCACGGCGCGGCCGCGGCTGGCGATTGCGCAAACGCGGCGCTGGCTGCGGACGCACGGTTATCCGCCGGGGCCGCTGTACACGGCGCCGACGCTGAGCGAAGTAACCGACCAGACCGCGTTCAAGCGGGGCTTTATCGCGTTGATCAAGAGTTGCTGGCCGAACCTGCTGCTGGGGATCGGTGACAAGTCGGCGGATCGCGACGCGTACACATCGAACGAACTGTTCGCGGTGATTCGGGGGTCGGAAGGGGTGGTGGAGGCGGGGGAGACGGTGGTGGTGTTGCCGGACTGGGAGGCGATCGGCGGTTTCTTTCGCGAGCGGCGGAGCGTGTTGGCGGATCCGGTGGGGGTACGGGCGGACCTGAGGGTGCTGGCGCCGGCGGCGGGGGCCGGCGGGCGCGAAAAGACCTCGGCGAACGAATAGCCAAATCCCGGCTGGCGAACACGTGCCACTCGGCGTGCGCTCCCCGGAGGCCGGTGGCGGGGTTGATGATCGCAACCCCCGGCGGGAGGGAGCCTTGAGCCGGCTGGGCGGCGGTGAACGTTGCGCGGGTTATCGGGCGGCGAAGTTCGCGCGGTGACCGCCGTACCAGTTAAAACAGCCAGAAACCGGTGAACGGCTCCCTGGAAAAACTCTGGGCTCCGCTCTATTTGCGAGTTCCCGATGCCCCAAATGAGTTACTCGGTATGGGGCGGTGCCGCGGATTCTCGCGTCGGCCGGGCGGTTGTCGCTGGACGCGGAGAGGCCGATCGCGTGGTCGGCGCGGAACCAATTCACCGGGGCGGTGACGGAGGTGAAGGTTCCGCAACTGCGTTTTGGGGAGACGCCCGTTGAAGTGGTGCGCGATCCGAAGGTCTCGGGGGGCTGCGGAACGCGATCATGGAGACGCGAATCGGGTCTTCGGGTTATGTCTACGTGCTGAACGCGCGGGGGGCGACCCGTGGCCATTACGTGATCTCGAAGGATGGAGCCCGTGACGGCGACGACATCTGGGAGGCGCGGGACTCGGACGGGCAGCTGATGTTCCAGGAGATTTGTGCGTTGGCCGAAGGGCTCGCGTCGGGCGAGATCGGCGAGCACGAGTATCGCTGGCAGAACCCAGCCGCGCGCGGCTGACGCGGGAGGCGAGGGCCAAGCCGCGTGTCCGCAGCGGGTCACGTGCAGGTTGCGACGCCCTCGGGGCGGCGCTAGACTTCGGATCGGCCGCGCGGTGTTGCCGCGGCCGTTTCCGGTTCCGGTCGGCCCCCGAGGGCGGATATGGTTGAGCGGCACGCGATCCTCGTGGGCGGCATGAAGTGCGGCACCACGAGCCTGAACGCTTACATCCGCCAGCATCCGGAGATCGCGTCGCCGAAGCGGGCGCGGGACGTCCACTTCTTCTCTTCTGACGAGAACTGGGCGCAGGGGTGGGGGTGGTATGACGCCCACTGGGGCTTTGACCCGGCGCAACACCGGGTGCGGTACGAGTCGACCACGCAATACGCGAAGTTTCCGCAGTATCCCCACGTGGCCAAGCGGATGGCCGAGCTGCCGGGCGAGCTGAAGCTGCTGTACCTGTTGCGGGATCCGTTTGAGCGGATCGAGTCGCACTTGGCGCACAACGTGGCGCGGGGGCACGCAACGTTCGAGGAGTTTCGCAAGACGCTGCCGCGGGCGATCCAGTTTTCGAAGTATGCGATGCAGATCGAGAAGTTCCGGGAGCACCTGCCGGAGGCGGAGATCCTGCTGCTGGACTTCAACGAGCTGAAGCGCGACCCGGCCAGCCTGCTGGGCAAGGTCGAGGCTTATTTGGGGGTCGGGGCGTGGGAGTACGAGCTCGTGCAGCCGCGGAACACGCGGAAGTCGGTGCACGGCAGTGACCAGGTGAAGCTGACGGACGCGGATCGGGCGAAGATCATGCCGGAGCTGGCCGAGGATGTGCGGCGGCTGCGGGACGTGCACGGCTTCGACGTGTCGGCGTGGCGCGTTGATCTGGACGCGGCCCCGCCGGCCCGGTCTTCGCCGACAACCCCCGCGGCCGCCGCGGCGCCGCGGGTGGCGGCGCAGCCGAAGTCGGCACGGAAGGAGCCGCAGGTCACGATTGCCAAGCATCGGCACGCGAAGCGCGGCGCGGTCTCGTTCACGTTTGACGACGGCATGCGGAGCCACCTCGACTTCGCGATCCCGGCGCTCGAACTCTTCGGGTTTCGGGGGACGTTCTTTGTCATCGGTGGACGGGTGCGTGACGGCGACGCGGCGGCCCCGTTCTGGAAGGGCGAGCCATACGACACCGACTGGTCGGAATGGCGGGCGGCGCAGGCCAACGGGCACGAGATCGGCAACCACAGCTGGAGCCATCCGGAGAGCCTGACCGAGCTTGACGACGAACAGCTGGCAGTCGACGTCAACGTGTCGTTTGACAAGCTGAGCGCGGCGCTGGGCCGGCCGCCGTTCAGCTTCGCCTATCCGCGGCAGCGGAGCGACGAGCGCGTACGGGCGGCGGTGCTCGCGCGGCACCGGGCGGCGCGCGACGACTACAAGGCGTACAACCATGAGCGGGAAAACTTCTCGCCGGAGCGGCTCGATGCACGGATCGACCTGGCGATCACCCGCGCGGCATGGTTCACGCCGGTGCTGCACGTGGTCACTGGGCCGTGCAACAGCGCGGACACGACGACCGAGGAGGTTCTGCTCGGCCATCTCGAGCACGTGAAGCGGCGGGAGCCACGGCTGTGGGTCGACACGTTCGGCCGGATCGTCCGCTACTACCGGCAGCGCGAGGCAGCGACGCTGGACGTCACGCCCCAGGCGGAAGGGCTGACGGTGAAGCTGGGGAGCGGCGTGAGCTATCCCGATTACCGCGAGCCGTTGACGCTGGTCGTCGACGCGCCGGCCCGCGGCGTCGCGGCGCAATCCGTCGAGAGCAGGACCCCGCTGCCGGTGCGGCCGCTGGGGGACCAATTCCTGGTGGACGTGGTGCCGAACACCGGGGCCGTGGCGTTGACGTGGCGGTACTGAGGCGGCGGCCGGGGCGGCGGCCATCGGCCGTCTGAGCTGTGGGCCGGGCGGCGGGGCTCCTCCTCAGCGCTTGGCACGGCCGATATACTCCCCCTCCGTGATGACCGAGACTGAAATCCAAGCAGGCGGCGCGGCCGCTGACGTGGCGTTGGCGCCGCGGCGGCCGCGGGTGTGGATCGACGTGCTGCTGGGCGTGGTGCTGGCGGGGCTGGCGCTGACGCTCTGCCTGACCTTCCTGCGGGATCCGCTGGGGCATGATGACCGGCGGATCTTCATCCATGCCGAGCGGCTGCTTGCAGGGGCCCGGGGGGCGGAGGCGTTCAGCACCACGCACTACCGCATCGGGTTCGTGCTCGAGCACGCACTGGCGCAGCTCGTGCTGGGTTACACGGCGACCGCCTATTACACCATCGCGCTGTTCAACAGCGTGATGGTGGTGGTGGCGATCTTCTTTTTGGGGCGGGTGTTGCTGCCGCGGTGGCCGGCGGTACTGATCGCACTGGTCTTCGCGAGCAATCCCTATTACCTGAACTCGGCGTCGTGGGCGCAGATCGACTGGCCGTCGGCGTGGCGGTTCATGGTGGGGCTGGCGCTGGCGGTGCTGGCGTTCCGGCGGAGCACGCTGGTAGCGCGGACGCGGTACACGTGCGCGATCTTCGCGGGGCTGTTCTTCTGGTGGTCGTTCTACACCAAGGCGTCGGCGGCGCCGCTGCTGGCGATGGTGCCGACGCTGCTGATCTTCGTGCCTTTCGATCGCAAGTCGTGGGTGGCGGTCGGGCTGACGGCGCTGTCCGCGGCGGTCGGCATGGGGGTCGGCTTCGGCCTCGATTACCTGTTCATGGGCGACGTGTTTGCGATGTACTCCAAGGTACAGGAAGCCCACACGTACAGGTTCTCGAAGACGCTTTATTTGGACCGCGGACTGCTGCCGAGCGACCTGACGTGGGGTGACTTGCTCCTGCGGTACCCGCGGCTCTACTGGGCGCAGACGCCGGGGCGGGTGTTCCTGCTGGCGACGGCGCTGGCGGCGGTGATCGCGGTGATCAGCCGGTCGCGGCCGCTGCTGTTGTTCCTGGCGTTCGGGCTGGCGTTCTGGGCGGCGATCAGCCTGATGGTCACGAACCTTGATCCGCTGGCGCCGGTGCTGCGGACGAAGGATCGGTACTTCGTGGCGTCGTACGGCTTCTTCTTCCTGCTGTGCGGGGGGTCGGCGTACGTGGTGTATCGGTGGGTCCGGGACCGGCGGTTGCGGGGGCGGTTTGCGCGGGCGCTGTTCACGGTCGTGACGGTGGCGAGCGTGTTCGGGTTGGTGAGCTGGCAGGTTCGCTACATCGCGGAGAATCCGCTGGGCTACAACGTGGCGAAGCGGGCGAAGTGGGAACACCAGCGCGTCTTTCTGGACATTTCGGCGGCGGCGCAGGCGGGCGTCGCCGGGCAGCCGGTGGAGCGGCTGATCACTGACGGGCGGATGGCGGCGTTGGCGCAAATGTTCCTGCCGGAAAGCGTCGAGGTGGTACGGTTTGATCCCGGCGGGCGGCATTTCAAGTTTCAGGCGGTGGAGGACTACCCGCCGGGGAGCCTGGTGTACCTGCATCACGGCCGGATCAACAGCAACGAGCGGAAGTACTACGACAACGAGGCGCCGGACTTCATTCACGCGCCGCCGAGTCATTGGCTGGCGGTGTTCCGGCGGGGCGATCACGAGGTGTACTACGTGCTGGACCGGGGGGCGCTGGAGAAGTCGGAGCGGGCGTCGGGCTGGTCGGTGCTGCAGCACCTGCATGCGCGGTTGCAAAAAGGGGGCGGCACGATCGAGCGGACGCTGGCCGCGCCGGTGGTGCGATTTGAGCTGAACGCGGTCGCGGACGGGCGGCTGGCGTTGGGGCCGCAGCATTACACCGACCGCCCGCCGCGGGCGATTGGGGATGGCGCGTTGTACCTGGAGTCGCCGGGGTTTGTGCACGTGGTGGTGCGGCTGCGGTCGACCGGTGAGGTGGAGGCGGAATACGGGCGGCTGGTCGTGTTCACGCGGAGCGCGGAGATGCCGAAGCTGCATCCGATGAGCGTGAAGCGGGCGGCGGCGGGGGAGGTCGAGTTGCGGGCGCTGTTCCCGGTCGAGCCGAAGGGGGGTGAGGAGGCGTTTAACGTGATGATCTACGTGACGGGAACGGGCACGGTTACGGTGGAGGGGATTGTCCTGAGCGATGCCGAGATTGCGGGGGATGGCCGGGGGGCTTGGGAGGGGGCCGCCGGCTTTGCGGGGCTGGCGCGTACCGCGAAAATCCTACGCGTTTACCCGTAGGCGATTCGATTGTATACGTTCTTCGTTCGTTTCGGGGGGTGGTTTGGGGGCGCAGGCCGGAACGCGGATTGGGGAGCCTGTGATAAGGGAATTTAGGATTGACGCCCCCTGGCGCGGGGGATAACGTGAATATTGCAGTATCTTGGCATCGTGTTCATCGATCTGCTCTGGCCAAGGTTCTGTCGCATGCGGTGTGCTAGCACCGTTCCTATCTTTCGGAGCCGCGCGGCGGGCGTCACTGTCGCCCTAGTGGAGTGAGACTCATGGATGTACAGACTCGCAGCCGGCGGGTCGCGGCCTTCACGTTGATTGAGTTGTTGGTCGTGGTCGCCATTATCGCCCTGTTGATTTCCATTTTGTTGCCGTCTTTGAACCGGGCGCGCCAGCAGGCGAAGAAGGTGGTCTGCTCGACAAACCTACGGACGATGTCGCAGGCTTCGTGGACGTTCGCGATGGAGGAGGGGGTCTTCCCGCCGACGCTTTCGAACTGGCGGATCGCCGGTGAGGATACTAACCAGTATGGCTTGGATTGGTTGGGGATCGGCGATTTCCAAGGCTCAGGTGGACCAGGCGCATTCGACCCGGGCGTTCCGGATGACCCCAACACGGGCAACCCGATCGGCTGGTCGGTGGCGCCGACGGAAGGCATCTTGTACCCGCTGATTCGCGACGAGGACGCCTACCTCTGTCCGGAGGATCAGCCGGTCGCGCCAGGCGATGGGCAGGAAGACACACTGCTCGGCGGTCCGGGCAACGGGAAGTTCAGCTTCTCGATGGTGGCGATGATGGGGAATCGCCAGCCCGAGAAGATTCCGCCGCGTCTGGCCGACAGTGGTGGCCCATCGCGGGGCGGTGCGGGCACGACGACGCGGATGAACAAGCCGACGTTGTCGGAGACGCCGCTGTTTGTCGAGGAGCACCCGCTGGGGATCAACCGGCGGATTGACGGCAACTTCAACTTCGGGACGGACGAGTTGGTCTCGCGGCACCCGAGCTTTTCGGTGCGTCCGGGCTATAACCCCAAGAACGGGCAGCTGGGTGATTTCCGGCAGGGCACGACGCAGATCGGTTTTGCGGACGGACATGTCGGTGATCTTCAGCCGAACTTCCTGTTCACGATTGCGGACGTTCGTGATCGCGAGCTTGGGGATGTTCCGAATGACGCCGAGGGGCTGTTGTGGTACTACGGGATTGAGTACCAGGAAGAGCGCAACGGCGAGCCACTTGTGATTCCAATTACTCGGTAGCGACGCATTACGGAGGCCTGCAGCGACAGGCGCACCATTTCTGGAAGGGGAAAGAGTATGTTCTCGATGCATCGGGCCGCGCTAGCGGTCGTCAGCGCCTGCTTTGTAGCGGGCGCCTTCGCGCAGTTCCCGCAGCTCGTGACGGACTTCGAGACTGACGGGACGGGGCAGGACCTCATCATTCAGCCGGGGTCGATCGGCGATCTCGAGGTGGTCGTGTTCCAGGATCCGGCCGAGGCGGACGTGACGACCGCCAACGTGCTGGATGACGGCTCGGCGGTCACCAGCGACTCGTCGGGTCTGCGCTCGACCGAGGAATCGTTCGTGGCGTCGTTTACGGCCGACGGCTTCTTTGGGGCCAACGGCAGTGACAACTTTTTGGACGTGCGGTTCGAGTGGGCGACGCTGGATGCGACCCGCTGGGCGCTGCTCGAGACGCTGCAGTCGCCGACGCTGGGCGACCCGTCGCTGCACCTGGGCGGCAAGGTCTCGTTTTACGTGAACATTCCGGACTGCGCGCAGTTCGAGTACCCGGGGCTGTTCACGCTGCCGAGCGAGATCGGCGTGGCATTGCTGATCAGCGAAACGGGCCAGGCGGTGCCGCAGGGCTTCCAGGACTTCGACGTGCTGAACGGCGCGTTCGAGTTCGTGGGCGTCTCGTCGGTGGCCGCCGCGGATACGGAGAACCCGGTGCCGGTGCCGAGCACGTTCGTGCCGCTGACCGACCCGGACTGCCTGGGTGCGAACACGGGGCCGAGCGGTGACTGGCGGCTGGTGGAGATCGACCTGTCGACGGCCAACGTGGTTGGCTGGTCGGCGCGGGGTGGTGACGGCGTGCTCGACGCCACGGGCGCCGGGGTCGGCGTGAACCGCGGCGTGCTGGCCGGCATCGTGCTGGCGGTCCCGCAGACGGATACGACGAGCGACTTCGTCGAGTTCCTGATTGACCAGATCGAGTTCGAGGCCCCGGTCAACGATCCGCCGACGGCGCCGTCGATTGCGGCCCCGGTGGTCGAGAACGATACCGAGGTGCAAATTAACGACGTGGTCGCTCGCGCGACGAGCGTCGTGCTCGAGATTGACCGCTCGGACGCGGACAATACGGACGAGTTCGTGGCCGACGAGACGGTCTCGACGTCGCCGGGCCTGTCGCCGAGCAGCGAGGACCGCTTCGTCGTGATCACCGGGCTGGATCCGTTGGTGGCGGGTGACCGCGTGCGGGCCCGCCAGGTGGTGGGTGGCGTGACCGGTCCGGATTCGCTGATCATCGCGGTGAACCCGCCAGCCGTCTTCACCGCGACGTTGGCGCTGGACGAGGATGGCTCGCTGGGGACGGCGGCGGTCTTCGAGTGGGTTGGCGCTGCCTCGGTGCAGGGTGGTCAGCCGGTGGGCAAGCCGGTGTTCCCGCAGAACGGCGTGTGGCAGAAGCTGGAGTACTCGCTCGTTCCGGGCGTCGAGCCGGTGGTCAGCTTTGCCGGTGGCAACGGGCAGCTGGAGCCGAACGGCGGGCTGTACAACATCGACTCGATGTTCTTCACGATCGATTCGACCGAGCCGAGCACTGGTCCCTACGACCTCTTCATCGACCGGGTGTACTACATCGATGCCGACGGCAACGAGAACATCATCTCGAATGCCGAGGTGACCAATCCGTTCGCGGGCGTTCGTGGCCAGTCGACGGCGATCAACAACAGCAGCGTGCTGTCGTCGGTGGCGGCGTTTGACGGGGTCCAGTCGAACCGGCACCAGTGGGAGTTCCCGGACACGTCGGCGGGCAACGCGTACTCGCCGTTCCGGCCGGCGGTAACGTTCCCGGACTCGGCGCTGGCGGTCGGCATGTGGATCCTGGTCGAGGATCCGCGGGAAAGCGCGTTGCCGCTGCCCGAGATTGACGGGCCGGTGGTGGGTGATGCCCCGCTGGTGACGGTCACGAACATTGATCCGGGCGCGCAGAGCGTCGAGCTGTTTGTCAACGGCGTGAGCGTGGCGAGCGTGGATCCGGCCGGCGCGAGCTCGGTCGACATTGACCCGGGCATCACGCTCGAGCTGCTGGATTCGATTTCGGCGCAGTACACAACGTCGGAGCAGGTCAGCGACTTTGCGTACCCGGTGGGCGTGCAGGCGCCGTCGGCGCCGGCGATTCAGCCGCCGCTGGTTGAAGGCCAGGGCGCGGTGACGGTGACCGGTATCCTGAACGCGCCGGGCGCGACGGCGTCGCTCGTCAGCCTGTACGCGGACGGTGTGTTGATCGCCTCGGTTGATCCGGCCGGCGCCGCCTCGGCGGTGTTGACGGTGAACCCGCCACTGGCGCTGGGTGAGCAGATCGCGGCGACGCAGACGGTGAACGGCATCGAGAGCCCGCCGTCGGCCAACGTGGCGGTCGGCACGGGTGAGGTGCTGTGCGTCGTGATCAACGAGTTCCAGTACGAAGAGGTCGGTTTCGTGGGTGACCGCGAGTACATCGAGCTCTACAACGCCGGCTCGAGCGCACAGGACATCTCCGGCTGGCTGGTGCGGGCGTCGGATACGGTCGGTCCGCCGGCCGACGACAACCCGGACTACGTGATTCCGGCCAACACGATCCTCGCGGCGGGTGACTACTGGGTCATCGGTGACGCGAGCGTGCCGAACGTTGACCAGGTTGAAACCGGCGACCTGCTCGAGGGCGGTGTCGACGCGATCGAGCTGCTCGACGAGAACGGCGTCGTGGTTGACACGGTGATCTATGAGCGCAACAAGGGCGCGGTCGCCGTCTCGCCGGCCGAAGGCGGGATCTGGGGTAACTTCCAGTCGTTCGACGACTCGCCGACGGCGATTGGTCGCTGGTACGACGGGTTTGACACGGACGACAACGGCCGCGACTTCGCGTTGCTGCCGGTGACGCCGGGCGCGCCGAACAATCCGCTGCCGGTCTCGCCGTTCACCGACAACTTCAGCGGTGCGGCGGGCACGACCGCGGCGAACTTCAGCGGCTCGTTCGTGCCGCTGACGCAGATCGACCCGACCGTGGCTGACGCGTTCAACCCGAACCCGATCGCGGCGTCGCCGCAGGGTGGCAACGCGGCCATCTGCTGGGATCCGTCGGGTGGCGGCAACCAATGCGGGCTGATTGACGAGGCCCGGTTCAACGTTGGCTTCTCGGCCCAGATCTACATCGACACCGATAGCGGTTTCGGGGCGAACGACGAGACGGGCGAGTTCGAGGAGTGGTCGATCGGTCTGGGTACCGTGATGACGTTCCACAACTCGTTCACCGGGACGGCCAATGGCAACACCGGCTTGATGTGGCAGTACCTGAAGGTCGAGGACGGTGACACCGGGACGGTCGGTTCGGTCAGCCTGCAGCTGGTCGACCGCAACAACGGTGGCACGGACGGGACGGTCCTGCTCGATATCGATCCGGCCGAGCTCACCACGGGCTGGCACACGATCAGCATCGAGCGGAACTACGAGAACGTGACGGCGTCCTTCAACGCCGAGGTATATAACGGCGTGATCGCGGCCAACGGTCCGAGCACGCTGCAGATGGGTTACTTCGAGGCGCTCTCCGACAACGCGGGCACCCGGCCCCCGACGATCGACAACCTGATCGTGACCGAGCCGGCGCCGCCGACGCTCGGGGCGAGCTGCTCGCCGTGCGGCTGCACGCTGCTGACGGCGGCGGTGAGCGGGGCGCTTGGCCAGAGCTACGCCGGTGACGGCACGGACTGCACCGATGCGGACAACAACGGCGTGGCGGACGCGTGCGAGGCGCTGACGGCGCCGAAGCCCGTGGTCGAAGGGCCGATCTGCACGGTCGATCGGCTCGTGGCGGTGAGCAACGTCGCTGCCGAGGCGGCCGAGGTCCGCGTGCTGCAGGACGGTGGATTGGTGCTCGGCACGGCGACCCCGAGCGGCGCGGACACCATTCGCGTGGTGCTCGACGTGCTGCCGGCGCTTGGCAGTGAGGTCACCGCGGTCCAGACGGTTGGCAGCGAGGACAGCGTGCAGTCCGACGCTGTTGTGGTTGAGGACTGCACCTTCACGTGCGAGACGCTGTTCACGGACGACTTCGACCTCGACACCGCGACCGAATACGTGGTCGTGGTCGAAAGCGCCGATACGGCCGTGACGTTTAACTACGACTACGGCGCTGACGGCGTCCCGGCGGCGCCGAGCAGTGCCGGCACGACGCTCGGCTTGAAGATGGAAGCCAACTTGAGCGATGGTGCGACCGACATCGTCTCGGTGGCGCCGATCGGCGTGACGCCGGCCGGTGACTACGTGATGACCGTCGAGTACTGGATCAACTTCGCCACGGCCGGGTCCGGCACCACCGAGTTCATCGGCGGTGGCGTTGCGTTCGACGGGCTCACGCCGGATCACAATGGCGTGACGCACATCGCCAGCGGCGAAGGCGGGTCCGGCTTCCGCGACTATCGGCCGTTCGCCGAGAACGCGCTGCTCGACGTGACCGACGTGGTGACGGAGCTCGAGAGCTTCGAGAACCTGGCGTCGACGACGCTGCAGCAGTGGTTCCCGGCCCAGCCGGTGCCGGAGGCCCAGGGCCAGACCGGCCAGGGCTTCGACGGCGGCCAGGCGTTCGCGTGGCGGACGCTGGTGTTCCGGGTCGACCGGGCGCTCGAGACCGTGACGATCACGATCGACGGCTTCGAGATCGCGACGGTGGCGTGTGGTGGCGAGCTCGGGGCGACGTGCAACCTCGACGGCCTCGTGCGGATGATGTACGTCGAGGTCTTCGCCTCGATCGCGTCGGAGCCGGAGTTCCAATTCGGCCTGTTCGACAACCTGGTCGTCGAGGAGCTCTGTGAGGTCGGCGGCGGTGACCTGATCGGTGACTCGAACTGCGACGGGACCGTCGACTTCTTCGACATCGATCCGTTCGTGACCGCGCTGGTCAGCGGCCAGGCGGTCTGGGAGACGCAGTTCGACTGCGACTTCGCGGTCGTCAACGACATCAACGAGGACGGGGTGGTCGACTTCTTCGACATCGACCCGTTCGTCGCGTTGCTGGTCGGCGGCTAAACGCCCGGGCCAGTTTAAGTTGACCACCTGCCGCCGGTGTGCCTCCCGCAAACGCGGGGCACACCGGCGGCTCTTTTTGCGCGGTCGCGCGGGGCGGTGCCGGCGATGGCCGCTGACGTGGCGGCCGGCAGGTGTTAAAATCGGCGCGAATGAACCAATCGCTCCGCCTGCTTTATCTCGGCTTCTTTCTCTCGGGGGCCGCGGCGCTCGTCTACCAGATCGTCTGGCAGCGCATGCTCACGCTGGTGTTCGGGCTGAGCACGATCAGTGTGGCCGCGGTGTTGGCGGCGTTCCTGGCCGGCCTGGCGCTGGGCGCGCGGCTGGCGGGGCCGTTGGCGGACCGGAGCGCGCGGCCGATCCGGCTGTACGCCGGGATTGAGCTAGGGATCGCGTTGCTGGGGGTGGCGACGCTGTTCTTCATTCCGCCCTTGATGGACGCGTTCGCGGTGCTGTACGGCGTGCTCGAGCCCGGGTGGTACGGCTCGAACCTGGTGCGCTTTGGGCTGGCGTTCGTGGCGATCGGAATTCCGAGCACGCTGATGGGTGCGACGATGCCGGTGATGGCGCGGATGGTGACGAACGCCACCGGCTCCACGGCGCAGGGGTTCGGGCAAGCGTACGCGCTGAACACGCTGGGGTCGGTGCTGGGGGCGGCAATCGGGGGCTTTCTGCTGCTGAAGCTGATCGGCGCGCAGAACGCGCTGTTGTGTGCGGTGGCGGTGAACGCGCTGGTCGCGGGGCTGGCGTGGCTGGTTGATCGCAGCCTGCCGGCGGAGGGCGGGGCCGCGGCACCGGGTGGTGCGCCGGAGGTAGCGGTCACGGGGGTGGCGTCGGGGCCCGCGACGGCGGGCTATCACCCGCGATTTGCGGTGCTCGTGGCGGCGCTCAGCGGTTTTTTGGCGCTGGCGTACGAGGTGGCGTGGATCCGGCTGCTGGCGATCTTCACGCTGAACAGCGTGTACATTTTCACGATGGTGGTGAGCGTGTACCTGGTCGCGCTGGCGTTGGGCGCGGCGCTGACGACCTGGCTGCTGCGGCACCGGCGGGTGACGGAGTTGCCGCTGCTGGCGACGTGCCAGCTGGTGCAGGCGCTGCTGGTGCCGGTGCTGCTGGCGGCGGCGCCGCTGGCGATCGGGTTGCGGCTGACGAGCGGCGAGCTGTCGGAGCGGGCGATCTTTCTGCGGGAGTACCTGCTGGTGGCGGCGGTGGTGTTCGTGCCGACGCTGCTGATCGGCGTGACGCTGCCGCTGCTGGTGAGCCTGGCGAGCCGGACGACGGCCGACGCCGGGCGGCTGGTCGGGCGGATTTACGCGTGGAATGCGATCGGGACGATCTCGGGCGCGGCGCTGGCGGGGGTGGTGCTGATTCCGCTGCTGGGGCTGCGCGGGTGTCTGCTGCTGCTGGCGGGGGGGAACCTGGCGATTGCGGCGGGGGCGATGGTGACGGCCGCCGCGCCGCCGCGCTGGTCGCGGGGGCTGGTGCCGGGGGCGGCGGCGGCGTTTGCGTTGTTGCTGGCGTTGCTGCCGGCGAACACGAGGTTTTACCTGCCGACGGAGATACCCGGCGAGGACGTGATCTACTACGCGGAGGGCCCGTCGGCGACGATCCACGTAGCGGAGTACGACGACGGGCGCAGCACGCACCGCACGCTGTACGTGGACAGCAAGTCGGTGGCGGGCACGTACGACGAGATCGTGACCGACCAGAAGATGCTGGCGCACCTGCCGTTGCTCTTACATCCGGAGCCGGAGCGGGCGCTGACCGTGGGGTTCGGTACGGGCGGGACGTCGTACTCGATGCTGCAGCACAAGGTCGAAGCGCACTGCGTCGAGATCGAGCCACGGGTGCCGGAAGCAGCGCACCTGTTCGAGTCGCAGAATGGCGGCATCGTCGGGCCGGGGCGGGACAGCCGCTTCTTTCGGTTGATCCTCGACGATGCGCGGGCGTGGCTGCACGTGGCACCGGAGCGGTACGACGTGATCGTCACCGACCTGACGAGCATCCAGTACCGCGGCAACGGCAACCTCTACACGCGCGAGTGTTTTGAACTCGTGCAGCAGCAGCTGCGGCCGGGCGGGATCGGGGCGGCGTGGGTGCCGATCACGGGGATCACGCCGGAGGCGCTGCGGGTGCTGGCGCGGACGTTCCGCAGCGTCTTTCCGCACACCAGCGTCTGGTACTCGATCAACCTGCCGACGGACTTCGTGATCCTGATCGGAACGGAGGAGCCGCTGGCGCTCGACCTGCAGCGGATGCGGGAGCGGATCAACGCGCCGCTCGTCGAGCGCGACCTGGCGGCGATCGGGATGGACAACGTGTACAAGCTGACGGCCGGGCTGCTGCTGGCGGAGGACGCCGTGGCGCGGTTCGTCGGCCCCGGCCCGCTGCACACGGACGACCTGCCGATCCTGGATTACCTGACGCACGCGGCGCCGTACCACAACACGTTCTCCGAGAACATGGTGCGGCTGCTGGCGCATCGCAGCGACCCCGGCAACTTCGTAGCGCGCTGGCCGGCGGCTGCCGGCGGCGACCCGCCGCCGGCGTGGCCGGCGTGGCGGACGGCCAGCAGCCACCTGATCCGCGGGCACGTCGCGATGCGGACGAACACCCCCGACCGCGTCGCCCGGGCGCGCGCGGCGTACACCGAGGCGATCGAGATCATCCCGGACGACGCGCGGACGCGGGCGCTGCTCGCGGAGCTGACGCGCTGATCGGGGACGCTGGGGCGCTGCCGTCCTCCTGCCGGGAATACAACGCTCGCCGTGTCGCCGCCCGCGAATGCGGTCGACGGCACGGCGAAGCGGTAGGCGCGGAGGAGATCAATTACCGACCAGCTGGCTGACCAGCGGGTCAATGTCGAAAAAGTCGACTGCGCCATCCTGGTTCATGTCGGCCAGGCTGCGGTCACAGGCAGGATGCGCGGCCGCGTAGCCGTCCGGGTCTAGCAGTGCGAGCACGAAGGGGTCGATGTCGAAGAAGTCGAGGTCGCCGTCGCAGTTCAGATCACCAAGGGCTGACGCGATCCGGAAGACGGCTCCCGTGTCACCAAAAGGCGTGCCGGTCGTGTTGCCCAGCAGGTAGACCTCGCCGGCGGAATCTTGGCCGAAGCCGAGCACCGAGACGGGTACTTCATCCAGTCCGTTCAGCCGCAGCTCGCGGATCGTGTTGCCGGCGGCCAGATGGAACAGCCGGGACGTAAACTCGCCGAAGAGGTAGTGGCCGTGGAGATCTGGGGCTGGTCCGCGGTGGACGAACCCGCCGATGATCGAGACGCCGTCGTCCTGGTCGTACTGTGCAATCGGGTCGATCAGACCAGCGGGCACCGCGAGAGGCTGATCGGTGACGTAACCGGACTGGTTGCTGTTCCAGACGAAGAAGAACGTGCCTTCCTTCCACCGCCAGCCGTAGTTGCCCCCAGCGTTGACGATGTTTAGCTCTTCGACGTCGTTCTGCCCGACATCGGCCAGGTAGAGGGTCCCGTCCTGCTGGTCGAACGAGAACCGGAACGGGTTGCGGAAACCGAAGGCGTAGATCTCGTCGTGTTCGGGCGCGCCGAGGAAAGGGTTGTCGCCCGGGATGCCGTAAGCGCCGTTGGCGCTGTTGCTGCCAAGCGGATCGACCCGCAGCAGGCTGCCGAGGATCGTCGTGCCGTCGGCGCCGTTGCCGAGGCAGCCGTGTCCGCTGAGCGGGATGCCGTCGATGAAGGGTTGCCCGTCGCGGTCATCGGCCCCGCCGCCGTCGCCCAGCGCGATGTAGAGCATGCCGTCCGGCCCGAACGTCAGCGCGCCGGCATTGTGGTTGAACTGTGGCTGGTCGATCCGAAGCAGTTCACGGGCGCTGCTCGGGTCCACAGTGGCATCGGGAGCAGCAGGCGCCGGCACCTGCCACTCGGTGATCACCGTCTGGTGGTTGGCCAGTTGACCGGCGGACAGGGACGTGAAGTCCGGCGGCGCGTCGGCCAGCTCGGAGGTGTAGGTGTAGAGCAGGCCGTTGGTCGCAAAATCGGGGTGGAAGGCGACGCCCAGCAAGCCGCGCTCGTCGAACGTGCCGGGGCCGAGCCGGCCGAGGGCGACAAGTCGGTCCGCGACGTCGAGGAAGGTGCGCTTTGCCCCGGTGGCGAGATCGACTTCCCACAGGGTACCGGCCTGGTCGGCTACGTAGAGCAGGCCGGGGCGCCCGGGCGCGGCCGTCCCCCAGTTTGGCGCGACGAGGCCCTGGGCGACCGGCAGGAGCCGGACCCGCAGGTCGCCCGCCGCGATGGGGTCGGGGATGGGGTCGGTGAGGGGAACTGGCATGACTTGGCCGCGGATTTCGCCGTCGGGGAAATCGGTGGAATGAAGGTTCACGTACCAGCGGCCGGCCAGGAGGTCTTCGGCCTGCCCGGTGGTCAGCTGGGCGGACCCTACCAGCGGGTTGTTGCCGATCGGGATGGTGACGGCGACGCCGGCCTCGGCGCAGGGTCCGGCGGGACCGTGAAAGTGCGCGGCGACGAGCAATCCCACGAGGTCACTGAAGCTGATCTCCCAGCTGAGCATCCGCGTGGCGGGGTCGTAGGTCACGGACCCTGAACCGGTCGCGGGGGTGTCGACGGGATCGAGGACCTGGTCGCCGTCGAGCCGGACCTGCAGCGCGATCGGGTCGGGCGTTGTCAGTGTGCCGGAGAAGTCGTCGACGAACGTGCGTGCGGTGCCCTCGACGACGGATGGGTTGGTGACGGTGACGGCGCCGATGTCGGGGAAGGTGAAGTTGAACTCGGCTTCCGGGGCCGCCATGTTGCTGGCGGTCACGGTCGCATTCGCGAGCGTGGCGCCTTGGGTGTCGCGTATCTCGATGGCGGCCTGTCCGTCACCGCCGTTGACCGCGAAAAGCTGGACTGCGGTCGCCGGCTGGTCGAACGTGATCGTGCCCATGGCGGTGGGGCCTTCGATTTCCCAGCCGGCCACCCCGGTCTTGTAAAACACGCCGCCGACGAACTGAACGGTCTCACCGCCGAGGAAATCCGCGGCGAGTGGCGGGGTTCCGAGCGTGAACGTGGTCGACCCGATCGGAAAATCGCTGGATTCGAAGCTCGTGGCAAGGGTGGTCTGGGCGTGGGCGGTTGCGCCCGCGATGAGCAAGGCGGTCACCAGCACGGCGGGCATCCTCGCTCCTGAACGGCTGCAGTTATCTTCACGATGCATGATTCATCTCCCGCCGCGAACGCGTGCTCCTCGCGTTGCGGCCTGAACCCGCTGGTTATCGAAATGTGGCCTTACAACGCAGCAAACCGGAGTTTCGGCGACGTCGTCCCGAACGACGGCGCAGAGCTGCGCGCCCGACGGGATGTTGAAACGACCGGTAGGGCTGGAAAATTCCGCGGCGTGACTTAGTCACACAGGAGGTCGGCGGCACCAGACAGGGTCGCGGCGGTCAACTGAGGGTGTTCAGCGAACGTGCGTTTCGGCGTGGGTGTCACGGTTTGTCGGGTGTCGCGAGACGCAACGCAGCGACATCCCGCACGATGATGTGGCCGCGGTGGAGCTCGACGGCGCCGCAGCGTTCGAAATCTTTGAGGATCCGGCTAACGACTTCGCGAGCGGAACCGAGGCGGGCGGCGATCTCTTCGTGCGTGAGTTTCAGCGTCGGTGCGGCGCCCGCAGCGTGCTCAGCCGCGTTCACGAGGAAGTCCGCCACCCGGTCGTCGACGCGCCGGAAGCTCAGTTCGTCGACCAATGTGATCAGGTGCGTCAGGCGCTCGGACATGCTGTTGAATAGGTGGTTGCGCAGCGTTTCGCAGTCGCGGGCCCAGCAGCGAAAGCGGTCGGCGGGTATCAGGACCGCGTCCGTTGGCAGATCCGCGACGGCGCTGGCGGGAGCCGTCGAATCGAGAAACGCGCAAATGAGGTTCGCGGTACAGGTCTGACAGGCTTCCACGTAGTAGAGTGTGATCTGCCGTCCGGTCGAGCTGGTTCGAAAGACGCGCAATCGCCCGCGCAGTACGAAGGCAACCGCTGAGAACGGTACGCCCGCGTGCGAGCAGTAGGCGCCGGCGGGAAGGTGGACCGGCTCGGCTAACGCGATCATGGCATTACGGGTCGCAGCGTCGAGATCTTGGAAGAAGCGGAATTGTCGAAGTTCTTCTGCGTGCGTCATCCGCCTTACGGTTCCTGTCGTCGCCTGACCATCGCATGCTAACGGATCCGTCCTCGCAAAGACCAGCCGATCCGCCCGATGACCGACCATCAGGCCCCCCGTCCGGCCGGCAGAAAATGCATCCAATGGTGGGTCAGGAGGCGGGTTTTGCGGAACGATCGCTCGGGCGGCGTTGTGGGCGGCGGCGGCTGCCGTGCTTGGTGTAGATGCGCCGGGCTT
>CAZCKC010000039.1:3017-25203 GCA_964499235.1 uncultured Planctomycetales bacterium | reverse complement strand
CCAGGGGGCGGGGATCTGCTCCCAGATGCGGGCGGCGGCGGCGTTCGCGGCGCCGAAGGTCACGAGCGGATGGACGGCGTCGGCGGCGAGGGCGATGCCCCGCTGGCGGGTGTAGTACGCGCCGCCCTCGCGGAGGCGCAGCGCGGCTTCGGGATTCGGCGCGGCGGGGAGGATGTTCACGAAGTCGGTCAGCTTGGCGGCGCTGAGGAATGGAACGGCGAAGTGGGTGCCGGCCTGGTAGAGCACGCCGCCGGCGAACTCGTCGACGAAGCGGCGGACGGCGAGCGCCCAGGTGCTGTCGAGCTCGGCGGGGTTGGGGTCGAAGAGCAGCAGCGCGTCGTAGGCGAAGATCTCCTCGGGGCGGCGCGGCAGGCGGGTGATGACGGTGTCACCGTCGCGGATCGCCTCGCGGTCGGCGCTCTGGAGCCAGGTGCTCAGGTCGATCGTGTTGTCGCGTTCGAGCAGCGTCGTGACGAAGCGGTATTCGTAGGAAGGGCGGCCGGCGACGAGCAGGACGCGCAGCCGGTCGCCGAGCACGCGGACATAGGTGGTCGCGTAGTTGTCGTCGGGGAAGGTTTCATCGGGGAGCGCTTCGAGCTCGACACGGACGACGAGGTCGCCGGGTTCAGCGGGGTCGAGGGGCACGGTCACGACCTGGACGGGCTCGTCGGGGGTGAAGTTCACACGGCGCTCGGCGACGAGACGTTCCTGGTTGCCGCCGTCAGCGCCGGCGGTGGCGGCGAAGAGACGGACGGGCAACTGCATCGGCGGCAGGCCGCGGGCCTCGAGCTCGAGGCGGACTTCGAAGGGGTCGCCCTGCGGGACGGCCGACGGCGCGACCAGGCCGGCGACGCGGACGTTGGGCGGCTCCTCGAGCGCGCCGACGCCGACGGCGAAGACGGGGGCCTGCAACTGCTGGGCGTAGGTGCGCAGCTCGGCGGCGTCCATGCCGCTGTTGACGACGCCGTCGGAGAGCACGACGACGCCGGCCAGCGGCTGGGCGCGCTGGAGATCCGCGACGGCCGCGAGGGCCTGGCCGAGGTCCGTACGGGTCGCCGTCACCTCGGTGGTCGCCGAGGCGCCGCCCGCCTGTTCCCATGGCAGCTTCTGGGGGGCGGTCGTGCCGCCGAAGTAGAAGAGGCGGAGCTCGTTGTTGTCGGCCAGGCGCCGCAGCCAGCGGGCATCCTCGTCGTAGAGCAGCGCGTTGACGCGGGCGCCGCGGGTGTCGGTGAGCGGGTCCTGCGCGTCGGCGGCGGCCGCGGTCATGCTGACCGAGTCGTCGACGAGGACGGCGGTGATGGCGGAGAGGGTGCTCTCGATGTAGGTGACCTGCACGGGGCGGAGCCAGATGACGATCAGGCCGATGAGCAGCAGGCAGCGCACGGCCGCGAGGAAGTGGCGCAGCGCCGGGCCGGCGCCGGTGCGGCCTTCGCGGCGGTACATCCAGATCACGAAGGCGAGCCCGGCCAGCGCGCCGGCGAGGGCGAGCAGCCGACCCCAGCCGCTGGGGGCGCCCGCGAGCTCGATGACCTGTTCGTAGCTGATCGTCTCGGCCAACATCGTCAGGTCTGCCAAAGGGCGCGGGGGCGAGTGGGCTGGCGGCGATCCTGGCGGCCGAACCACCAGGCCAGAAACTGCTCGAGCAGGAGCAGGGCGACAAGTGTGACGAGCAGGGAGCGCCAGAGCTCGCGGCGGTTTTCGCCGGCCTGGAGGGCGGCGTCGCCGAGACCGTCGAGGAAGACGTGGTTGGTGCTGCCGAGGGCGGCGCTGAGCTCGTTGCGTGGCGCGCGGCGGAGGTCGGCCTCGCTGGCGGGGACGTTCACGCTCAGGGGGTAGGTCTGGTTGTCGCCGGCGCGTTCGGCGAGATCGATTTCGTAAAGGCCGACCTGCATGAGGCGGTCGCCGCGGGCGAGGGCGAGGGCGGTGTCGCCGGCGTCCTCGTCGAGCGTGGCGGTGAGGGCGGCGGCCGGCGCGGCGGGGTAGTTTGGTGGGCGGACGACGACGGTGGGCTCGTACTGCTCGATAGGCAGGGGCAGGGCGAACGGCTGGCCGGCGGTGAGCTGGCGGGGGAAGACGTCGCGGCGGGCGAGGAAGTGCGCGACCTCGAGCATCGTGATCACGTAGCTGCCGTCGACGCTGGCGGCCCAGTTGTTCCAGTCGAGGTCGACGGTGGAGGTGAAGAGCAGCGTGCGTCCGCGGCCGGCGCTGCCGACGACGAAGGCGGGGCTCTGGTCGGCGTCGCTGAAGTGGGCGAGCATGGCGCCGGCCTCGGCTTCGACGGCGGGGTCGACGGTTTCCGGCGTGACGCGGACGAACTGGCGGAAGCGAACGTACTCGGAGAGGCCTTCGCCGGCGGCGGGGAACGCGAGCGTGATGGGGTGCGGGGTGGTGCGCAGCATGCCGACAGGCGACTCGCCGGGCGGCGTGACGGCTTCGAGCGCCGCGGATAGCAGCCCGTCGCCGGCGGCGTAGAGCTGGCGGTTGAGCGCGGCCAACTCGAGCGCGTTGTCGCCGAGCGCGCAGAAAAGGCCGGCGCCTTGCTGCACGGCACGGCGCAGCGCGACGAGGCCTGCTTCGGCGAGCGGGGCGGGGTTGCAGAGCATGATGACGTCGTAGGGGTTGAGATCGTGGCCGTCGAGCGTGGCCTGGTCGATCGTGTCGACGAGGATGCCGGAGGAAAACTGGCCGGGCGGCGCGAGGGCGCGCGAGAGCAGGAACACCTCGTCTTCCGCGACGTCGGGCGACGGGTCGCCGTTGACGAGCAGGACGCGGATGGCGGCGTGGACCGGGACGGTCAGCCAGCGTTGGTCATCGAGCGCGAGGCCGTCGCCGGCGGCGCGGCGGACGTGCAGGCCGACGACGCCGGGGTCGGCGAAGGCGAGCTCGTGCTCGACCGCGCGGGTCTCGCCGGGCGCGAGCGCGGGGATCTCGAGGGCGGGCAGGCTGGCGTCGGCGGTAGCGAACTCGAGCAGCCCGGGGGCGCTGGGCGCCGGGCCGTAGTTCGCGAGCGTGATCTGGAAGCGGGTTGCTTGTCCGGCGATCGCGTGTGGGGTCAGCGCGCCGAGGTCGAGGATGGCGGTGTTGTCGCGGGGCGCGCCGACGACGGGACCGAGGACGACACGCAGCGCGCCGACCTGCTCGAGCGGCGCGAAGACGGACCCGCCGGCGGCGGCCCACTCGGTAGCCTGGAAGTCGGAGAGGACGTAGAGCGTAACGGGCGGGGGCTGCTCGCGCTGCGCGCGGCGTTCGCGGATCTGTTCGAAGAGGGCGCGCGGGTTGGCGGCGACGGGCTGCGGGGCGTGCTCGGCGAGGCGCTGCTGGATCGTGACGAGGTCGGTGGTGCTGAGGGTATCGCTGGTGTACCACGGCTCGCCGCCCTGCGAGGTGAGCAGCAGCGTGACGGGCCCGCCGCCGCCCTCGCTGGCGAGCGTCGTGAGAACGCGGTCGGTCATGCGGCGGGCGCGCTCGAAGTCGCTGGTGGCGCCGCGCTGGTGGCTGAGGCTGGCGGAGTCGTCGATCACGATGATGCGCTCGCCGGTTGAAGCGCCGCCGAGCAGCGCGCCGATCCAGCCGGGCTGCACGAAGGGTCGCGTCAGGATCAGCGCGAGCAGGGCCATCACGAGGATGCGCAGCGCGAGCAGCAACCACTGCTCGAGCTGCACCCGGCGGCGGTTCTCGCGTTCGGCCTCGAGCACGAAGCGCATCGCGGCCCAGTCGATCCGGCGATAGCGACGGCGAAAGAGCCAGTGGATGATGATCGGGACGGCGACCAGCCCCAGCCCGCCGAGCAGCAGCGGGTTCAGAAAGCCGTACGCCAGCAAGCCGCCACCCAGCGTCATGCCCGCCCCGCCCGGCGGCGCATCCGCCGCGCCAGGTAGCCGGTCAGCGGCACGTCGAGCGGCTCGCTGGTGTTGACCGGCACGTAGTCCGCGCGCTGCGCCAGGCAGGCGGTCTTGACCTTCAGGACGAAGCGCTCGAGCGCCGCCAGGTAGGCGTTCTGCAAGGTTTGGGCATCGACGAGGACGTCGCCATCGCCTTCGAGGCCGTCGAAGCGGACGTTCTCGTCAAAGGGGAACCGCCACTCGTCGTCGTCGAGCACGTGCATGACGATGACCTCGTGGCCGGCGTGGCTGAGGCGCTCGATGCCGTCGATCACGTCGGCGGGATCGGTGAGCAGGTCGGAGAGCAGGACAACGATGCTGCGGCGGCGGATCTCGCCGGCCAGCTGCTGGAGCAGCATCCTGACCTCGGTCGTCTCGTCGGGCTCGGCCTGCTCGAGCACCTTGATGACGTTGCTGAGCTGGATGCGGCCGGTGCCGGGGTTGACGCGCTGGCGGACGTGCTGATCGAAGACGAGCAGCCCGAAGGCGTCCTGCTGGCCGGCGAGCAGGTAGGCAAGCGACGCGGCGAGGCAGCTGGCGTAGGCGAACTTGTTGAGCGGGCCGCGGCCGTAGTTCATCGACCGGCTGGCGTCGACGACGAACCAGCAGGCGAGGTTGGTCTCTTCCTCGTACTGCTTGATGTAGAGGCGATCCTTGCGGCCGAAAAGGCGCCAGTCGACGTGGCGGATGTCGTCGCCGGGGACGTACTGGCGGTGCTCGGCGAACTCGACGCTGTAGCCCTTGTAGAGGCTGCGGTGCTGGCCGGAGAGCACGCCGGAGACGACGGTGCGCGCGCGGAGCTCGAGCCCTTTCAGGCGGGCGACGGCGTCAGGATTTAAGAGCTTCGTGGACACGCGGGCTGACATCCAGGGCGGCGTCGGTGGGGACCTGCTCCGTCAGCAGGTCGATCAGGCGGTCGGGGGAGTAGCCCTCGGCCTCGGCGGCGTAGTTGGTGATGATGCGGTGGCGAAGGACGGGCTTGGCGAGCGCCTGGATGTCCTCGATCGCGACGTGGAAGCGGCCGTGGAGGGCCGCGCGGGCCTTGGCGCCGAGCAGCAGGAACTGGGTGGCGCGGGGGCCGGCGCCGAAGGTGACCATGCGCTGGACGAGCTCGGCGGTCTCGGCGGGCAGCGCGGGGCCTTCGCCTTCTTCGGTGAGTGCTTCGGGACGGGTGGCGCGGACGAGGCGGAGGGCGAAGTGGATCACGGGTGGTGCGGTCGGGATCTGGCGAACGACTTGCTGGACGGCGAGGATTTCTTCGGCCGCCAGGACGACCTGGAGTTCGGCCGGCGGGGTGGAGGTTGTGCGCTCGGCGATGGTGAACTCGTCGGCGTAGCTGGGGTAGCGGACGAAGACCTTGAACATGAAGCGATCCTGCTGCGCTTCGGGCAGCGGGTAGGTGCCTTCCTGCTCGATCGGGTTCTGCGTGGCGAGCACGAAGAACGGCGGGTCGATCGGGTGGGCGACGCCGCCGACGGAAACCTGGGTTTCCTGCATGGCCTCGAGGAGGGCGGCCTGGGTTTTGGGCGGGGTGCGGTTGACCTCGTCGGCGAGCAGGACGTTGGTGAAGACCGGGCCGGGGAGGAAGCGGAACGACCGGCTGCCGGTCGCGCGATCCTCGTGGATGACTTCGGTGCCGGTGATGTCGGCGGGCATGAGGTCGGGGGTGAACTGGATGCGGTGGAACTTCAAGCCGAGGCAGCGCGACAGCGCGCTGATCATCAGCGTTTTCGCCAAGCCGGGGACGCCCTCGAGGATCACGTGGCCGCGGGCGAAGAGTGCGACGAGCAGCTCGTCGATGACCTCTTCCTGGCCGACGATGATCTTGCCGAGCTCGCCGCGGATGGCGTCGTAGGCGTTCTGGAGCCGGCGCAGCGCCTGGACGTCGTCCGCGGCGGGCGGGGTGGTGGAAGGTGAATCGGCGGATGTCATGAAGATTCTCCGGGCGGCGCCGCCGGGGCGACGGGGCTAACGTTGCATGATCGGGAGATGCTTGTACGGGAGCTGGAGGATGAGCAGCGCGATCGCGGTGCCGTAGGTCGGACCGACCGAATCGCCCTGCCAGGCCCCGTTGGAGGCCTGGAGTTGCAGCAGTTGGCGGCTCATGGCGCGGAAGTACGGGACCCACTCCTCGTCGCTGTGCAGGAACCACGCCTGGGCGGCGTAGAGGTGGGCGTAGAAGTAGTGGCCGACGCCGGTGGCTTCGCGCGGCGAGAGCGTGCGCTCGACAAGCTCCAATGCGCGGGTGACGCGGGGGTCTTCGTAAATGCCGGCGTTGAACCAGCAGACGACGGCGGCGGCGGTCAGCGGGGGGCGGCTTCCGCCACCGCCGCGGGCCTGGTAGCGGATGCCGCCGTCGGGGTTCGTGGAGCGATCGAGATACGCCATCGCTTCGTCGATGACCTTTTTCGGAACGGCGATGCCGGCGTTGCGGGCGGCCCGGAGCGCTTGGACCTGCGTGACGGTAACGGAGCCCTCGTCGCCCTGCGAGTCGGGCGTGTAGAGCCAGCCGCCGAGAACGCTCTGGCTGCGGGCGGTGAGCTCGACGCCGCGCTGCAGCGCGACGCGGATCTCGGCTTGGCGGCGCGGGTCTTCTTCCATGCCATAGCACTCGGCCAGGAAGAGCATCGCGAACCCGTGGCCGTGCATGCAGTGGGATTCTTCCTCGAGGCGTGCGATGAGGCCGTCCGCGCGGGCGGCCGCCAGGATCGAGGTAAGCGCCCGGCTGACCTGCGGGGCGTAGGGGCCGGTCGTGGGGGTACTGCCGGAAGCGAGCAGCGCGAGGCCGGCGAGCGCGGTCATGGCGGTGGGGTAGGCGCCCGCGGGGCCGCCCGAGCGCCAGCTGCCGTCGGGGTTCTGGTTGTCGGCCAGGTAGCGTAGGCCGCGCTCGACCGACTCTTCGATGGCGGGCGTGATCTCGGCCGGGCGCTCGGGGACGAGGAGGTCCTCGAGCTCGGCGGCCTGGGCGTGGGGTGGCTGGAGGAGACCTGCCAGCATGATGCTGCAGACCAGCGTGCGCCCGCATGATTGTCTGCGTGTTTGCATCCGCATGGCTGTTGTGTGCTCCGCGCGCAACCGGTTAACGATCGGATGCAAGGCTGCCCAACGCGAGCAGGTGATCGCCCGCCTGCACCAGGACCAGGTTCCGCATCACGTATACCGCCGCCCGACCGTTGTCAGAGGCGTCCTTCAAGTATGGCCGCAACGGCCACGCCGCGGCCTCGCCCGCCTGGGGGTCGAGGATGCTGGCGGTTTGGCCGGTCTGCTTGTCGAGCAGCCGGAGGGCCAGGTCCTTGACGGATACCTGGCGGCGGCGCTCCATGGGCCACTCCAGCACCGGGATGTATTGCCGGCTGCCAGTGAACTGGCTCGCGGTGAACGGGGCGGCGGCGGCGAAGGGCTCGCGCCAGAGGAGCGCGCCCGATTCGAGGTCGTGGGTGGCGATGAAATCGCCGCCCCGCTCGACGAGGTAAAAGCGCTCGCCGTCCGAAACCGCCTGCTCGATCGCGAGGTTGTCACCCTTAAATCTCGGCAGAAACGCGCCGTCGCTGACGCGCAAGACTGACCAGTCGGTTCCCGAGGCCTGCTCGGCGAGCGCCAGGACGAGGGGGGCGTTCTGCACGGCCATGACGCGTCGCAACCGGGGAAGCGGCACCTGCCAGCGGGGCTCGGGCTCGCCGGGCGCGAAGGCGGCGAAACCGCGGTCATTCCAGGTGAGCAGCCTGTTGTCCGCGACAAGCGCGCCGAGCGGGCTCGCGTCGGCGACGTCGGGGAGACCCTGGTGGTCGCTGCCATCGCGGGCCAGCAGCGAGCAGCCGCGGCCGTAATCGCCGAGTGCGACCAGGCGCTCGCCCCAGAGCTGGATGCTGGTGACCTGTTCGAGTGGGACGGTCGCCCGCCATCGCAGCGCGCCGCGTCGCCAGCCAAAGTGCATGATCGTGTTGGGCGGGGCGACGGCGAAGACGCCGTCAGCGTTGGCGGCCAGCAGCGCCTGGTCGACGCGGGCGTAGTTCCAGGCGGGGATCGGCGCCTCCCACAGCATCTGTCCGCCGAGTCGCTCGGGGCCGAGGCCATAGGCGAGCACGCCGCCGGCCACGGCGATCGCGGCGCGGGGGCCGTCGGTGACGACGGGGCGCTGCAGCTCGTTGTCGTCGCGGCCGCGGCGGAGCTGTTGCTGGAGACGGATGCGGCCTTGGAGGAAGCGGAACTCGTCCATCTGGGCGAGCTCGGAGGTCTCCTCGCTAATGAGGCCGCTGGTAGCCTGGGAGCGTTCGTAGCCGGTAAAGAGATTGAGCAGGCCGACGCGTCGTTCGTTGAGGGCCTCGGTGAGCCCCATGCCGGTGGAAGTCGCCTGGGCGTCGGGAGGCAGCAGGGCCTGGTCGACGACGGTCCAGCGGCGGAGCAGGACGTTGCTCAGCGGCGGAACGGTGGCGCTGGTGAGCTTCTGGTGGGCTTCCTCGATGCGGCGCGCGCGGCGCTCGAAGCTGCCGGTGGCGGCCGCGGGATTGGCAACGGCGACGGTTTGCCACGCTTCGGCGGCATCGTCGGCCGCGGGGATGTCGCCAACCGAGACGGCGAGCTCCCAGCGCATCAGGGCGAGCTTGAGCTGATCCGCGGGTTCGAGGTTCGCGACCGCACCGGCGGGCAGGTATTGCGCCATGATCTCGGCGTGGTCGAGCGGGCCGGGGAACGCGGGCGAGGGATACATGTCGAGGATCAGGCTGACGAGGAGGCGGTCGCGGGCAGGGCCGGCCGGCAGCAGCTCGGCGACGCGGAAGCGGACCGCCGACGGCCTGCCGACCGCATTCTCGGCCAGCTGGCTGGTCCAGGGGACGACCTCGTCGGGGGCGGCCGCGGCAAGCAGGCGGCGGAGCCCACGCTCGGCGGTGAGCCAAGCGGCGCGCACGCCTTGCAGGCGGACGGTTTCGAACGGGACGAGCGTCGGTTCTGCCGTCAGGAGCACCTGTTGATAGCTTTTCCAGGCGTCGGCGTGGCGGGCGGCCTGCTCGAGCCAGGTGGCGAGGCGCAGGCGCGTGCGGATCTGCTCGACGCGGGTTTCGGCGAGCGCGACCGCGGCGGTGAGGGCGGCCTCGCGCTCGGCTTCGTCAGCGGCACGGTCAGCGATCGCGAAGAGGAGCTCGATTTCCTGGGCGCGGGCGGCGGCTCGGATCGGCGAGCGCTCGGCCGCGGTGCGCAGGGTGGCGAGGCGCGTGCGCGCAGTCGCGAAGTCGCCGGCGCTGGCGGCCCGCATGGCCTGGGCGAACTCGGCCCGGACGCCGGTCACTGCGACCGCGGCGGCGGGCGCCGGCAGCTTGACGACCTGGTGGGGTGAAACGGCGAAGGTAGCGTCGCGGCCGGCGACCAGGTTGACCGCGCCGGGCAGCGCGGGCGCCCCGGCCTGAAGTGCGGGCCACTGGTCGGCGATGACTTTTCCGGTTTGGGGGTCGATCCGGACGAGCCCGGTGTCGGTGGGGGCGACGATCTCTTCGGCCGTGACCAGGGGCCGGCCCACGAGGCGGATGGGGACAGAACGCCAGAGGATCGTCTGGCCGTCCGTGGGATCGACGGCCGAGATCCGGGCATCGGCGAAGAGCAGGGCCTGGTCGGTCGCACCAACGAGGCGGGTGCCGACTTGTTGCGAGCGGCGCCAGCGGAGCTCGCCGGCGAAGCGATCGATGGCGAGCAGGTCGCGGCTATCGAGCGGCGCGACGATCAGCAAGTCGCCGACCAACAGGGGTTTGGCCGGCGAGCTTTCGACGAGGCTGCTCAGGCCGCGCTGGCGGGCGAGGTCGGGGTCCTGCGGGTAGAGGTAGGCCCACTGCCAGGCGGCGGCCGAGCGGACGACGGGGTCTTCACGATCGGTGCGGGCGGCGAGGCTGTTGAGGGCGGCGCGCTCGAGGGCGGCGACGAGCCCGGCGCCGGTCTGGACGTAGAGCGTGCCGGCGTCGGCGGAGAGCGCGTACTCACCACCGTAGATGCGGGGAAAGAGCGGGCCGGCCATCAGCAGGAGCTCGACCTCGAGCTTGCCGGTGTCGGCGGCGAAGACGAGCAGGCGGAGCTCGTTCTCGCGCCAGGCGGGCACGTAGACGAAACCGTCGAGGACCGCGGGCGTGGCGAGGAACATGGTGTCGCTGAGTCCGTCGCGGACGCTGGCGCCGCGGCGCCAGGTGATGGTGCCGTCGCTGATGTCGCGGGCGACGAGCTCGTTGCGGAGGGGCGGGCGGAGCTCCTGCTGGCGGCGCCAGCCGCCGAAGCGCCCGCCGAAGGGGTTATTGAACGTCAGGTGGTCCTCGCCGGGGACCTCGACCGCCTCGAGCGTGTAGCAACGTTCGGCATCGACCGCGAGCGCGTGGCGGAGCGTGTCGTGGAAAAGGTGCAGGACGGCCTGCGAGCGGCCGCGGAACTCGTCGATCGGCCCGGCGCCGCGCAGCGCATCGACGCTCCCGACTGCGCTGGGTCCGCTGGCGGCATCCCAGCGCGGCAGGAGCGTGACGGCGTCGAGTGCCCAGAGGTGGTCACGGGCCCGTACCAGCAACACGTCGTCGACTTGTCGGCCGGCCTGGAGCGGGACCCTGCGCAGGTCGCGGGCCAGGTCGGCGAGCACGGCGGCCGGCTCGAGGTAGCCCTCGCGCTCGTCGCGCTCGAGGTCGCGTTGCCAGAGCAAGCGTGGCGTGAGGTCGGCGGGCCGGGTGGCGCCGCCGTCGGTGAAGCTGCCGCGGGCCGCGAGCCAGTCGGCGACGGCGGCGAGTTGCTGCTGGTCACGAACGTTGGGCGGCGGGTCGGCGCTCAATTGGGTGATGACCTCGTTCGCGGCGTTGCCGGCGCCGACCTGCGCGAGGGCAACGGCTTGGCGCAGGCGGAGTCGAAAGGTCAGGGGCGGGTCCGATGGCGCGGCCGCCAGCAGTTGCTGGCAGATGCGCAGCACGTCGACGTAGTTGCCGACGGCCAGCTCGTAGCCGAGGAGGGTTTCGCCGAGCGCGGGCCAGTGGCTGCTGAGGCGGTAGCGCTCGAAGAGCGCCCGCAGTGCGGCGGGATCGTGCGCCTGCTGGGCGTCTGCGAGCGCGGCGGCGACGGCGGCGTCGTGCAGCTGGCGGTAGATGGCGACGCCGGCGGGAGGCAGCCGTTCGAGCAGTTGGTTGACCTGTTCGATGGCGGGGTAGTAGGTCTGGCTGCCGGCGCGGCTGACGAGCGAGGCCGGCAGGTCGAAGAACTGGTCGGCGAGGCGGACGACGAGGCGGTAGTCCTCGCGCTGGACGGCGGTTTCGAGCTCGCGGATGAGCAGGCCGACCTCGTTGTTCTGCGGCAGGCGGCTGGCGACCTCGAGCGAGCCGGTTTGGGCGGCGGCGGCGAGCGGCAGCCCGAGCCAGAGCAGCCCGCTGGCCCAACGATGCTTGCAAGCCCAACCCATCGACGGACTCAAGGAGATGCACGCGCATGCCGGGCGAACGAACGTCGTCCCCGGTGCTGGGATGATAGCCGGGGGCCGGGGCGGCTCGCAGCTTCAATACCGGTAAAAAAACGGCTCAGCCGCTCGTAGGCGGGCTGAGCCGTTGTTGCGTTTCGAAGCGGGCGATGGCCGGGTCAGCCGTCGCCGCCGATGACCTCACCGCCAAATACATCGATATTCGGGTCGGGGGCAACGATCGGGCCGTCACAAAAGGGCGGGAAGGTGCAGTTGAAGTCGACCTCCGGGTCAGCGCCCGGGCCTTCGTAGCCGGACGTGACGAAATCGAACGTGTCGGGGTCGCAGTTCAAAATGGTCCCGCAGGGGTTGATATCGCTGAGCACGTTCGTGACGGCGCCCAGGCCGAAACAACCGCCCAACTGCAGCAGACAGCCGCCGACACTCAGCGACGCCGCCGTGCGCAACACGCGGTACTTCGTTTTCATCACAACATCCTCGTACCTGATGCAAAACCTCGTTGCCGCGCCGGGGCGCCTGGCCGCCGGGTGGCGTGTCAGCCGTCTTCATCCGCCATGAAGTTGGGACAATCGACCAGCAGCGGGTTGGGGCCGCCGCAGAAGTCGAAGAAGGTGCTGCCCTCGCAGTTGAGGATCGTGCAGAAATCCAGCGTGCCGAGGGTGCCGTCGACGACGACCGGCACGCAATTAAATTGGAACAGCGTCCCGCTGGTGGCGAGGGCCGCGATCGTCACCCACTTCGGAGCTCGTCTCATTGCCATGCTCTCCGCGGTTGCGCTGGCGGTGCCAGCCGTCAGTCATTGTTCGAGCGAAGTGTACGCGAGCCCCTGGTGGCCTACAAGGCCCACGGCGCCTGATCGCGGGGGCGCAACGCGGGCGGCGCAAAAAACGAGACCTACTCTCCGGAAGAAGAGAAGGTCCCGTCGACCGTTGTGGTCGGCGGTCCGGGCTCGGGTCTGAGCACGGGCCGCCAGATGTCTGGCGACAGACCTTACACCGCGAGGCCGAGGCCCCCAACGAAGTTCTGAATCGCCGTGAAGACGTCGCCGGCCGCGTAAATCGGTGCACCCTGGACGGGGACGCCCAGGCACGACAGGCCCGACTGCAGCAGAATGCCGCCGCAGAGCATGGCAAAAATGGCAGTTCGTTTCATGTCCAACTCTCCGTCGTTTGTTTGAGCCGACAATCCCGCCGACCGCGCCGTGGCTGGGATTGTCGCGAGTCTAACCGTGACGATTCAATCTCGTCGCTGAGGTGCCCAGGCCACTGATCGCGCGCGGGCGGGGGCCGTCGTCACCTCAGCGGTGACCGTGGGTTGCGGCTTAGCTGAAGAGGTCTTCGCGAACGACGTCGAGCACGACATCGATCCACGCCGGACCACCGAACGAGAAGCCTTCGTTCAGGAAGCCATCGATGAAGTTGCCGAAGCAACCCTGGAAAAGCGTCGCGCCAGCAGCGGCCAACGCGGTCAGCGACAGGTATTTCTTGGCCATTTGTTTCTCCTAGCTTCCCTGGGCATCGGGACGGACCCGACACCCGTCGGGATGGACATCACCCATTTAGTCGAGGAATACATTGAACGCGAGGGTGTCGCCGAGCGCGTCGCCGAACATCTTCGCGACCCACCCGAAACCACCACCGCAGCCGCCGAGCTGGAGCGCGACCGCGCCCGAGGTCAGGGCCAGCAACACTTTCGAAAGCTTTGCCTTCATTCGTTTCTCCCTTGCAATCAAATGCAATGCTGAGCGTGAGCCACGCCCTGACTAGTCAATCGCGACCGAAACCAGGATGCGCTGAATCACGGTATCAAGGCACCCGTCGCCGAACAGCACGTTGGCGAGACTGCCGACGCACATGCTGATCAGTGCGCCCTTCATCCAAAGACGAGTCTTCATAAGTGAGCCTCCTAGCACAGAAAACTCAGCCACAAGATAATTCGACCCCGCGGCCGGCAACGCACCGACCAACCAGAATGGATCTACCCTACGGCCGTCCATCGATCTGCGGAGTTGGGCCCACTCCCGAGTCGGGCGTACCCAGATCTGTTGACCGCGCCGCAAATTCGGTCGGAAGTGTAAGTACTCCGCAACCCATTTCAACCCCCAGAACCGAAAAAACCCGATATTCTTTCGGCCGTTACCGGTTCCAGGACCCCAATTTCCGTAATAATTCCCGCGATCAGCGCCGCCGGCGTCACGTCGAACGCCGGGTTCAGACAGCGGGCCGCGCCGGCCACGGTCTCGGTTCCGAATCCCCGCCGCACCTCCTCGTCCGACCGGTGCTCGATCGGAATCTGGCTCCCATCCGCCACGCGCAGGTCGAAGGTGCTCGAGGGGGCCGCCACGTAGAACGGGATCCCGTGGTGCCGCGCCGCCACCGCCAGGCTGTAGGTGCCGATCTTGTTGGCCGTGTCGCCGTTGGCCGCGATCCGGTCCGCCCCCACCACGACCAGGTCGATGCCGCCGGCCTGCATCAGGCTCGCGCCGACGCCGTCGCAGAGGACGGTCACGTCGATACCGCTGGCCGCCAGCTCGAAGGCCGTCAGCCGTGCTCCCTGTAACAGCGGCCGCGTCTCGTCCGCGAACACGCTGAACCGCCGCCCCTGCTCGTGGGCGACATACATCGGCGACAGCGCCGTGCCATAGGCGACCGTCGCGAGCGCACCGGCGTTACAGTGGGTCAGCACCCGGCCGCCTTCCGGAATCAGCGCCGCGCCGTGCTCGCCGATCTTGCGGCAGCGCTTGGCGTCCTCGCGGGTGATCGCGTGGGCCTCGCTGAGCATGCGGGCCCAGCGTACCGGGCCATCGCCCTCTGTTTCCTTGGCCACCGCCGTGACGCGGCGCAGCGCCCAGGCCAGGTTCACCGCCGTTGGGCGCGCACCGTTCAGGTAATCGGCAACCTCGTCGACGGCCGCCAGAAACTGCGTGCGCGGCGCGGCGCGGTGCTCCCGCGTTCCGAGGCAGAGGCCGTAGGCGGCCGCGACGCCGATCGCTGGCGCGCCGCGGACGCGGAGCATCTTGATCGCTTCCCAGATGGTCGCGGCGTCGCGACAGGGAAGCATGACGACCTCGGCTGGCAGCCGGGTCTGGTCAAGGAGTACGAGCTGGCCGTCGGCGCCCCCTTCCCAGTAGAGCGTCCGCGGCAGCTGCGGGTGCGTGCGCGGAATGTCGTCGGCGCTGAACTCGATCGTCTCGCTCATCCGCTTCCCAGTGGTGGCGGCCCGTGTGTGTCGGCCGTGCTCGGTCGTGGATCTTTCGACCCGGAATTTGGAGTTTAGCCGCCGAACGTCGCCGCGTCGCGTGCGCGGGCTGAAAAACATCGCGACGCCTGGGGTCGCGATCAGGGCTCGGGCTGGACCAGTCGGCCGACAAAGAGGACCGCGCCGGTCGTCCGTTCGCGGATGAGAAACAGGAACGGGCGATCGGCGATGAACGCCTTGGGGCGCTGCGGGTCGATGGAGGTGATGGCGATACCGACGCCGGTCGCGGCGGCGGCCTCGGTTCCCTGCTCGTCGACGGTGACGAAGGCCTCGTGGACGACGAGGGCGACATAGAGTTGGGCGTCGAGCGCGATGCGGTCGAGGTCGGCGGCCTGGGGATCGAACGCAGCCCGCACGCCGAGCGCTTTCAGCGGCTGGTTCAGCTGGTCGCGCCATTTCACGGTGAACTTCGGCAGGACGACGTGGACCCGTTCGGGCTGCAGCGCGGCGATCCATTCCTCGAGCCGCGCCGGGGTGAGCGTGGACTCGAGCGCTCGCAGTGGCTGGCCTTCGGTGGGCAGGACCGCGACGAGCTCGAGGGTTTCACCTTTGTAAGGCAGCGCGATCACCTGGCCGCCGTCGAACTCAGCATATCGAAAGCGGGCGGTCTGGCGCATCAGCGGGACTTCGACAGACTCACCGGCCGCGGTGGTGAACGGGCCGGGGCGGGTGAGCTGCTGGTCGAAGGGGCGCTCCCAGCTGCCGAGGAAGTAGACCGCGTTGGTGAGCACGAGGCGGGTCTCGGGGCGAATCGAAGCCGGGTTCATCAGCTCGCGGATGCGGTCGTTGGTTTGCCGGGCGACCCACTGGTTAATCGTGCGGGTGGCGGCTTCGGGGGACGATTGAAAATCGACGGCCGCGACCTGCGCGGCGAACGATTCCGCGACTGTGCGTCGGTAGGCGTCGCGGAGCGTGAAGCCGGACTGGACCCAGGCGGCGTTGGCGATCGTGAAGGTGAAGTGCGGCGGGTCTTCGCCGGCCTGGTCGGTGAGGCGCTGCTCGAAGGAGCGTAGTTGTTGCCCGAGCGCGGCCGCGTCGCTTGGAAACTGAAAGGCGTCGCGTAGCTCGGTGGCGGTCTCGGCAGCCGCGCCGGCGTAGACGAGGCCGAGTGCTTCGGCAACGCTGAGTGGCGAGTAGAAGAGGTTTTCGTTTGAGGTGTCGGCGAGCTGGCGGTAGAGGGCGAAGCCGAAGTCGTTCAGGCCGGTGCGCAGATACGCGTCGCCCGCGTTGGTAGGCGGTGGCGTTGCGTTTTGCTCGGTGCCGCTCGCGGGTTCGGGTGTTGGCGGGTCGGCGGCGGGGCGTGTTGGCGGGTCGGCGGCGGGGCGTGGTTGCGGGTCGGTATTGCCTCGGGTGCCGTCGCGCTGTCGGGAGGATTCGAAGCACCCGCTGGTGCTCAGGCTGCTCAGCAGCAAGGCCAGTGTCAACAGACGCACGCTCTGGGATCCGGGTGTTGCTCGTCGCTTCATGCGTGCTCTCCTGCGCGCGGGGAAGGGAGCGCTGCTGGGACGAGAATGTGATGGATGAGGACGCAGGGACTCGAACCCTGGACCCGCGGCTTAAAAGGCCGCTGCTCTACCGACTGAGCTACGTCCTCGCGCTTCGGTGGCAGCGAGGACATTATAGCCGCGGGGGCGGGCGGCTCAATTTTTGCGGCGCGGGAGACCGTTTTCGGCGTGCGCCCTACGAGCCGAGGGCGAGGCCCTGGGCGCGCCAGAAATCGGCATTGGCGGCGACCGAATCGCGGGGGGTCGGCTGCTGCGTGGCGTCGATCTCGGTCGTCACCCAGCCGTCGTAGCCGCGGTCTTGCAGGAGTTTCACGAGTGCTGCGAGGTCGATCTGGCCGTCGGCGAGCTCGCAGAAGATCGGGACGATTTGCGTCGCGGCGTCGCCGCCGGCCGCCGACTGCTGTTGCTGTTTCAGCTCGGCCCGCCAGTTGGCGGCGGTGTAGCGGGTTGGCACGTTCTTGATGTGCGTGTAGGCGATCCGGTCGAAATAGCGCTCGAAGAACGCCAGCGGGTCGTAGCCGCCGAGCAGCAGGTGCGCCGGGTCGGGGCCGGCGAAGACACGCTGCGGGTCGGTCAGCTCGAAGATCCGGTCGACGTTGGCGGCTTCCTCACCAAGCGTGTCGATGTGCGGGTGGTAGCAGGCCTTCACGCCGACTGCGAGCGTGCGCTCGCCGATCTGGTTCAGCGTCTCGGCCAACTCCTTGAGGTCGTCGTCGGTGTAGTGGTCGTTGCCGGCCGCATCACGCCGGCGATCACCGCCGCCGAGCATCATGCGGTCCGCGCCGACGGCGGCTAGGAAATCCGCGACGCGGTGGTTGGCCTCGATGTCGGCGGCGCGGGTTTCCTTCAGCATGCCGCCACCGCCGTAAAGGGCGACGAGCCGGAGCCCGTGGTCGGCCAGCACCTTCTGAAAGAGCGCGGGCTGATCCGCGTACTGATCGGCGACCTGCGTGAAGCACTCGATGCCACGAAAGCCGGCGTCGGAGATGTCCTTGATCGCGCCGAGCGTGTCCGGCCCCCAGGTAATCGCGTGATACGAGAGCTGCAAACCCATCACTCACTCCTCAACCGCGGTCGCGAAGGTGGGGGCAAACACCGCGGTGCCCACCGTCGGCGGCCGCTGCAACGTGTCCGGCAGACACCAGCCGCCGCCCTGCCCATCCGCGCGCCACAGAACCAATGCCAATCCGAGCTCGCCGTTCGCATCCCGAAGCGACAGCATCTCCCCGGGTCGACTCGGGTGCAACGGGCGGAAGGCAAACAATCCCGAATCGGTCACCGCGGTGAGTGTCCCGCGCGGCGTGGGGTCGCCGGGCGGCTCGCGGGCGATGCGGTCGCCCGGCTGCGGCGGGGTGGTCTCGGAAATGACGTTCAGCCGGGCGTAGCTCTGCTGCACGCGAACGACCTCGACGGTCGCGATTGCCTGCCCGTCCCGGAATGCTTGCCGCTGCTCACCGAGGCGGACGCCGTCGCGGGCACCGGCGTTCAGGAGCAGGCCGGTCTCCTCAACCGCGAAGAGACGCGCCGCGAACGCGCTGCCCGCGCTGTCGGCCGGGGTTCGGATGACCGCTCGGTCACCGATGGCAATGCCGGTTGTTCGGGCGCCTTCCGGCCGCTCCGCATTGGCGGCGGCCGCGGTATCCGGCATTTCTTCCTGCAAGATTCGCACGGTCCAAAAAAGGCGGCCGCTGCGCTCGATGGTTCCCTGTCCGACGAACACGGATCCGCGGGTGAAGTCGACGTGCAGGCCGCTCGCGCCGGGGAGCTCGGGCACCGCGGCGATCTCGACCAACTCGCCGGTGCGCCGCGTCACCCGTGAATGCCGTCCGCCGGTCAGCCGCTCGTACGGCGTCGGCCAGGCCTGCACCGGCCACGTCGGGTCGAGCGGCGTGACGTCCGCGAGCTTCGTGACCCGGCAATAGCGCAGCGCGCCCTGTTGCAGGAGCACATCGAAGCGGGCGACCGGCTGCCGGCCGGCGAGCTGCCACCAGGTCGCGAGTGTGGGCGGGGTTCCGGGTGGCACCGCGAGCCAGGCCCGCGTCTCGCCGGGGCCGACGGCTTCGAGCGATGCGACCGGGCGCGCTTCGGCCGGCCAGGCGCTCAACTCGAACAACGGCGGCGGATCGAACGCGATGAAGCGGGCGCGGGTCGGCCAAAGGGCGGGCTCAGCGGCGGGCGACTTTCCGATCAGCCGGTAGGTCTGGTCAGCCTGGTCAGGAGCGCCAGACGCCTCGCGGACGAGCAGGCCGAGCGGACGATCCGGGTCGAAGATTGCGAGGAAGCGGCCGGTGGGCGACGTCCTGCGAAGCGAAAGCGTCTCTGGCCAGCCGGTCGCGTTGACCGCGTCGGCGGGGATGGCTCGAACCTCAGCCCTGTTTGTCCCTGCCGCCGTGGTAAGTAGGAGGGCCAGCGCGATGAATCGGACAGATGGAACGCTGCGGTGCATGCTGGGCAGTCTACGATGATGCCTGGCCGGCTCATACAGCGGCCGATGGCGGTGTCCCTGCCCCTCGGCGGGTCGAACCGCCGTCTCGCCGCGCCGCGCCGCGCGGCTTAACGACACAGCGCGTCGTCTTTTCCGGGCAGCATTCACCCGGCCGTAGCGGGCGTAAAAAACCCCGCGGCCGTGCCGAGGGGGGTCGACACAGCCGCGGGACCGGGAAGAGGAGGAGACGCTTACTAGTGTGAGCGTCGTGCTCACGCCAATAGATACGCTCCGCCGAGGAAAACAGTTCGAGCCCGGCAAAAAATTCCCATGGAAATTCGCGGACGCGGTCCCGGCGCCTAATCGCTTGTCTGGCAGAGACTTAGTTAGCGGACGCTTGCCCCGCGATTGGGCCGTTTTGGCCCGTTTCTGAACATTACGCTAGTATACCGAGAACATTATTGGCGGTTGGTTGGTCAGATAGACCTGACCGATCGCATCCGATTTCCGGGGGGTCGGATCGATGGCGTCGCCGGTTACTGAAATGATTGTGGAGTTCGGGCCTCCCGGCCACGATCAAGCTGCTGCTTCCGGGAATCGTCTCGGACGGTAATCGGTTTCGCCACTGCGTGAATGTGCCCTTGCACCGCGCCGCCTGATTTCTGGGGATGCCGTCACCATGTTGCAGCCACTTTTGAACCTGCATAACCACACGCCGTTTAGCGACGGGGCGTACACGATCGACGAGTTGTGCGTTGCCCACTGCGAGTTGGACGCCCCGATCGCCGGGGTGGGGTTCGCCGACCACCTATTCAACACGCCGTCTTCGCGCCCGATCAAGAGCGAGCGTGAGTACGAGCGCGTCTTCGGGAACGAGCTCCGCGACTATCGCCAGCAGATCGACGCCGCGCGGCAGCGCTGGAGCGGGAAGCTGGACCTCTACTGTGGGGCCGAGATCAACTGGTCGCTCAACAAGGACTTCATGCCGGCGCTGATGCGGCAACTCGACGGCATCGATTACGTGCTGTTCGAGAACCTCGACTGGGCGGGGCTGACGACGCTCGCCAACCAGGCCAAGCGGTTCCCTTGCCCGATCATCCTCGCACATACCGACGTCCGCGAGCAGTTTCCCAACACGTCAATCGATCAGGTCGTCCGAACGATGGCCAACGCTCGGCTCGTGTACGAGCTCAGTCCCAAGCAGATGCCCTTCGATCAGCACCACGCCTGGTTCAAGCTGCTCCCGCAGCACCGCGTCCGGGTTGCAATCGGGACGGACACGCACGATGACCTGAGTTGCCTCGACAAGATCGTCGAGATTGCGCAGTTTGCTGCCGATTGCGGCCTGACCGACAAGGCGTTTGTGCCGCAGCCCCGCAACTGGCAGGCCGCCGCCTCCTGAAGCGGGCCGATTCGAGTTGGGTGGGAAAGCAGGTCGGCCGGTCGCGGGCCGGCACCGCATCAGTCGCTGCCCCGCCGAAACGGATCACCGCGTTCAGGACCGGCCGTATTTCTTCCGCTTCCACGCCTGACGCCGCTCGAGGGCGCGGTGCTTGTCGGCCGCCAGCGGGACAAGCCGCCGCAGCGTCTCTCGCCAGGCCGTCGGCGGCAGGCCAAACGCCCGCTCGAACGCCTTGAGGAAGCGGACCTGATCGGTGCGCGTGATCCCCGGACAGGCCGCGACGCTGACCCCCAGCCGGACGAGCGCGCGGTCCACGTGTTCCCGCCGCACGGTGCCGACCAGTTGCAGGCCGTCAAGATCGGTCCAGAGCAGGTCGCACCGCTCGTCGTCGACGATGAGGAGGTTGCTGGCCTTGCAGTCGCGGTGGCGAATGCCAGCCGCGTGCAGATCGCGCAGCCGCGACGCCACCAGCGCGACCAGTTCGCGCTTCAGCCGGTGCCAGCCGCGGCGGGCGCGGGCCACGTGCTCGCGCTTGAGGAAGGCCTCGAGATCGATGGCGCCGTCAACGAGCTCGGTCAGCAGGAAGCTGTCCTGTACAACGCCCCACTTGCGGCGCTCCATGAACGCCAGCGGGCGCGGCGTCGGCAGGTGCCGGTTCAGCAGCCGATGGGCCGTCTGCCAGCCGCGGCGGCTGCGCGACACGCCGAGCCACATCCGCAGCCGGCGACGCCAATTCCGCGGGCGGGGCCGCTTGAAGACCGCCGCGAGCTGCGTTTCAGCGTCGACCGGGAAAACAACGCGGCGGACGTCGGCCGAGTGCGATTCCTTGTAGGCGTGGCCGTTGTTCAACAGGCTGGTCTTGCGGAGCTGCTTCTCCCACCATTGCCGCGGGAGCTGGAAGCGTGAGGCGGGCGAATAATCCAAGTCGCGCTTCGACCCCCGGTAGGCCATCCCGCGCCAGCCGCCGGGCAGGCGGACCTTGGTGAAATACCGCCCGCTGCGCATCGCGCGCCGGTCGCGCTGCCGCGCCAGCCGGGCCGCATGCCGTATTGCCTCGCGCTCGATTGCCTTGACGAGCGAGCGGAAGTCGAGCGTCAGCGGCCGGGCGTGCGGCAGCCTGTACTCGAGCTCCTCGCGATAGCGCAGGTAGCTGCGCAGGAAGCGCAACCGGTGCGCGAGGCTGGCGTGGCGGCGGAACCACTGGTTGAGTTGCGCGAGGTTGCGGACGACGGCGCGGTCGGGGACCGGGACGCCGATCCGGGCGCCCTGCAGGTCGACCAGCAGTGGCTTGTACTGCTGCCGCGCGATGCGTTGCACAAGCACGTTTTCGGCGTGGAGGTCGGTGTGCTCCAGGCCGGCCTGGTGCGCGCGGGCGATCAACGCTGCGAGATGCTCAATCAGGGCGTGCATGTCGGCTCGGCGCCGCCGGGGTTGCTCATCGGTCTGAAGAACCTTCCAGAAGTCGCTGAGGTTCTCGGCCGGCTCGGCGGCTTCGGTGATCAGCAGCGCGGCCGGCCGACCTTCGACGGTGAGCTCGAAGCAGGCGGCCACCGGCACGACCGCGGGGATCTCGTGGGCCCGGGCGAACAGCGCGCTACGCCACTCGGCGCGGCAGCCGCCGGGGCGCAGCCAAGCCTTCAGCTGGTGGCGCCAGCCCCGCTGGAAATAGTACTTCAGGAAGTAGCTGCGACCCGCGATCTCGGCACGATAAACGGTCCGGACGGGGTTCCGCTTGATCACCTGCCAAGCTTGGTCGGCGGGGTTCTGCCAGAACGTCGCCGACACACGCCGTAGCGTCGCGCCGAAGGCGGAACACACCTGCCACCGGAGGCCGTCAGCCGTTACCCCGTCGGCCGGCGTGCCGCGCGGGGATACGACCGCCGCCCCCGCACCGGCCGGGCGCGCCTCCAGATTCGAGACGCCGAGGTCGGCTGTCTTCATCACCGGCATGAACGGCTCTCCTCAGCGTTTGCCGACGCGACGCGGGAATCATAGGTTCGCGCTAGCTGTCTGGGCAATCGGCACTCCGCTCTGCGCTATCGGCCGCGCCGCCAGGACAGGTTTCGCAGCTGCGGGAAACGGGCGCGGGCCTCGGCGGCGGAAATGCGGCGCATCGTCAGCCAATCGGTCTCGAGCCACTGGAGCCGCCCGTCTTCGTCGAAGGCCATCGTCTGCGGGGAACCCCCCAGGTCGCTCAACAAGAGGAGCCGGTCCAGCCCGTCCGCCGTCGGCGGCAGCGGGCGCAGCCACACCGTCGTCGGGCGGGTTCGTGTCCAGTCGAGCCCACTCACG
>CAZCKC010000039.1:0-2917 GCA_964499235.1 uncultured Planctomycetales bacterium | reverse complement strand
CGGGCGCAGCCACACCGTCGTCGGGCGGGTTCGTGTCCAGTCGAGCCCACTCACGATCACGGCGGCGTTGGGATCTTCAGAAGCGGCCACCCGCTGCTCGATGACTTCGGAGACGGGGGACGGGACGAAGTTGGCCGGCGGCTCAAAGCGGTTGTCGCGCACCGCGTCGGCGCGGGTCAGCGCGACGGTCACCTCCGCATCGGCACTCGCTTGGGCGATCTCCGAGGTCAGCAGCGGGCTCGGCGAACGCGCGCCGACGTTGCTGATCACGACCAGCTGGCGATGCTGCTCAAGCCGGTTGGCCACGTTGTACTCGGTCTCGAACTTGCGATCGCCGATCCGTAGCACGCCGAGCCCACGGAATGCGAACGGCTCCCCATCCAGCGGGCTGCGATAGGTGGCCTCGAAGCCGACCTGGTCGCCGCCGACGAGCTGGAAGAACGACTCCTCTTCACGCGGCGCCCAATAGCGCCGCAGCCCGTCACGCTGGACCGTTTCGACCAGGGCGGCGCCGCGCCGCTCGAGGCCGGCCAGCTCTTCGAGCTCGGGCAGCGGGTTGATGGTCAGTGTTTCCAGCAATTGCGCGACCGCGGCGTCACCGCCGGCCGCGCCGGTCTCGGTCGCGTCGAGCGTGATCAGCAGCGCCGCGCTCGGCTGATCGACCACCAGCCACAGGCGCCGCGGCTGTCCCGGGCGCCCCGGGTTGTCGAGCCGCCAGATGCGGGGGCTCGGCGCGCTGCGGACAAGCTCGACGCTGGTGGGCGGCGGCCCGTTCCGCACGTCCGTGGCGACCTGCTCGAGCAAGTCAATCGGACGCCGCCCGGTGGCGAGCCACGTGCGGAAGAGCTCGATCCGGTAGCCGCTGAAAAGGTCGCTACCGCCCTGAAGATAGCCGGCGGGCTGCTCGGTCAGGCGGGGAAGCTGGGCTTCGAGCCCGCCGTCGAGCTCGGCTGACACGCCGATGTGTTCCAGGACGGCGACCGGCCCGACCAGCGACGCCCCTTCCGCGAGCCGCACGGTGGCGGCGAAGTGGTCGAGCTCGTCCTCGAACTCGCGGGCGTTGAACATCTCGCCGACGAGGACGGCCGTCATCTCGATCCCGATCCGGTCACCGCGCGGCGTGATCGCGACCCGCTTGCCGGCCGCCACCTGCACGGGAGCGTTTCTGAACTGCTGCGTGAGGATCGGCAGGTCCGCGGCGGGCAGGTTGCCGAGGCGGGACGCGGTCGATTCGGCGGGCAACTCGGGGCGGCCGGCGCCGGGTACGAACTCGAGCTCGATCTCCTTGAGGAAGCGGATGCCGGCGGCCTGCAGGTTCTGCGGGGCCGGAAGGTAAAGCACCCGCGGGTCGCGCGGGTCCTGCACCCACCGGCTCGGCGGCTGGACGATCAGCGGCGTGCCGGCGATGCGGATCGGCCGCTGCGGGGCCCGGGCGGCGTAGACCTGCCACCCGGCCAGCAGCACCGTCACGCCCATGATGATCCCGGCGACCGTCAGGGCGAGGACGGGTTTGCCCGGCCGCGATCCAGCATAGACCTCGTAACTCATGCCGCAGATGGTAACGCGGGTGCCAACCGCGGTGAATGCGGCTCAGCGGCGGGCGGTCCAGGCGTCGCCGGCGTAGCGTTCGGCCCGCTCGGCGGCGTCTTCCAGCTGGGCGGCCGACCACGTGGCCGGCACCGGCTCGAGGTCGAGGCGGGCGGCGAGCTGAAAGATGAACTGGGCGATCCACTGCTCGGTCCGCTCGCTGTAAAGCGGGAGGGCGAGGTTGTGGCCGGGATGGGCGGCGAACCGCTGGGCGAGGAGGAGTGAGCCGTGCTGGAGCACGCGGCCGGCCGCAGGCACGCGGGGCGCCAAACCGGGGGGAATGCGGCGCTGCGCGCTGCCGAGGAGCTTCTGCTGGCCGACGATCAGGTCCGTGCGCCCGGGCTTTTCGAAGCAGAAGAAGGGTCCGCTGCGGGGCGAGGGGAGCGGGAAGTCTTCCGGCGCGCTGGCGACCGGGATGCCGGCCTGGACGAGCACGTCGCGCCAGGCCGCGTGGACGAGCTCGTAGAGCACGAGGGGGGCCTGGGCGGTGATCGGCAGCGGCGGCGCGACGACGAGGCAGTAGGTAATCTCCTGGTCGTGGAGGATCGCCCCGCCGCCGGTCGGGCGACGGACGACGGGCAGGGCCTGGACGGCGGGGTCCTGCGCGGCGCGGGCGGCGATCGGCTGGAAGTATCCCAGGCTGAGCGTGGGCTCGGACCAGGTGTACAGGCGCAGGGCGGCCGGCGCGGTATCCGGGTCGTGCAGCAGGCACTCGTCGCGGGCCATGTTGGTCGGCCCGTCGCAGGGCTGGTCGCGGTAGACCTTCAGGATCGAGCGCACGGGGGCTCCGGGTTCGATGCGGACCGTGGGGGCGGCGGCCTTTCATGCTAGGCGGCGCGGCGGGCGGCGGCCACCGCCGGTGCTCCCGCGGAGGGGCGCGCTCGGGAAATACCCCAAAGCTTTGCCAGCGGTGGCGCGGCCCGTTTAGAATGCCGGGCTCGCAAGAATTCGGGGGGCCGCCCGCGTGGCGCCGCCGAATGCAGGCCGCGACGCTGAATGCGCACCGGAGTCCTGCCGTGCCGTGGAACACGTTCCTGGGGCAGCTCGCCGACTGGTTGGATGGGCGTCAGCTGCTGGAGCCGAACAGCCGCTGGGTGCTGGGCGTTTCGGGCGGGGCGGATTCGACGCTGCTCGCGCACGCGATGGCGGGCCTCGCGGTAGAGCGCGAGCTGAACTGGCGGTTTGACTTTGCGCACCTGCACCATGGCTTGCGCGGGGCGGAAGCGGACGCGGACGAGGCGTTCGTGAACGACCTGGCGGAGCAATTGGGCGCGCGGTTCTGGTCGGAGCGGGTCGACGTGGCCGCCCAGCGGAACCAGGAAGGCGGCTC
>CAZCKC010000038.1:0-25383 GCA_964499235.1 uncultured Planctomycetales bacterium | reverse complement strand
GGCAGACCGCTGGGCCACGGCGAATCTCCTTTGGAATGCGGCGTGAGCAGGTAAGGTCCGAAAAAAGAGGCTGGCCGGTGAGCGTATCACCGACCAGCCCCAGGGTGACTGATTTCAGACCTGCGCGGTCCTAAGCCGCGCGTTGTGACGGCGTGTTACGAACCGCAGCTGCCGCCGCCGACGAGCAGGCTGACGAACGGGTCGATGTCGAAGAAGTCGACCACGCCGTCCTGGTTGATGTCGTTGGCGATGACGTAGTCACAGCCAAACTGGGTTTCCCAATCCGCCTGGCCGCCGACCAGCGCGGTCACGAACGGATCGATGTCGAAGAAGTCGACGACACCGTCGCAGTTCGTGTCACCACAGATGGTCTCGACCGACGGGATGACGAGCCGGACGTCGCGGAGGTCGACAAAGTCCGTCCCGCCGCCGCACCAGTTGGTTCCGAAGAACTCGATGGTGTCCACCTTCGTCGGATCGAAGCCCGCGTCGGTGAAGTCCGGGTTGGTGTCGGCGTTCAGGCCCTCAGCGTCGTAGACCTCAAACGTGATGGTCTCCCACGGCGGCACGTCCGTGAACGGCTCGGGATCGTTCGGCACGCCATCGGTGGCGCCGTTGACGCCGTCACCGTCGTGGTCGTGGCCGGCACCGTAGAGGATGCCGAGGCTCGCCCGGGCGCCGTTCTCGTCGTAGAAGCGCACGAAGACCGGGGCGTCGACGTAGTCGACGTTCCAGATCGAGCCGAACTGCTCGGTCCGGTTGCTCTGGTCCTGGTAGTAGCGCGTCGTGAACTCGATCGTGGTGCCCGGCACCGACAGGTCGAGGGTGCTGTAGCACGCGGCGTTCAGGTCCACGAAGATGTTGTACCAGGTGCGCTGGCCGGCATCACCGTCGTCCAGGAGGTGACGCATGAAGTCGACGTCGCCTTCCGTGAGGAAGTTGGGGTTGGAGGCCCCGCCGGCCGTGACGGCCGGCGCGTCGCCCGCTGTCAGGGCGATCTCGACCGGCAGCGGGTTGGTGCCGGTTACGTCGATGACGACCTGGTCCTCGTCCCAGATGCCGCTCGTGTCGGTAACCCGCAGGACGACCGTGTGCAGGCCGATCGGCAGGTCGATCATCGCGGTCGGGCTGGTGCCGTCAGCCAGGACGGTGCCGTTGAGCGACCACGTGTAGGTATCGATGGCGGCTTCGCCGGGCGTGCTGGCCGAGCCGTCGACCAGGACGCTGACGGTATCGCCGCAGGTTCCCATGACCTCGGTGTCGACGCCGGCATCGGCGACCGGCGGCAGGACCGCGCGGACCTGGACCGCATCGATCGCGACCTCGCTCGCGCCGAGCCCGCCCCAGTCGGTGCCGTAGAACTCGAACGCGACGACCTGCGTCTGATCGAAGCCGTCGTCGGTCCAGTCAGGATCGAGCGTAAGCGGCGCGATCACCGTCTGCCACGGAACATCCTCGGGGAAGTCGGGGATCGGGTCGTAGTCGTGCGACGGCCCGTAGACGATGCCGAGGCCGCCAGCGTTGCCGTCAATGTCGTACATCCGCACGAAGATCGGCGCGTCGTCATACGGATCAAGGTCCGGGTTGACGTCGTAGTCGAGCGGATCCTGGAAGTAGCGGGCGTCGAACTGCAGCCGCAGGTTCGGATCACTCAGGTCGCGGGGACCATTGCAATCGTTCACCAGGCTGATGACCGGGCCGTACCACCAGTCCTCGCCGAACGGGTAGACGTTGAAGTGGCCGTCGATGAACTCGCCACCGAAGGTGCCGTCGTCATCGGGGACGGTGATGACGTCGAAGGCCGGATCACCGAAGTGGTTGATCTGGGCGTCCATCGGGTAGACGAGCGGCAGCGTCGTGGCGTCGAAGCCCTCAACGGTGACGGCCAAGGTGTCCGACGCGGTCAAACCGAGCGCGCCCGTCACGGTCAGGGTGAGGTTGTAAATGCCCGGGGCGAGGTCGACGGTGGCCGTCGCGCTCGCGCCGGAGGCCAGCACGGTGCCGTCACCGAGCGTCCAGGTGTAGTCGGTGATGTCCGCGACCGGGGTCGACAGGCTGCCGTCGAGCGTGACGGCCGAGAGCGCACCGCAGGTGCCCGCCACGGGGGTGACGGTGGCCGAGGCGTCGGCGAGGGGCAGGTCGACCTTCAGAATCTGCAGATTCTTGAAGTCGACGAAGTCGTCGCCGCCACCGGCCCAGTCGGTGCCGTAGAAGCGCATCGTGTCGACGCTGGTGTTGTCGAAGGTGCCGCCACCACCGGTTTGGCCACTGAGCAGGTCGACGACGACCGTGGTCCAATCCGGATACGGCGGGTCGCCGTCCTGCGTGGCGTACACGACGCCATAGTCGGCGAAGCCCTGGTACGAGCCGAACGTCGTGTCGGCATAGTCATAAAACCGGACGAACACCGGCGCATCGCCGTAGGGGTTGCTGTTGGTGTTCGGATCCTGGTAGAAGCGGGTCTCGAAGACCAGCGCCAGCGTCTGGTTCGGGCCGACGTCGGTGAAATCGAGCGTCTTCTCCGGATCAAACCGGTCGAAACGCAGGTAGGGGTTGTACCACCAGCTGTTGAGCGGGATCGTGGTGCGAGTGAACCCTTCGGCCTCCTCGACGCCGTCGGCGATGACCTCGACCGACCCGTTCAGTTCAGGCCGCTCGGCGATCACGTCGCCCTTGCCTTCGTCGATCTGAACATTCATCGGAATGTCGATCAACACCTCTTGCGCATGCAGGCTGACCGCGCACAAAACCAGTGTCGCGGCCGCTGCGGTCCTCATCCAGCGTGTTCCCATGAAAAAACCTCCCGAAAAGAAGTGAACCCGTGCAGTGAGCGGCACGTGGGCCGGTGCAGGTGATGGGGACGATCGGGGATCTAGCCACGAGCGTGGCACGCAGCCCCGTCCTGCAGCGATCCATCTCCCTCTCACAACCAATTGCAGGGTGGTGGATATGAGCGGCACTCTTGAATCACGCCGCCACCCTACCTGGGCAAGTTTACTCAGGGTCCGCACTAGGATCAATACAGGTAATTCGGGGGGCGACCGCTCGCCCAACTTATCAGACGTACGCGAGCACTGACCCGCACCAAAACACGCAGAACCGTGATGCAAACGAAAGCGGCCCGGCGTGCGCCGGGCCGCAATCGTGTTCAGCGGGTTGTACGACTCGGACTACCGCGCCTCGAACTGCGCATTTAAGACACGATCGATCCGATCACGGCACTCCCACAAGTGGGCCCGCGACGCGAAGTCGATCGCGGGGTCGTTCGCAACGCCGGCGATCTTGTCACTCAACTCCCGCAGCGACAGCCGGATCATCGACTGGATGTCAGCCGTCATCGCCAGGTCCGGCGTCAGCCGGGCGTGGGCGAGCATGATCATCAAAAAGTCGCGCTGCAGGTTGCGGTGGATCGAGCTGATCATCGGATTGGCATCGTTGAACGGGCCGTCGCCGGGCTGGTCCAGGTCGGCGAACATCATGTCCCGCAGCGACTGGATGTACTCGGCGACGGTGAACTTGTCGGCCGCAGTCGTCTTCAGCTCGGCATCGTAGATCCGCTGGAAGACCGGGGCGGCCAGCAGGTCCAGGAGCGTGTAGGACTGGAGGGTCTTGATCCGCTCGTGGATCGGGTAGTCGAGCCGGACCTTGAGCGTGGTGCCCCAGTGCCGCCAGCGGTCGGGCGCCAGGTAGTTCAGCAGGTCCGCGTCCTGGGCGTAGAAGTCGTCATCGAAGACGGTGTCGGCCAGGGTCTGGAGCGCCGCGCGCTTCACGGACGGCTCGACGTGGACGAATGGGGGCGCCGCGTCGGGGTCGCCCTTGTGGTCGCGGTTGAAGTACTGGCCGCCGACCAGCCGGGCAGTGTGCTCGAAGTTCCGCGCCCGCTCCCACCAGACGATGTCGTAGGCCCGGCGGAGGTAGTAGTACGGGTCGCCCTCTTCGAGCGCCCAGTCGGTGATGTTGGTGAGCATCTTGTCAGCCAACTCGACGCGGGACTTGGCCCAGGCGGTCTGGTTGGACGAGACGTCAAAGCGCTCGACCTCGGGGTCGGGCGTCAAGATCCACATCGTGTCCTCGTCGGTCGCGTAGCGGAGGGCCCGCTCGCTGCCGCGGCCGGCGATCGAGGTGAGCATTTTCTCTTCCGACTGGCCTTCGGGGATCGCGTAGCCGTACTCGATCGCCCAGTAGTCGTACGGGCCGATGACCGGCGAGACAAAGTGCCGGAGCTGCTCGAGGTCGTCGTCCGCGAAGAAGATGATCGGGTTGTAGTCCATCACCGACGCGACGAGCGGCTCGTTCTCCTGGAGGCGGCGCTCGCGGATCTCGTCGAGGCCCAGCCAGGACGACGCCTTGAAGTTGTGCCGCAGGCCGAGGATGTGGCCGACCTCGTGCGTGACGACCTGCTTGATCGCCTCGCCGATGTAGCGCTCAGCGATCTTCTTGTCGCCGCCGCCGGTCGCGAGCAACGCACTCTGTCCGAAGGCGATCTGCTGCTGCATGCCGGTGGCATAGGTGCACAGGCAGCGGCCACGCTCGTGGAGGTGCTGCTCGAGACGGTCCCAGAGCTCGTCAGCCGGCGAGGGCTCTTCCTGCTCAAGGGCGGCGGCCAGGAAGTTGGGCAGAAACTCGGGGTGCTGCGCGACCCAGTCGCGGAACGCGGCGCCCTTTGATCGGGCGACGCTCGACGGCGCGAACAGGTCGAAGTCCTCAAAGTAGGCCCGCACGAACGCGTCGTCGAAGATGATGTCGGCATCGAGGATCTGGCCGGTGCGCGGGTCGGCCCGCGACGGGCCCATGGCGAACGCGCGGCCGGAGGTGATCCAGCGGAAGAAGTTGTAGCGGGCGTCCTCGGGGTCGTAGTCGGCGTACTCGTTGGCGTCGGTCTGCTGCTGAACGACGATGGCCTGGTCGAAGCCGATCTTCTCAAAGGCCTTGTTCCACTCCTCGATGCCCTCGCGGACCCAGCGGCGCCACTGAATCGGCACGGTCTTCTCGATGATGATCAGGATCGGCTCCTTCGGCGGCGAGAGCGCGAGCGAGGGATCCTGCTTTTCCAGGTGCCAGCGGTTGATGTAGCGTTCGAACGTCGTGCGCGCGTTGGGCGCCTTCGTCCAGTCCTGGCGGGCGGTCAGGAAGTAGCCCACCCTTGGGTCGGCCACCCGCGACTTGTACGTGCCCTCACGCGGCAGGCGGCGGAAGGCGTAGGTCACACCAATCGTCGTGCCGCCGGAGCGGCCGCCGACGGCCAGCTCGGCCTCGATCAGCGTGTTGTCGGGGAAATTCTTGACGGCGCCCCAGGTGCTCAGCTCGGGGCGGACCCCGCCGTTGGCGGGCACGTCCACGATGTTCGTCTTGAGCAGCCGGTTGAGGTCGATGAGCACATCGCCGTTCGGCGCCATGGCCGCGATCGGGACGGCGGCCAGGTAGCGGGGCTTGTAGGTGCGCTCGATGACCTCGCTGACGGGCTCCTTGCCGGAGGTCACATACCGGACATCCGGGGTCACCATCTTCAGGTAATCACCTGCAAGTTGCCAACGGATGAGGTAGTCATCCCACATGAAGCCCGTGAGCGAGCCGCCGCTGGAAATGCTGGTGGCGAAGAGCAGGTCGGTGTCGAGCATGCTCTTGGAGATGCGGGCCATCAGCTTCTCGGGGTCCTGATTTGGACCTTTGGCGTCGCGATAGAGCGTAATAAGGCCTTCGACCGTCTCGAGCCCCTTGACGACGTCGTTCAGTGGCTTGAAGCGCGGGGCGGGCTTGCTCTTGTCGCGGGTGGGGGCTGGCTTCCCCGCGGCCACGGTCGCGTCGTTGGTCACGCTGACGCCGCCGTCGGACTGGTCGGGCCCGTTGGCCGGGGGGGTGGTCTGGGCCGTGGCGAATGCCCCGGTCAACAGGGCGGTGACCAGGAAAACGCCCAGGTACGTGAGATGATTGCGCATGAAGCCTTCCTCCGCTGAACGCCGTAAAAGAACAGGACGACGGGTGGCACCGTCTTGCTGCATTCTAATCGTATTCATCGACCGTTCACGCCGCAGCACTTCGCCCCAGCTTCCTTCTACCCCCGGCAGGCCGCGCGGTTCGGGCCGGTGTTTCAATGGGCGTGAAATGCGTTACGATTATCTCGATTCTGACCCTTTTGGGGCCTGTTGACAGGAGATTCGCCATGCGTCCGTGCCTGATCGCCGGCTGGGGCGGCTTGCTGCTCGCGGTGGCGGGCTGCCAGCAGCCGAGTCCACAATCCGAGCCGATGGCGGTGACACCGCGGGCGTCCGAGCCGCGGCCACCCATCACGCTCGACGCTCTCGAGCCTGACGGCGAGGTCGAGTTGGCGCAGGCAGTCGAGCGGCCGGCGCGAGCTGAACCCGCGACGTCGGCTGACCGGTCCGCGCCGCCGCCGCCGGTGCCGGAGCCCGAGCAGCCGCCGCCGGGCGACCCGGTGGTCGACGAGCGGCTGAGCCCGACCACGGGCGACGTGCCGGACACGTACGTGGTCGAGACGGGTGACACGCTGATCAAGATTGCCCGGAAGCTCTACAACGACGAGTCGCGGTGGCGGGACATCTATGCGGCCAACCGGCACCAGCTCGCGCAGCCGGGCTTGATTCGCGTGGGGATGCGGCTCGAGCTGCCGCCGCCGTAAGCGATGGCGCCCCTGACCGCGAGCGACTCGGTGCAGTTCGTCAAAGGGGTCGGCCCGCGCCGGGCCGCACTGCTGGCGCGCGCGGGCATCCACCGGGTCCGCGACCTGCTGACCTTCTTCCCGACGCGCTACAAGGAATCGGCCGGCCTGCTGACGATCGACCAGCTCGAGCCCGACCAGCGGGCGACGGTGTGCGGCGAGATCACGCGGGTCCGCGGACGCTGGCCGCAGTTTGCGGCCGAGGTGATGGACGGCACGGGCAGTTGCTGGCTGCGCTGGTTCCAGGGGCAGCGTGGTGGGCACCGGCTTTACGTCGGCGCGGTGGTGGCGGCGACGGGGGTGGCGCGGCTGTACAACGATCGGCTGGAGCTGGCGCACCCCCGGATCAAGATCTATGAGTCGGACGAACCGCTGCCGCACCAGGTCGGGCCGGAGCTGGACCCCGTCTATCCACGGATTGCGGGGATCGAGCCGCGGACCCTGCGGCAGATCATCGCGGGGCTGCTGAAGGACGCGGCGCTCAACCCGCGGGATCCGGTGCCGGCGAACGTGCGGGTGCGGCGGAGCCTGCTGCCGCGGCTGGAGGCGTTGCGGACGCTGCATCAGCCACGGAACCAGACGACGCTCGACGCCGCGCGGCAGCGGTTCGCGTTCGAGGAGCTCTTCCTGCTCGAGGTGAGCGTCGCGCTGCGGCGGCGGCGCTACGCGCGGCGTCCCGGTTTCGCCTTGCCTGTCGATGCGGCGCTGGATCAGCGGATCCGGGGGCGGTTTCCGTTTGCGTTGACGGCGGGGCAGGATCGCGTGATCGCGGAGATGCAGCGCGACCTGGCGAACCGCGAGCCGATGACGCGGCTGCTACAAGGCGACGTCGGGACCGGCAAGACCGTGGTGGCGCTGTATGGGTGCCTGGCGGCCGTCGCGCACCACCGTCAGGCGGCGTTCGTCGCGCCGACAGAAATCCTGTCGCGGCAGCACTATGCCAATCTTCTGGCGTACCTGGCCGGGAGCCGCGTGCGGGTGGGCTTGCTGACGGGCAGCCAGCGGCCGGAAGACCGGACGGCGACGCGGCGGGCCTTGGCGGCGGGTGAGATCGACCTGGTCGTGGGGACGCACAGCCTGCTGCGGGAAGAGACGCAATTTGCGCGGCTGGCGCTGATCGTGATCGACGAGCAGCATCGCTTCGGGGTGCACCAGCGGGCGTTCGCGCGGCAGGCGGAGCGGCCGCCGCACCTGCTGGTGATGAGCGCGACGCCGATTCCACGGTCGCTGGCGCTCACCTACTTTGGACATTTGGACGTCTCGCTCCTCGACGAGCGCCCGGCGAATCGGGGCGCGGTGCGCACGCACTTGGTGAAGGGAGCGGACTTCGAAGCGCTAATGGCTTCGTTGCGGCCACGGCTGGCGACCGGCGAGCAGGCGTTCGTGGTTTGTCCGCGGATTCGGCACGGCGCGGCTGGCGACGGGCCGGCGCTGCGCTCGGCGGAGCGGGTTTACGAGGAACTGCAAGCGGGGGCCGGCCGCGACGTGCCGGTCGGGCTGGTGCACGGCCAGCGGTCGGCCGAGGCGAATGCGGCGACGCTGGCGGCATTTGCGGCCGGCGCGCTGCGGGTGCTGGTGGCGACGACGATGATCGAGATCGGGGTCGACGTTCCGCGCGCGACGGTCATGGTGGTGGAGCAGGCGGAGCGGTTCGGGTTAGCGCAGCTGCACCAGTTGCGGGGGCGGATCGGGCGGGGGGCGCAGGCGGGCGACTGCTATCTCGTGCTGCGGTCGGACGGGGCCGAGGCGCGGACGCGGCTGGAGGTACTGACGCAGACCCGCGACGGCTTCGCGATCGCCGAGGCGGACCTGCGGCAGCGCGGCCCGGGACAGATCCTGGGGGTGCGCCAGCACGGCTTGCCGGAGCTGCGGTTCGCGAACCTGGTCGAGGACTGGCCGCTGCTGCAGCAAGCGCGGGACGACGCGCGGGCGCTCGTGGACGCCGACCCGGAACTGCGCCAGCCGGCTAACCAAGTCTTGCGCACGTGGCTGACCCGTCACTACCGCCAACGCGGCAAGCTGATCGACGCGGCGTGAGCACGGCGGCCCGCTCGCTGCACTGCCGAAACGCGCTGCCGCCCGGGCGTCGCTACCCGACCGCGGCGACGGCGGAAGGATGGGGGAGACGGCCATTCTGCGGCTGTTTCCGCGCGTGGTAAACGTAGAAGCTCCCGTAGGTGGCGGAGCGATCGATGGCGAAGAGCTCGCGGGATAGCTCGGGGTCGAAGGCGAGCTGGTCAGTGACGCAGTCGGGCGGATCGAGCCGGTAGCTGCCAGAGCGGTAGATCATCGTCGCGTCGGGGGTGGCCGCGCGAAGGATGCTCTGCCAGGTGGACTCGAAGAGCGGCTGGGCGGTGACCATCCAATCAAAGATGTCGAGCAAATTGAACTTGCTGATCGACGCCTCGGGCTGGGTCTCGAGGAACGGACCGAGGTAGCCGTTGACGACGGTGACGCGATCGAGGTTCTTCCGGAGGGTTTCGAAGTTCTCCGCCAGCAGGTACGGCGGCACGCGGTCGCCCTGGAACTCGCCGGTCAGCGCGATGCTGATGAAGTAGTTGTCGTAGATCGGGACCTGCGTCAGCGCGTACTCGATCCGCTCCTTGACGTAGGCGTACATGCCGTGCCGCTCATCAACGAGGTCGTACTGCGACGGGTGAACGCCGGCCAGGTACATCGCCGGCTCGTTGATGAGCACGCGGGCGCCGGGGCCCCACAAGCGGTGCGCGACGTAGCGGTGATAGAACTCGCGCTGCTCGGCCAGCGTGCGCAGCTGCAGCAACTGCTCGCGCCGCCGTTTCGAGATCCCGATCGCCGAAAGGTACCAGCTGAGGAAGCGGCAGTAGATCCCCATGCTGCCGAACTGGTAGAGGTTCCGCGACAGCAACCAGAGCTTCTTGTCCCAGTACGCGCGGGCCGAGTCGCTCAGCAGCGGCCGCAGGAGCGGGCGATAGTAACGCTGGACGACCTGCGGGCGGCGAGCCGCGAAGATATTCGCGAAGTCCTCGTAGTCGAGCGCCTGGATCGCGGCCAGCTTCATCTCGAGCACCGCGTTCTGCGCCGGGTTGCCGTCGACGGAGATCAGCCGCTTCGGGTTCTGGCACAGGAAGTTGAGCGGGTTGCAGCCGGCCGAGGTGATCGAGATGACCGTGTCGACGTCCGGCCTGATCCGGAAGGCCCGGCGGTCCATCTCCGGGTCTTCCCACGACATCGTGAACACGATCCCGTTGAACACCAACCGCTCATGTAGCTGTCGCAACTGCTCCCGCAGCCCGCGCCGCGCGGGCATCGGCATGTTCAAAACCTGCCACATCAAGCGTCCTTCCTCGCGATCGCCGTAAAGTTGTACCCACCCAGCCAGCGGTCGACGCAGACCGCGTCGCCGAGCCGGCGCAGCTCGGCAGTATACGGCCGTTGCGTCTCGACGTGGTTCGCCCGCAGCCACGCCCGCATCAGCGCCGCCAGCGGACGCCACCCCCGGAACTCCCCGAAATCGAGCACCACCAGCCGCCCGCCGCCGCGGAGGTGCTCCCAGGCGCGGACCAGGGCGGCCGGCCAATCCGGAATCATCGTCAGGCTGTAGGCGAACAGGATCGCGTCGAAATCGCGGTCCAGGTCCATCACCGAGGCGTCGTCCTGCACCAACGCCACGTTCGACCAGCCCTGCGCCGCCACCCGCCGCTCGGCACGCTTCAGCATGTCTGCCGAGAAATCGAGCCCGACCAGCGTTCCGCGAGCCGGATCGAGATGCCGCTGCACGTGGCCGAAGTTGAGCCCTGTCCCGCAGCCAACCTCCAGCACGGTGCTGTCCGGCCGCAACCCGAGAGCCGCGACCGCGCGGCGCCGGCCGTGCAGGATCGTCCAGCGCGTGAAGTCATAGAAATAGGCGTGGTACCGATAAAAGCGTTGAACCGACGTCGTGGTCACTCGTGGAGATCCTTGCTGGCAGCGTGCGGCCGGTGCTCGATCGCACCCCCGAGATCGCCCGCATCCCGCTGGCGGGCGGAAAATTCAACCGTCTGTGGCCCCGTCCGCGCGGGCCGGCAGGTAAGGACGCAGGCGCGCCAGGGCGCGGTCGGTGCCGAGATCGGATTTGCCGAAGCCCGGCACGGCGCCGGTGGCGACGGCGGCCGCCTGGGCCTGTTCGTGGTCGCTGACGAGCATGACGGGCACGTCGCGGGTCACGTCGCGCTGTTGCATATCGCGGACGAGGGCGAGGCCCTCGGTGCGATCCTGTTCGATGATCCGGTTCACGAGCACGAGGGCGACGTTGCCGTCCTCGATCCGTTGCGGCACCTCGGCTGGATCCTGGACCCGCGTCACCTCAACGGCGAAGTTCTGTAGGAGCTTGCGGCGGATATGGCTGTGGTCCGCCATGCATTGTCCAACGTCCAGGACCTCGACCTTTGACAAAGGCTGCCTCCCGTAACTACATGCGGCCGCCCCGGCCGCCCGCGATGGCGTATTCGCCTCGCTTTGCAACCCAGAGTTTACCCGCGAGTTCGAAATTCCGCCAAAGGCCCGGGGGCGGATGGCGCGACGCGGGGCGGCTGGTTGACACCCACGCGACGCCTCTTGAGAATCCCGCTACAATTTTCAAGACCCGGACACGCCGTTTGCGCCGGGTTCGGTCCGCGGCCAGGAAGCGGTTTCGCCCGGGGCACCACGACTGGGCGTCCGGGCAGCCAAGCTTACCAGAGGAGCACGGAGCGCATGGAACAACCGTCGGCGCACATCAAGGTCCGCCTCGAGGGCGACGTGCAGGTGGTGGAATTTTCGGACCGGAAGATCCTGGAAGAGCTCTCGATCCAGGAAATCGGCGACGATCTCCAGCGGCTCGTCGAGCGCGAGCCCCGGATCAAGCTGCTGCTGAACTTCAGCAATGTCGAGCACCTCTCGAGCGCGGCGCTCGGCATGCTGGTGACGCTCAATAAAAAGGTGAAGGATCAATCCGGCGAGCTGCGACTCTGCGCGATCAACCGCCAGATCTTCGAGGTCTTTAAGATCACCCGCCTGAACCGGATGTTCGAGATTCACGAGCGCGAGGCCGACGCCCTCAAGGCCTTCAGCGTTGCCTGAACCCGCACGGGGGCGGCCGCGAGACCCGCTTGCGACGCGACGGAAACTGATGAAGATTCCGCCCGAGTTCGGTGTGGCAGAGGACGCGCTGACCGAGGTTGTGGCGCCCAACGACCTGCAACTCGTCAAGGAACGCGCCAACGCCATCATCCAGGCGGTCACCGCCCAGAAATACGACGCCGACACCACCTTCGCAATCAAGCTCTCGCTCGAAGAAGCCCTGACCAACGCGATCAAGCACGGCAACCAGCGCGACCCCACCAAGCACATCACGCTCCGCTACTACGTCGGCCCCGACCGGACGGCCATCATGGTCGCCGACGAAGGGTCCGGCTTTGAGCCCGACCGCGTCCCCGACCCGACGGCCGACGAAAACCTGGAACGCCCCTGCGGGCGCGGGCTGATGCTGATGCAGAGCTACATGTCCACCGTGCAGTTCAACCCGACCGGCAACGTCGTCTGGATGCTGAAGCTCCGTGAGACGCCCGACGAGTGAGCCGGCCGGCGGCCGTCCGACCACCCCGGCGAGCGGCGTTCGCCCCGGCATGCGCCCCAAGCCCCGCCGCCACGTCGCGATCATCGACCGCCCGGCGGCAACCGCCCTGCTGGCAGGTCGCAAGACGATCGAATCGCGCTTTGCGAGCAGCCGGCGATCGCCGGTCGATCGGGTTTGTCCGGGCGACCGACTCTATTTCAAGATCTCAGCGGGCGAATTTATCGGAACGTGCCGGGTTCGGCGGGTGGCGCAGTTCGAGGGATTGACGCCGTTGCAGATCCAAAAACTCCGCCGCCGCTACGGGCTTGCGATCGCTGCGCCGGCGGCCTATTGGCGGGAACGGGTCCGGCGCCGGTACGGGGTGCTGATGTGGCTCTCGGCGCTCGAACCGCTCCGGCGCCCACCGCGGATCGCCCGGCAGTACGGCAGCGGCTGGGTGACGCTAGCTTGATTTCCAGGGCGATCCCCCTTGGCACGGCTGACCGGGGGCGTATACTACGAGGCTCGCGCAATTGGCGGGGGACGCCTGCCCGGGTTATCGCGGAACGCGGCTGCCAGGGGCAGCTGACCCCGGTCACGCGGTGTTGCCACTGCGACTTTTGGAACGGAAGTGCCATGCCCACGATGAACCAGCTCGTTCGCAAGCCCCGCCGCTCGGTTCCGGCCAAGTCCAAGGTGCGTGACCTCGAGAAGTGCCCGCAACGACGGGGTTTCTGCCTGCAGGTCAAAACGCAGACGCCGAAAAAGCCGAACTCGGCGTTGCGGAAGGTCGCCCGTGTGCGACTGACCAACGGACGCGAGGTGACGGCCTACATCCCCGGCGTCGACCACAACCTCCAGGAGCACTCGATCGTGCTGGTGCGCGGCGGCCGCGTGCGGGACCTGCCCGGCGTGCGGTACCACATCATCCGTGGCGCGCTCGACACGGCCGGTGTCCAGAACGACAAGGAAGGCAAGCCCCGGAACCGCAGCCGAAGCAAGTACGGCGTGAAGCGCAAGAAGTAACCCGATTTCCTGAAGCCCCGCGAAGCGAGCAACCGAGATGGCCTACAAGCGTTTTACCGCCTCTGCCCGCCAGTTGAAGCCGGACGCCCGGTACAACAGCAGGCTGATCAGCAAGTTCGTCAACTGCTTGATGCTGGATGGCAAGAAATCCGTGGCAGAGCGGGTCTTCTATGACGCCATGGACATCATCGCGAAGCGGGTGAAAGAAGCGCCGCCGAACGAGGTCTTCGAGCAGGCACTTGAGAACATCAAGCCGGCGATCGAGGTGCGTTCGCGCCGCGTCGGTGGTGCCAACTACCAGGTGCCGATGCAGGTCGATCCCAAGCGGCGGCAGTCGCTGGCGATCCGCTGGCTGCTGGCCGCGATCCGCGGCAAGAGCGGCCGCCCACTGGCCAGTCGCCTCGCCGATGAGTTGACGGCCGCCTACAAGCGTGAAGGCACCGCGATGCAGACGCGTGAGAACGTGCACCGGATGGCGGACGCCAACAAGGCCTTCGCGCACTTCGCCTGGGGTCGTCGCTAATCGGCTGCCGCCCGGCCGGTTAGACCGGTCGGTCTCCAGGCCGCCTTGCATTTTGCGGCCGGTTTTGGCGCCCGCGACCCGCACCGGAAGCGGATCGCATGGCCACGTTTCCCTGGCAACAACCTCTCCCCCCTGCTGCTGAACCGGCGGTAAAGATCGTGCGGCGCCTCGTGGAGGCGGGCCATACCGCGCTGTTGGCGGGTGGCTGTGTTCGTGATCTGCTCCGCGGCGTGCAACCCCACGATTACGACGTGGCGACCGATGCGCCGCCGGACCGGGTCCAGGACCTGTTTCGGGCGACGCGGCACGTGGGCGTGCAGTTCGGCGTCGTCCTGGTGCGGCAGCAGCGGCAGTGGGTCGAGGTGGCGACGTTCCGGACCGAAAGTCAGTACGCCGATGGGCGGCGTCCCGAGGAAGTCCACTTCACGGACGCGGCGCACGACGCCTTCCGACGTGATTTTACGATCAACGGGATGTTCCTGGATCCGCGCGGGCAGACGGTGATCGATTACGTCGGGGGCCGGGCGGATCTCGTGACGCGGCAGGTCCGCGCGATCGGCGTGCCGGCAGAGCGCTTCGCCGAGGACCATCTGCGCCTGCTGCGGGCGATCCGCTTCGCCGCGCGGCTGGACTTCACGCTGGAAGACGAGACGCGGCGGGCGATCACCACGAATGCCGGGCGGCTGCGCAGCGTGGCCCGCGAGCGGGTCCACGACGAACTTCAGCGGATGCTGGAGCACCCGCGGCGGGCGCGGGCCGTCGTGCTGCTGGCGCAAACCGGGCTGCTGGGGCACCTGTGGGATGACGTCGACTGGTCAGACGAGGACGTAACCGCGGCACGATCGCTGCTCGATCGGTTGCCGGAGGAGGCGGGCTTCGCGCTGTGCCTGGCCGCCCTGCTGGCGCGCCAAACCCCGCAAACAGCCGATAGGCTCGCGCGGGACCTGGCGTGCTCGAACGAAGAGCGCGAGACGGCCGCCTGGCTCGTCGCGCACCAGGCGGACCTCGATGCGCCCGAGGCGGCCACGTTGGCCGGGCTGAAGCGGCTGCTGCACCACCCGGCGTTCGGGGAGCTGCGCAGGCTCCTCGGGGCGCGGCTGGCGGGGCAGCGGGGTGGAGCGGAGCGGCTGGCGCAACTGGATCGGCGGGTAGCGGGAATTCCGGCGGACGCGGTCAACCCCCCGCCGCTGGTGACCGGGGCCGACCTGATCGCGCGGGGCGTGCCGCCGGGGCCGATCTTCAAGCGCGTGCTCGACCAGCTCTACACGGAGCAGCTCGAGGAGACGCTGACCAGCCGGGAGGCCGCGCTCGGACGGGCGGACCAGCTCCTCGGAGAATCGCCGCGAACGGCGGCGGAGGATTGATGCCCCGCGCGGTTGCGTCACAATGGGTCCATGGTTGGGATTCGAGGCTACGGGTGCGCGGTCGCGCGGCTGGACCAGCGCGGTGACGACCGAGACGACGTGACGCTGGCGGTTGAGGCGGCCGAGCGGGCGCTGTGTCACGCGGTGGACGCCGATCGCAGCCGCATTGGGGCGTTGTACATCGGAACGCCGAGCGTGGCGGTCGGGCCGCGCAGTCGGGCGGCGACGGTGCGGCGGGCGCTGGGGCTGGCGACGCAATGCCATTGTGCCGACCTGCAAAGCGGGCAGCGCTCGGGGCTGGAGGCGTTTTTCGCCGTCGCGAACCTCGTGAAGCCCAGCGCGGTGGAGCTGGGCCTGGCGATCGCGTCGGATGTGCCCTCGAGGGAGGATGAGGCGGCGGCCGACCGTCGGCTCACGGGGGGCGTGGCCTTCGTGTTCAGCCGGCTGCCGGGGGAACTGGTCGCGACGCTGGATATCGAAGGGGTCGCCCGACGGCACGGGCCCAATCGCCCGGTCGCGGCCCCGCATGCCGAGGCCGACTTTGATCCGACGGCTGCGAACACGCTCCGCATCGTGCGGGAGCTCATGCTGCGGAAGCGGCTGACGGCCGCGCACTTCAGCCACGTCATCCTGCACGGCGCCGGCGCGGCGTTCCCGGATCGCATCGGGGCGGCGCTGGGGTTCAGCGCGCGGCAGCTGGCGGCGAGCCGGCTCGCGCCGGCGATCGCTTCCTCGCGGGCGCCGTCGGCGTTGCTGGGACTGGCGGCGGTGCTGGACGCGGGGGCGACGGGTGAGCGGGTGTTGATCGCGGCGCACGACCCGGACCACGGGGCCGACGCTTACGTGCTGACGTTAACGGACCAGCTGCTGGCCCGTCGGCCGCATGCGACGCCGCTGCGGGCGCTGATCGGGCAGGAGCGCCGCGATGCGTGACGTCTACGTCATCGGCATCGGCCAGACGCGGTTCGGCGCGCGGCTCGCGCGCGTGGCAGAAGGCTTGGTCGCCGGCGCGCGGGCGGCGCTGGATGATGCGGACGTTGGGGCGCCGGATTCGATCTGGGCCGCGAGCCTGACGAGCATCGTCACGGATCGCCAGGCGCAGCTCTCGGCGTTGCTGGCGGAGATGCTGGGGTTGAGCGGGGTGCGCGGCAGCGACGGCGGACAGAGCGAGTGCACCGGGAGCACGCTGCTGCACGCGGCTTGCCGCGCGATCGCGGCCGGCGACTGCGAGACGGCGCTGGTCGTGGGGGTGGAGCGCTGCTGCGCGCTGGAAGACGCCCCACGGCAGGCGCTGCAAGCGGTCAGCCTGCATGCCGAGCGCGAGGTGGCGGCCGGCGTGACGCCCGCCACGCTCGCGGGGCTGCTCGCGGCCGAGGCCGGTTCGCACGACCCGGACCTCGTGGCCGCCCTCGACGCGGTTGCGCTCAAGGCGCGGCGTAACGCGGTGCACAATCCGTACGCCTGCTTCAGGGAACCGCTGACGGCGGCCGAGCTGGCGGCACGCGAAGGCGAGGCGGCTTCGCTGCGGCCGATCGACGAGGCGCTCTGGACCGACGGCTGCGCGGCCGTGCTGCTGGCTGCGACGCCGCCGGACGATCAGCCGGCGGTCCGGATCGCCGGGACAGGCAGCGCGGTCGGACCGCTGACGCTGGCCGCTCGGCCACAGCGGCTCTCCTGGGACGCAACACGCAAGGCCGGGGCGCGGGCGTTCGCCGCGGCGGGCTGGTCGCGTGAGATGGTCGACGTGTGCGAGTTGCATGACGCCTTCACGCTGTATGAGCTGCTGTCGCTGGATGCGCTCGAGCTGAGTGGTGAGCCGCCGGCGAGCCGGTTCACGCTCGACGGGCGGACGGCGCTGGAAGGGTCGTTGCCGGTGAACCCGTCGGGTGGGTTGTTGGGCGGCGGGCACGCGCCGGCCGCCACCGGATTGCGGCAGATCGTGTCGCTGACGCGGCAGTTGCGGGGTGACGCGGGGGCGCTCCAGGTCACCAGCCCGGAACGGGCACTCGCGCAGGACGGGGCCGGCTGCGGGGCGGCCGCGGTGGTCACGCTGCTCGAGCGAACGTCATGACCCCCCTGCCGCTGAACGCGCTGCCGCCGCCGTCGCTGAAGATTACCGCCGCGCGGTGCCTTGAATGCGGACACGACAACTCTCCCGCGCCGGAACGCTGCCCGGTTTGCGGCGCTGCATGTGCCCCGCCGACGACTGTCGCGCGGACCGGCCGGGTGTTGTTCGCGGCCCGCGGTGCCAGCGGCGATTTCGCCCTGTTTGAGATCGACTCCGGCCAGCGGCTGGTGGCGCCGCTCGCGCTGAAGCAGCCCCGCCCGGCGCCGGGGGCGCGTGGCCGGCTGGCGTTGCGGCGGGGTGATCCGCGACCGGCAGGCGGCGAGGCCGACAACGGGGTATACTACATTTTTAAAATCGTTGTTGCGGCGGCGTTGCCCGCGCGGCAGGAGAACGCATGAACAACGCAGCCCCGATCGTCGGCGTCATCATGGGCTCGCAGTCGGATTGGCCCACGCTCGAGCCGGCGGTCACGCTCCTCGACGAGCTCGAAATCCCCACCGAGGTCCGGATCGTCTCCGCCCACCGCACGCCCGACCTGCTGTTCCACTACGCGAGCACGGCCGAGCAGCGCGGGCTGGAGGTGCTGATCGCGGGCGCCGGCGGGGCCGCCCACCTGCCGGGCATGTCAGCCGCCAAGACCGTGCTGCCGGTGCTGGGCGTGCCGGTGGGCTCGAAGATGCTCAGCGGGATCGACTCCCTGCTGTCGATCGTGCAGATGCCACGCGGCGTGCCGGTCGGCACGCTCGCGATCGGCACGTCCGGCGCGATCAATGCGGCCCTGCTCGCCGCGAGCATCTGCGCGAACAAGCGGCCGGAACTACGCGAGCGGCTGCGAGCCTACCGCGACGCGCAGACCCAGGCCGTCCTCGACCACCCTGACCCGCGATCGCCCGCATGAACGTCGGCATCCTCGGCTCCGGACAGCTCGGCCGCATGCTGGGGCTCGCCGGCTATCCGCTGGGACTACGGTTTCGTTCGTTCGACACGCGGCCGCAACCCTGCGCGGCCGAGATCATGCCTTACACCCGGGGCGTGTTCGACGACTACGCGGCACTCGAGCGCTTCGCGGAAGGCCTTGATTTCGTGACGTACGAGTTCGAGAACGTGCCGGTGGCCGCGGCGGAGTTTCTGCAAGCGCGCGTCCCGGTCTATCCGCCCCCCGCCGCCCTGGCCGCAGCCCAGGAGCGCTTCGCCGAAAAGCAACTCTTCGCCGAGCTCGGCATCGCCACCGCCCCCTTCGCCAAGATCGACCGGGCGGAAGAGATCGGCCCCGCGTTGGCGGAGATCGGCACGCCGGCAATCTGGAAGACGCGCCGCTTCGGCTACGACGGCAAGGGCCAGTTCGTGATCGCGCACGCCGCCGACGCGGATGCCGCGTGGCAAGCCACGAACGAGGCGCCGGCGCTACTCGAGCAACGCGTCGACTTCGACCGCGAGCTGTCGATCATCGCCGTCCGCGGGCGCGACGGCGCGATCGCCTGCTATCCACTGACCGAAAACGAACACGCGGCCGGCATCCTGCGCCTCTCGCAGGCGCCCGCCCCCGACGTCGCCCCGACGTTGCAAGCGCATGCCGCCGACTACGCGAGCCGGATCCTGACGCGGCTCGACTACGTGGGCGTGCTGACGGTCGAGCTCTTTCAGGTCGGCGACGAGCTCCTGGCCAACGAGATGGCTCCCCGCGTCCACAACTCTGGCCACTGGACACAGGACGGCGCCGCCGTGAGCCAGTTCGAGAACCACTTGCGCGCGATCTGCGGGTGGCCGCTCGGTCCAACCGCCGCCCGCTGCACCACCTGGATGCTGAACCTGATCGGCGGCACGCCCCCCACCGACGCCCTGCTGCAGACACCCGGTGCGGCCGTGCATCACTACGGCAAAGCCCCCCGCCGCGGCCGCAAGATCGGGCACGTCAACCTCACGGTCGAAACTTCGGCGAGCGCCGGGGAGCGGCCGACCGCGCTCCTCGAGCTGGTCCAGGCGACGGCGGACGGTTGAGCGGAGCGGGAGGCCGATTTGCCGCCCACACGGCCGGATCACTAAACTCTCACTGGAATGCAGGTCAAGCCACCACCGCAACCGCGCGGGCTGGCGGCCCTTACAAATGTGACAGCCACCGCACGAGGATCATGATGCTCAGCAAGTTCACGCAGATCGCCCAGCTCGGCCAGTCACTGTGGCTCGACTTCATCAGTCGGCCGCTGCTTAAGACCAACCAGCTCGCAGCGCTCGTCGACGAGGGACTGCTCGGGCTGACCTCGAACCCCACGATCTTCCAGCAGGCGATCGCCGAAGGCCGCGACTATGACGCGCAGATCAAGCAGGCCGCCGACGAGGGGCTCGACGCCCAGGCAACCTTCGAGGCAATCGCGATCGCCGACGTCGGGGCGGCCGCCGACGTGATGTACCCGGTCTACGACAAGACGCACGGGCGCGACGGCTTCGTCAGCATCGAAGTCCGGCCGTCGCTCGCGCACGACACGGATGGCACGGTCGCGGAAGGCCGCCGGCTCTTCCAGGCGCTGAACCGCCCGAACGTGATGATCAAGGTTCCCGCCACCGAAGCGGGCCTGCCCGCGATCACCACCCTGCTGAGCGAGGGCATCAACGTCAACGTCACGCTGATCTTCGCGATCGCGATGTACCAGCGCGTGATCCAGGCCTACCTCGACGGCCTCGACCAGGCCGCCACCGCCGGGCGCGACGTCGCGACGCTCGCGTCCGTCGCGTCGTTCTTCGTCAGCCGCGTCGACAGCCTGGTCGACAAGCAGCTCCGCGCAAAGCACGGCGACGACGCGTTGGTGATCGAGGACCTGCTCGGGCAGGCCGGCGTCGCGAACGCCAAGCTCGCCTACCAGGAGTACAAGCGCGTCTTCGAAACCGAGCTCTTCGCCCCCCACGCCGCCAGGGGCGCCCAGGTCCAGCGGCCACTCTGGGCCAGCACCAGCGCCAAGGACCCGAGCTTTGCCGACACCAAGTACATGGACGCGTTGATCGGCCCCCACACGGTCAATACCGCCCCGCTCGACACGCTCGAGGCCGTCCGCGACCACGGCATCGTCGCGCAGACGATCGAGCAGGATCTCACCCACGCCCAACAGGTCATCGACCGGCTGTTCGGCGTCGGGATCGACTTCGCGGCCGTTACCGACCAGCTGCTCGATGAGGGCGTGCAGAAGTTTGCGGACTCTTACGACGCTTTGATTGACGAAATCAACAAACGCCGGACAGCCGTCGCAACGTCCGCATAACAACTCGGGCCGAAAACCCGCCTTCGGGTGACCTACGGCAGGGTATTTCCGGTAGTGCAACGCCGAACCGCACACGGGCGGTGCGCTTTCGCCTTGTCAAACCGAGTTCACTGAAGCAAGCCGAAACTGTGGCCGATGCTTCCTGCAGGCCTGGTCGCTTGGACCGTTATCTGGCCCCAGGGACGCCACGATGTCGAGCCCGAACTCACCCATGCTGCGCCCGTGTTCGACGGCGCCAACACGCTTCGCGCCGGCCGAGCGGTACGAGACTGCCAACCTGCGGCCATTGATCACGGCGTTGAACAGCGATCCGTTCGTCTGCTCGATGCTGTCGGCGTTTCCGGAAGTGGCCGTGCTGTTGAACGAGTGTCGGCAGATCGTCGCGTGCAACGCGACGGCGCTGCGGAAAATCGGGATCGTCGATCCGGAGCCCCTGCTCGGGCTGCGGCTGGGCGAGGCCTTCCGCTGCGTGAACGCCGCGCGGATGCCGGGCGGCTGCGGGACGTCGCCGGCGTGCGCCGTCTGCGGGGCCGTCCGCGCAATGATCCGCTGCCAGACCGATCAGCAACCCGCGCGCGAGGAATGCCACATCCTGACCGAGCCGAACGGGGACGTGGCGGCGCTCGAGCTCGAGGTGCTCGCCTCGCCGCTGCTGTTCCAAGGCCATGAGCTGCTGGTCGTCGCGGCCCGCGACGTGGCGGCGGAGAAACGTCGCGCGCTGCTCGAGCGGTCGTTCTTTCACGACGCGCTCAACGTCGCAGGGGCGATTCGAGGCTACGCGGAGACAATGGCTGATGATCCCGACCTGACGGTGCTCGACGCGGCGACGTGCCTGCAGGGCATGGCGACCCAGCTCATCGACCAGATCGTGACGCAACGCGAGCTCGCGGCCGCCGAGGCCGGGCGGCTCCGCCTGCGTCCGACGCTGCTGACGGCGGGAGCCGTGCTGGAAGAGCTACGGCAGACCTACGCGTCGCACCCGCTGGCCCGCTCGCGGCCGCTTGTGGTCATCGTACCGGGAGTGGGCCTTCAGCTCGCCTGCGACCGTGGCGTCATCCTGCGGGTGCTGGGCAATCTGGTGAAGAACGCGCTCGAAGCGAGTGCGCCGGAACAGCAGGTCACGATCAGCGCCGAGCAGCGCGGCGACGAGGTCGCCTTCACGGTCCACAACGAATCGAGTATGTCCGACGCCGTCCGCGAGCAGATCTTTCAGCGCTCGTTCAGCACCAAGTCCGGACAGGGCCGGGGCATCGGCACGTTCAGCGTGAAACTGCTGACCGAGGAGTACCTCGGCGGACGCGTCAGCTTCAGCTCGACCCGCGTCGGCGGGACCTACTTCACCGTGCAGGTCCCCGTCGGTGACCTCGCGGCCGCGGCAGACGCGTCGGCCGTTATCCCCGTCGTCGCGGCCGACGCGCTGGCCGGCAGGCGGATCCTGCTGGCGGAGGACGACCCCCACGGGCGGCGGATCCTGGCGACCTTTATCAAGAAAGCGGGGGCGACGGTGGTCGAAGCGGCGACCGGACGGGAGGCCGTGGACGCCGTGCGCCAGAGCCTGCTGAGCGGTCAGCCGCCGGACCTGGTCCTGATGGACCTCGACATGCCGGAGATGGACGGGCTCGAAGCCACGCGCCGCTCACGCGAAATCGGGTTCGGCAACCCGATCGTCGCATTGACCGCCGCCCACGATGACGATTGCAAGACCGCCCGGGCTGCCGGCCTCTCCGGGCGGCTCGAGAAGCCGACCAATGGCGCCGAGATTGTGGCCGGGGTGTTGTCGTTCCTCACCCCCGCACTGCCGGCGACCGGGTTTGAGCCGGCGTCGCCCAACTAACCCGCGGCCACCTCGTCATCGGCGAGCGCATCAGCCAGCCGCTCGATCACATGCTTGACGTGCGCCCCGGTGTGGTGCTCAATCTGGTGGCGACAACTGAAGCCCGAGATCGTGACGGCCGCGTCGCCGCGCGCTCGCACGGCCGGGAAGAGCCGCTGCTCGCCGACCGCCTTGGCGACGTCGTAGTGCTCGGCCTCGTGGCCGAATGAGCCCGCCATCCCGCAGCAGCCGCTGTTGACCTCTTCGGCCTGGTCGTGGCTGCAGGCCTTGAGCACGTGGAACGCCGCCTGCGTGCCGATCAGCGCCTTCTGGTGACAGTGGCCGTGATAGAGCAGCTTCGGCGCGTCGGCGCGGAAGCGGAGCGCGTCGGGCTCGGCCGCGAGGATCTGGTCGACGAAGGTCTCGATCATCTTGGTATTGCGGGCGATCTGGTCGGCCTGGGGCCGGGCGTCGAGTTGCGGCCACTCGTCGAGGATCGCCGAGACGCAGCTCGGCTCGGTGCCGATGATCGGGATGTTGCGCTCGGCGTAGCGGCTGAGAAGCGTCACGTTCTCGTGGGTCAGCGCCTGGGCTTCGTCGAGCAGGCCCTTGCTGATCAGCGGGCGGCCACAGCAGACGGTCTCGGGCACGATGACCTCGCAGCCGAGGGCTTCGAGGACTTTGACCGTCGCCTGGCCGACCTGCGGCGTATAGAAGTTCACCCACGTGTCGACGAAGTAGACGACGGGGCCGCGCGGTGCGGGTCGGTTGGCGGCATCGCGCTCACGCTGGTGGCGGCGGAACCACTGGCGGAAGGTCGTGCCGGCGAACTTCGGCGGCGGGACGCGCTGGTCGAGGCCGTACCAATGCTCCATGAACGCCCGCGCGACCTTGGACTGCATGAACATGTTGGCGAGCGGGGCGAAGCGCGAGCCCCAGGCGGCCAGCTCGATCGACTTGGCGATCAGGCGCGTGCGGCGGGGGACGCCCTCGCGCTGGTTCTTGTGGTAGAGCCACTCGGTCTTGAGCTTGGCGATGTCGGTGCCGGTGGGGCACTCGGTCTTGCAGGCCTTGCAGCTCAGGCAGAGGTCGAAGACCTCGTCGAGCTCGGGGTCGGCCAGCCCGTCGAGCAGCTCGCGGTTGGAGAGCGCCTGGCGGAGCGCGTTGGCGCGGGCGCGGGTGGTGTCGCGCTCGTCGCCGGTGGCCATGTACGACGGGCACATCGTGCCGACAAGCCGCTGGCGGCACTGGCCGACGCCGCTGCACATCTGGGCGAGGCCCGCCATCCCGCCATGCTGATCGAAGTTCAGGATGGTCAGCGGCTTCTGCTGCTGGAACTCGGCGCCGTAGCGGAGCTGGCGATCCATCGGCAGCGGGTCGACGATCTTGTTGGGGTTGAGGATGTTCTGCGGGTCGAAGGTCTGTTTGATCTCGCGGAAGGCGTGCATGATCCGCGGGCCGTACATCTTCTCGAGCCACTCGCTGCGGACGATGCCGTCGCCATGCTCACCGGTCATCGTGCCGCCGAACTCGAGCGCCAGCGAGCTGACGCGGTCGGCGATCCGCCGCAGGCGCTGCACGTCGTCGGCGTCCTTCAGGTTCAGCACCGGGCGCACGTGAATGCAGCCGACCGAGGCGTGGGCGTAGTAGCCCGCCTGCTTGCAGCCCTCCTCGCGCAGCATCGCCATCACCGCGGCGATGTAGTCGCGGAGCTTGGCCGGGTCGACGGCCGCGTCCTCGACAAACGCGTACGACTGCTGGTCACCGGGGATGCTCATCAGCAGGCCGAGGCCGGCCTTGCGGATCTCCCACACGTCGCCCTGCTGCTTGGCGTCGTTGATGATCGGCCAGGCGTAGCCGTGCCCGTTGGTCCGCAACGCCTCGACGACGGCGGCCAGGCGCTCGTCGAGCCCCCCCTCGCCCTCGTCGTAGAGCTCGATGATCAGGATCGCGTCGGGGTCACCCTCGAGGAACACCCGCTTGGGCAGAAAGGCGTTGCTGATCTTCGTCGCGTCGAGGATTAGCTTGTCGACTAGCTCGATCGCCGCCGGCTTCTGCTCTAAAATCGGTACGACAGCGGCGAGCGCGGCGAGCACGCTGTCGAAGTGCGCGACGACGATCCCCTTCCGCTTGGGCAGCGGCGTCAGCCGCAGCGTCGCGCCGACAACGATGCCGAGCGTGCCCTCGCTGCCGATGATGATCGTTTCGGCGTTGACGCGCCCGTTGGCGGCCAGCCGGTCAAGCGCGTAGCCGCCGTTGCGGCGGAGGATCTTGGGGAAGCGCTGCTCGATGTCGCGGGCGTAGCGCGCCTGGACCTCGCGCAGCTTCGCCTCGCAGCGCTGGACGAGCGGGTTGTCCGCGACCTGTTCCGGCCCCCAGTGAACGCGGCTCCCGTCGGCGAGCACGACCTCGAGGCTTTCGACGTGGTCGACCGTGCGGCCGACGTAGACCGAGTGCGCGCCGCAGGAGTTGTTCGCGATCATCCCGCCAATCGTGGCTCGGCTGCTGGTCGCGACGTCGGGCGGGAAGTAGAGGCCGTGCGCGGCGATCTCCGCGTTGAGCTCGTCGAGCACGACGCCGGGCTGAACGCGCACGCGACGCTGGTCGACGTCCAGTTCCTGGACCTGGTTCAGGTGTTTGGCGAGGTCGATCTGCACGCCGCGGTTGACGGCGCCCCCCGTCAGCCCCGTCGCCGCGCCACGCGGCGTGACCGGCACGCCGTGCTCGCCGCAGAGCCGCACGGTTGCCTGCACGTCGGCGACGGTTTTCGGGATGACAACGCAGTCGGGGACGATCTCGTAGATGCTCGCATCGGTGGCATACAGCGCTCGCGACAGGCGGTCGCTGCGGACCTCGCCCTCGATCGCTTGCCGGAACTGCTCGACCAGCGCGAGCGTCGGACCGGCGGCGGTGTTGGCGAATGAATCGGGGCTCGTGGCGGGTTCGCGCGGCGGGACCATCAGACTGCGTTCCTTTCGACTGCGGCTAATGGTGGGGGCCGCCCGGCACGAGGTGAACCGGCCCGTCGTGAAACGAGCGGCACAGCCCCTGATTCATCATAGCACGCGGAGACCACGTGGCCGCAGGCGGAATCGGATGGAATCGCCA
>CAZCKC010000037.1:5091-25501 GCA_964499235.1 uncultured Planctomycetales bacterium | reverse complement strand
GACCACCGAGATCTACACTCTTTCCCTACACGACGCTCTTCCGATCTCGGTTCGCAGGGCGCCGGCGACGGTCTGCCGTGGGGCGTGGCCGCGCAGCCGCAGCGTGCAGTAGACGCTCATCAGCACCGCCTGCGTCCGGGCCTCGCGGGCGATTCGGTTTGACGGGCTGTTCTTGCGCAGCACCACCACCGGCCGGACCTGCCGCTCGGCGAAGTTGTTCTCGAATGGGATCTGCGGATCGTCCAGGAACGTGAACAGATGATCGCCCGGGCGCCGCAGCACGGACAGACTTTGCGGCCGTGCGTGCGGCACTGGGCAATACGAGCGTGATGGCCTGGGGCCTGAACTGGTCGAGCCGCCGGGCGGTCGCCTCATCGCAGGCGCCGCTCCGCAGCGCCGCCAGACGTTCGGCGCGCCGCGCTGGGACGCGTCTCGCGCTGCGCAGATTCAACGTCTACGCGCCGGCGCGTCCCCAGCGCCAGCGCTAGCTCGAAAAATCCCCGGAAAGTCTTGCAGACGGGTGAAGTGTTACACCCAAGTATACAAAAGTCACCGGTAGCCAGTTATGGGATAGGCTCTAGCGGCCGCGGCCGTAGCCGCCACCACTGCGCGGCGCCCGCGGCTTGGCCTCGTTGACCGTCAGGGCGCGACCGCCGTGATCCTGCCCGTTCAACGCGGTGATCGCCGCCTGGGCCTCAGAGTCGGAGGCCATCTCGACGAATCCAAAGCCCTTGCTCTGGCCTGTGGAACGGTCTTCGATCACCTGCGCGCTGTCGACAGTGCCGTGCGCCGAGAACAACTGCTCCAGATCGGAGCTGCTTACGTCATAACCCAGGTTTCCGACATACAGTTTCTTACCCATCGTATCTCTCCTATCGATGGAACGCGTACCCGTTGCTTTACTTTCAGGGTCGCAATTGAAAGTGGCCGTCGTTCCGGCCAGGAAGGAGGGAGTACGATCTGGGCGGTAAATCTCGGGACTTGCGGCACAACGCCGTGTCTCGGCCTCGTTCGTCGATCCGACCAGTCCGCATGATAGCACGGATCGGCTGGAAGTACAGTTGCCGCAAGCGTCTTTTTCCACGTCCATGGACGCCGGGCCCGCCGCGTGGGGGGGGCGCCGCGCGGTCGATTTGCCGTATTGGCGGCGGCCGGCGGAATGTTCCCGTGAGCGAGCACATCGGCCCGTTCCAACATGACGTCCGTCAGCCCGTCTTTTTCAGGCCAGAGCAGGGGTCACGCATCGGCCACTTCCGGCGCGGATTCTGTGGCGGCCACATGCAGGGCATGCGTGAGTCCGGCGGGGAGCGCCGGTCGGCCGTCCTGGGCGGCGGCGCGATGCTGGACGGCTAGGAAGTCACGGCAGTGCTCCTGGCTTTGGCGGAGGTTCTTGCGGTAAGACAGGTTGGCAACGATCGCGATGAGCGGCTGGCGACGGCGCCAGAGGCTGTCCCCGGCGCGGCGAAGGGTACTCCGCAGGGAGTAGAAGGTCCGGTCACACGCTTCCATCTCGCGCGCCAGGTCGCTGGGCGTGAAGCGCTGGTAGCGGGCGACTGGGAACGTGAGCGTGTAATACTGCCAATCTGCCGGAAAGCCGCCGGTGGCGATGCGGTCCTGGGACGCCAGATCGTCCCAGAGCCGCGTACCCGGCAGGGGCGTGAGAAAGAGCGCGTTGAGGATGTCCACGCCGTAGTGGGCGGCCGCAGCGGCGATTCGCTCGCCGATGCCGGGCTCGTCGGTATCCAGCCCCATGATGAACGAGCCGGCGACGAGAATCCGATGGCGCTGAATGCGGCGAACTGACGCGGCGCAGTCGCGGCCGTTGACAAGGTTGAACTTCTTGCCGACTTCCTTCAAGCCGTCGGCCGTCGGTGACTCGAAGCCGATGAAGACGCCGGCGCAGCCGGCGCGGGCGGCGAGCGCGAGCAGCTCTTCGTCGTCCGCCATGTTGATCGTGACCTGGGCAATCCAACGCTTGCGCAGCTTGGCCTGGATCATGGCGCGGAACAGGTCCTTGGCCCGGCCGATGTGTGCGCGGCTCGTGCCGATCAGGTTGTCGTCCACGACCAACACCAGCTTCTCGCGAATCAGGCCGAACTCGCGAACGACATCGGCAATCGGTCGTTGGCGGTACCGGAACCCATTGAACGAGGTCACGCTGCAGAAGCTGCAATTGAGCGGGCAGCCGCGGGTGGTCTGGATCGACCCAAAGGCATAATCGCCGGCGAGCAGGTCGTGCCGGGCGGGCGGCACGCGATCCATCTCGGCATACGCCCCCGCATAAAGGGGGCGGAGCGCGCCTCGCCGCGCGTCGGCAAGCACCTGCGCCCAGACGGGCTCGGCTTCGCCCGTCACGATCGAATCGACGCGCTCGCGGGCCTCTTCCGGGCACATCGTGGCGTGAATACCGCCCATCACAACGGGGACGCCACGCTCCCGGAACTCCGTTGCGATCTGGTACGCGCGGTTGGCCTGGGACGTAAACGCGGTCACGCCGACCAGGTCGGGGCGTGGCAGGCTGGCGTAGTCAGGCGGGCGGACGTTCTCGTCAAAGACGGTGATTTCCCAGTCCGACGGCGTCAGCGAGGCCAGCGCGAGCAACCCCAGTGGCTTCCAGACCCGGTAGCGGTTCCACCGGCTGCCCTTGAGGTCGGTCAGCCCCACTAGGGGATTACGCGGGTTGATCAGGTATAGGCGAATCGCTGCCATCCTTTCGGTTTCGCGGGCTCCGAGCGCGGTGATCTCGCCCCAGTCGGGCAATCGTGTCTACGCGGCGCGCGGGGGCTGCTGAAGGTGTTCATTCCGAGCTCTCTGCGTCCTGTCTGTGCGAGTGCTGGAGCAGTTTCAGCTCTCTCTGGCCGTGCGCATTCAGGTTGTCCAGGTAGCGCTCGAGTTCGGCACAGGCGCCCTCGAACGCTTCAGCATCGTCCGGCGACACGTACTCCAGTCGCAAGACAAGCTCCTCGAACCCCGCTTGCAGCGTCTCGCGGGCCTTCCGTAGATCTTGGACTTCGCCGGTCAGATCCGGGGCGAGGGCAGTGATCAGGTGCAGGTAGCCCGGCTGGTCGGCCAGCACCCGCGTGCGCGTCAGTTGACGCTCGAACGACCGGGCCACGGACCGCAGCGTCGAGAGCTTGCGGTTGTTGCCCCGTTCGCGCGTCATCCACTGTAGCGTCGTTCGCAGCGATTGCTCGATACTCAGCAGTAAATCCAGTTCGATTCGCACCTGGGTGGCGATCGCTTCAGATTCAGCACGGTCGTAGGCTGTCGGCTCAGGATTGTCCATCAGCGACCTCTTCAGCCTGTGGTGAGCGGCGCGCGGTGCCATTGCGTGTGCAGCGGGGATCAGACTGCGGGCACGCTCGAACCCGGTCGCCGCGGGGTGGGTCCCAGACCGGGCGGTCTTCAGCGGAGCTGATGCCGCGCGGCGACCGGAAGCCGGCCGGTCCAGCGGACCGCGGCTTGTCGCTGCCCGGCTGCTCGTGCGGTCCGTTCCGCATCGGCAATTGCTCGACGGCCCAGTTGATCTCCTGACCGCTGGTGGCGTCGATCATGGGAACCCGGGCCGGGGCGAGGCCTCGGTACGGCTCGATCGTGCCGCGCTTGAGCTGCCAGGCCCAGCTCACCATCCGCGGAATCGTCAGCATCAGCCCAATTTGCCCGATGAACTGATGCATCAAGCGCTTCGGGGAAACCGAGCCGCCGCGAATGGCCAGCAGGGTACGAACGGTGTTCATCGGGTTGTAAAAGCTGACGTAGGCCCGCAGCAAGTTCAGCTGTTGCTGCCAGGGGCGCGGATGGTGCGAGGCGACGACGTGGTTGCCATCCTGGTAGGCGTTGGGCACGGGACGCCCGCCCACGCGCTCATACACGCCGCCGGATGTCAGTGCCGGCTCGAGGTTCCGCGTGCCAATCGCCGGCCCCAGGTAGGTGCACTGGTAACTGACCGCGCCCTGGTCGAAGACGTAGCGTACCTGGTTCAGCAGCCCCGACAGATCGCCCGGCGGCGAGCGCAACGGCTGGGCGTCACTGTGGATCATCATGACGTGCGGCTGGATGCCGATCCGATGCATCAGCGCGAAAAGCTGCTCCGTGCGGTCGGCGCTCTGGCCTTTCTTGACGAGCTGGCCGGTGAGGTCCTCGATCCCGAACCAAATACCCCGCAGCCCGGCGCGGCGGCACAGCGGCAGCAGATCCCGGTTCTTGTAGACGTCGGCCTGCGTGCCCTCGGTAAAGAACTTGATCCGCTTGCCGAGCGGGACGCCCCCCGTGGTGGTCCGGCCCAGCTCGCTCATCAACGACTCGACCGTGTCGCGACTGTTGAAGAAGTTGTCATCCGTCCCGAAAAAGGTGGGGATGCCGAAGTTCTCGTAGAGGTGCTTCAGTTCCGCCGCGAATCGTTGCGGGCTCTTGTGCCGGCAGGTGCGCTGGTTGAACGCCGGGATCGGACAGTAGGGGCAGTTGAACCGGCAGCCCTGTGTCGCGATCACCGCGGCGATCGGCGAGCGTCGCCCGACGCGTCGCGGCGCGCACGGCCGGGCGGCCAGCGTGCGTCGGCGGTGCGGCGGCTCGAGCATCCGGTAGCCGGCGTCGGGCAGGGGGTATTCGTCGAGGTCGCGCAGCAGCCGTTGCACGCCGGTGTTGACGGCGACGGGCCTGGCCGGCCGCGATTCCGGCGACAAGTAGACCAGCCCGGGAACTTGGTTGAGTGTGCCCGCCAAGCGGGCTTGTTCGAACCCCTCGCGCGCCGTTCGATGAGGATGGGCGTCGCTGAGGATCGTCTGCAGCAGGTCCAGCAGCACGAACGCCTCACCGGTGACGACGCAGTCGGCGCTGACCCCCGGCTGCGGGCCGATCTCGAAGAAATCGGTCGGCTCGTAGATCGCCTTGGGCCCGCCTGCCAGGATCAAGGGACGACCAGCACCCAGCCGATGGGCATCCCGCACCAGTTCGTACGCCGGCTCCGCATGCACCTGCATCGCCGAAACCATCAGAATGTCCAACGGCTTGCCGGCCAGTCGCATCCGGCTCGGCAGGACCCGCGGCGACCATTGCTGCAGGACAATGCGGAGGTGCTTGAAGCCCGCTGCGTCCAACGCGTCTCCCAGCAAACGCACGGAGCACGGCGCCATGCGCTTGTCCGCGTACCAGAACGGCAGCATGCGCGTGCGGAAATCGAACGCGTAAACCAAACCAATGCGTAGCTCGTGCGCCGGCGTCAGTTTCCGTAGCGCCAGCACGCGCCGCTGGAATTCCCCATCCGGTAGGTAGACGTCTTCGCGGGCGCGTCGTGGTAATTCCACTGTCTAATCTCCACAGCGCTCGTTGCGGCGCAGTTTGAGTTGCGACCGTTGGCCGACCTTTCGCGCGTCCAGCGTCAGGTCCGCCATCGCCTCCGACACGGCCTGGTCCAGCAGCAGAACCGTCCGGCCATCATGGCTGAACGCGGTGTCGCCGGCGGACTGGCGGTCGAGCAGCAGCGTCCAGCGCCCCTCCCCCCGCGCAAATCTTAACGCCATCCCTTTCGCGACGCCGCGCCGCGTCAACTTGTGAGATAACCGTTCGAGTGCAGGCTTCGTCACCGACAACATCGCTCACCGTCCTTTCGACTTCGTGCGTTCGCCGCGGCCACGCGAGCGCCCCAAACCGGTGAAGCGCACCCCGACCGCCGTCCCAGGCATCTCTCCCTCCAGAGAGCGTCACGCTCCGGCCGCTCCGCTTGCGGTCGGCCGGTCATTGCTCCACACGTCCGTCTCGACATTGCCCGCGAGCAGGAACACCTGTACCACGGTGCCGCTCGCAAAGGCCCTCACCACCGTTCCGGTGCGCGGCTCGATCTCCGCCGTCGCCTCGCGCACCGCCACGCCGGTGATGTGCTCGATCTCCGCGCGGAGCGTGCCGGCGGCGCTCGCGAAGAGCTGCTGGTGGAACTCCTGCACCTTCGCCGCCCCGTCCGGGTCCTTGGCCAATGCCTTCTCGGCTTCCGACAAGGCCCCGTGCAGCGTGATCACCAGCGCGTCATCGCTCAGGACGACCGTCACCGACCCGGGCTGGTGGCCGGTCCGCTCCTGTTCGAACAACTTGGCCGCCGCGGCAATCTGCTCTGCTTTGCTCACCCTGGGTTGATCCACTGGGATGCGTCCTCGCCGGTCCTTGTTTGGGCTGGCATGAAAAAAGCCGCTGCGGTGGAGCACACGGAGGTACTCGACCACATCGGCTTACTCGTTGACGGGCATCCCGGCCAACCCGGGCTGCCCCTCAAATCGTCATCCGACGTCTTCGCGTTGAACCGCGCTGGGGTCTGTGACGCGCGGGCTTCGCGCTCGCCCCATGCGCCGATATCATAACCTGCTAGAGACGGTAAGCAAGCGGCGGTAAAAGTTCTGCCGAATTCGCCGCCCATCCGGGTGTTGCACGCGCCCCGGAATGCCCGCCGGGCCGCCCTCAACCTGACACGACTAGGTCGAGGCCGCGATGAAGACGCAGGGAGAAATCGAAGCCGGGATCGGCGACGGTGTCCGCCGCTTCGAGCAGGAGTACATGGGACGCGGTCCCAAGGACGTTCACACCCACCTGATCGGCGATTTACTCGTAATCCGCCTCCAGGGCGTCCTGACCGCGGCCGAGCAGCAACTGGTCGGGTCACTACCGGCCGAAAAGGGGCGCGATCTGCTCAAGCAGGTTAGAACCCAGTTGATCGAAACCGCCCGGCCGGTGTTGGAAACGCCGGTGTTGGAAACGATGGTTCACGAGATCACCGGCGTGAAAGCCGTCAGCCTGCACCACGATATCAGCACCCAGACCGGCGAAGAAGTCGTCCTCTTCGCCCTCGCCGCCTCCCCTGTGTTTCGCGAAAAGAAGCCCAAGTGAAAGGGGCCGACAGCGGGGAATCGACCGCGTTGGGCCGGCCATCGTCGTCATCGTCGTCATCGTCGTGTTCGTCGTCATCGTCGCAACGGCACCGTCCAGCGACAGGCGGTACGCATCGTCGGCTACCAGGAGCTTCGCGACCGCGGCCTGCAACACAGGCAACGCCGCTACTCCGCCGGCAACGACAACGCCCACCCGGCGGCCGAGCAATGCTCGCTAACCCTCACCTCGGCGCCGTCTACCTCCAAGGCGAAGACATCCGTCCGGCCGGGAAACAACCGGTGCGCCGTCTGTTCCGCCGGTGCCGTCACGCGGCCCCGAACGTAACGCGCCGTCGCCGAGTCGTCGGCCGCCCCCCGCTGCCAGACGAATCGGCCTCCTTCAACCCGTAACGCCACCGGCCGCACGTCCACAATGGCGGCGGCCGTCTCAGCCAGTCCCGTGTTCCCGGTGACGCGGATCGTGGCGACCATGAACACGTACCAGCGTCGCCCCTCCACCGCGGGGAAGCCCACCAGCACGCCCGCGACATCGTGCGTCGACCCCAGCCCCGTGACCACGTCGAGCGCCGCCAGGCGCAGCAGCGCCGGCCGACTGTCAGGACTGCTGGTCGCAGCCGCGTACCCGCGTAGGAGGTTGGCATCAACGGCGTGCCGCCCGATGTACGCTTCGGCCTCGCGGACCCACTGGTCAACCGGATCCGGGGTCGCGCAGCCCGCGCCACCCGGCGCGACCAGCAACCCGACAAGACCGAGAACCCCGACGGCCGGCACCGGTCGACGCGATGAACAACGTGTCACGCTCAGCTTCTCCGTTCCGTGCGCCAGTCCGGCGCGCCCTCGACCCGCGTGGAACCCGCTTCGCCCGCACCACGCCCCTCGGCTGACTCAGCGGCACGGCCGAATTCATCCCGCGCCGCCGCGGCCAAGGCACGTTCCAATACCCGCACAACGTCCGCCTGCTCCAGTCGGACGGCCGCCGCCATCGGCGTGTGACCGAGCGCATCTTCGACCCGCGGGTCGGCCCCCGCTTCCGTCAACATCGCCGCGAGTTCCGCATCGCCAACCACTGCCGCCTCGTGCAGCGGTGTGCAGCCGAACAGGTCCGCCGCATCCGGGTTGGCGCCCGCCGCCAGCAGCTGCGCGACCACCGCGCCGTGGCCCTGCCGCGTCGCGAGGTGCAGCGGCGTCGTGGCATACAGCGCGGCCGCATCCGGGCGGCTGCCGTTTCGCAATAACCGCGCACTGACCGCGTCGTGGCCGGCACGGGCCGCAATGTGCAGCGCCGTCTCATCATCACAATCCGTTGCATTCCGATCCGCCCCGGCGGCCAGCAAGTGATCGACAACCTCCACGCGGCCGGCACGGGAGGCCCAGTGCAGCGGCGCGCGGCCCGTTGTGTCCCGGGCGTGCACATCAGCCCCGGCGTCCAGGAGTGCTGCCGCGATCGGCCCGGTCCGCGCGAAATGCAGCGGGGTCACCTCCCGCGCCGTCGTCGCGTTGACCTCGGCCCCGGCCGCGATCAACTGCCGGACAACACCGCGCTCTCCCGCCCGGGCCGCGGCATGCAGCACCGTCTGCCCACGCAGCGCGGCCGGCGTCCGCTCACCTGCCTCAGCCGGCAGATCGGGGTCGACGCCCGCGCCGAGCAGCGCGGCCACCGTTGCTTCGTCGCCTCTCCGCACCGCCTGCCGCAGCGCCGCCGGCCCGGGCAGCCCCTCCTCCTCAGCATCACAGAAACAACCGTTTGCAATGCTCACGACGTTTCCGTCGATCAGCCCGGTGTGCCCGTACGGCTCTCCGTAATAGGACCGCAGCGCCTCGCGCAGCCTCAGAAAGTCAGCCGCCCCGAGCGGCGCGCCGTTCTCATCCACATACAGCCGACGCAACGTCGCGCAGCGCCGCCCGATCACGCCGTCGAGGACCTCCGCCGTCAGCGCGTCGTAGAAGTTGGGGTTCAGCGCTTCATCAAAGTGCGGCGCGAAGAAACGCGTCAGGAAATCGGAGTCCGGCCGCACGTGCGGGTTCAGCCGCCAGTAGCCGTCCTCGACCCGCAGCATCGGCGGCTGTGGCCGCCCCCGGAGCATCACCTCCTCCGTGAGGTTGATGTAGAAGAGCATCCCAATGTAGTTCGCCGCCAGGTCCGCGTTCGAGACCACCCCGGAGGTCAGCGCGCCCAGCAGCCGCCACTCCGAGAAAAACACGTGGTCCCCGACCCCGACCTCCAGCACCGCCTGGTAGCGGGCGTCCGCCTCCGTCGCCCCCCGTTCCAGCGCGCGGTGGTACGCCTGGTAATAGTTGTACCCGTGATGGATGAAGTGGCCGATCTTGTCACTGCTCACATAGACGCCGTCGATCACGAACACCGAGCCGCGCCACAACAGGTAGAACTGGCGGAAGTCGATCGGCAGCAACGCCTCGTCATAAATGCTCGGCGTCGCGCGGTGCGCTGTAAGGCGCCCCGGGAACTCGGCCTTCAGCGTCGGCGCTTGGACGAAGCGGTCGACCTCGTCAATGTAAAAGCCCGCCAACCCGAACTGCACGCAGACCGCCCGCGCGACGGCCCGCGGACGCCGCAAGGCCGCGCGGTGACTCGGCCACCCGGCCGCGAGATCAATCTGTCGATTCGCGTCGTCCACCGCTTTCACGATGCGGTTGTGGAAGTCGCGCGTGAAGGTCGGCCCCAGCTCGGCAAACTCCCGGCACCGCGGCGGCGTGAAGTGATCGGTCTCGTGAGCCCCCGCCACCCCCGCCAAGCCGCTCAGCAGCAGCCCCACCAGCGCGAGGCGCGTTCGCGAGCCTTCCCAGCCCCGCAGCCCAGGTCGCATCATGTGGCGTCTCCAGTCCGTCGGGATGACCGCGATTTGAACTTCCCGGCTGCGTCCCGGTTCGCCATCCGCGCAACGCGCTGGTTGGCTTACGCGCTTCAGAGCCCGGCCCGATTGGGCTCTCCCCGCGTATCCGGAGAAAAGCTTTGCGGACATCATGATATGGATATAACAGCTGGCCGGACAACTGTCGCGATCGGCCGTCGCTGCCCCCGAGACGACCGCGCCGCGTCCGCCGCCGCGCTCCCCCCGCCGCGGGCGATTCCGCGTCCCCGCGCCCGCCTCGGCCCGCTGCCCGTGTAAAGTACCCCGGTCAATCGCCCGCCCACGCATCGACGTCAATACTGGGAACCGCCCATGGACGCTGCCACCCGAACCGCGCCGCCCTCGCCCGGCTGGTCGCTCCGCTTCCGCCAGGGCTACCTGCTCGCGGCACTGCTGCTCTACATCTTCGGCCGCCCTTTCTTCGGCGATTCGGTTCTCGGCCTGGCGGTCATCGACCTGCTCCTGCTCATCACGCTGGTGGCCGGCGTCGTGGCCGTCATCGAGTACCGCCGCCAACGCCTCGCCGCCGGCGCGTTGGCCCTGCTCACGATCGTCCTCTTTCCCCTCTGGAAGCTGACGGACAGCGAACCGCTCCTGCTGGCCGCCCTCGGCAGCGCCCTCGGCTTCCAGTTCGTCGTCGCGGGCTGCTTCGTGCAGGCCCTCTTCCGCCGCCAGGACCACGTGACCATCGACACGCTCTTCGCCGCCGTCGCCGCCTACCTCCTCTTCGGCGTCGCCTGGTCGTTCGCCTTTGCCATGCTCGAGCTCGCCGCCCCGGGCTCGTTTGCCGTCGCCGGCGCTCAGCCGTTCGACCCCGCCCGCTTCGACCGCTTCCTCGGCTTCAGCTTCATCACGCTGACCACCCTCGGCTACGGCAACGTCGCCCCCGCCTCGCCGCAAGCCGACGCCCTCGCCACCTTCGAAGCCGTCGTCGGCCAGATCTACCTCGCCGTCGTCATCGCCCGCCTCGTCGGCCTCCATGTCGCCCAGGACCTCGCCACCCGTCCTAACTGAGAAACGCAGTCCGCGCCCCACCGAGAGCCAGCGCCCCACGGAGAGACGGTGAATCAATACTTGATGGGGCGGACGCCCGAGCTCGTGAAAAAATGGGTGAAAAGGGTGGGGCGGGTGTCGCGCCGGCCATGAGTGGGCTGGAATCAATGGTTGGCGGGCGGGGGCGCCCCGCCCCCGGCCAAACACCTCAAGCCCGCGCGCCGTGCTTACGGCCCCAGCGACGCCAGCTGCTCCGCCGCCAACGCGCCGCCCAGCTCACGCGAAAAACCCCAGGCGCCCACCGCGTCCAAATGGCTGTCGTCAAAGGGAACATACGCCTCCGACGTTACCGCCAGCCACCGCCCACCCGCCGCCTCAAACGCGGCCACGAAGGCCGCGACGTCGAAACCGCTCTGCTCCTCTTCAATCCACTGCAACGCGGCCCCGACCGGGGGCTCAAACGCGACGACCGTCACGCCCCCCGCAATCCACTCCCGCACCCGCGCCAGCACCAACGCTTCAATCCGCGCGCTCGCTTGAGCCCGCGCGAACGCCGCCGCGTAGCTTCGCCGCACCTTGCGCTGCACCTGCCCCCGATAGTCCGCGTCCGCCGGCGGGTTCTGCGCCGCCCAGCCGTCCCGGTGACGAATCTCCGCTGCCGTCGGCCGCGCCACCCGCCACGGGTTCAGCTCCCGCGCCACCGTGTCTAGCCGCATCGGCTCAAGATGCACCATCACCGGCCGCAACCAGCGCTCGTGCCAGGCGCGCTCGGCCGCCTGCGCCGCATAGTTCCGAAACCCGTCGGCCCGAATCCCCGCTACCGCCGGCAGGAACGCGCTCGGCGTGACCCCCAGCACAATCGTCGGCCGCCGACTGTCGCGATCAACCACCCGCTCGATCGCATCGAGGTATTCCGGCGTAAACGACGTCGCCGGAAACGCAAAGTTCCGGATCCGGAGCGCCGGCAGCCGCTCCGCCATTGCCGCCGGCGCGACCCCAAACGCCACCCGCGAATCCCCGGCCAGCACCACGTCGGCGCAGGCCGCCCAACTGAACTTGTGCTGCCAGAACGCCTCTTCGTTCAACCCCACCGGCCCATCGCGCAACGCGACCGTGACCCCGACGAGCCCGAGCACGAGTACGGCCACCCCCAGTGCGCGCTCGCGGCCCATGCGCCGCGCGATCGCACCGACCCCGCCCCTAAAACTGGAAGTAGACGAACGCATGTCCCGGCCCCCGCAGGTAAATGCACATCCACACCAGCACCGCCAACACCGCCGGCTGCCCGACCGCTTCCAGCCGCTGCACCGGCCGCCATCGGCCCTTCAGGAATTCCCGGCTACCGGGAAAGAACCAGCTCTGACGCAGCGCTACCAACCCCACGAGCCCAAGGTCACGCCAATGGAAGTGCTCGCTCACCGACTCCAGCACCAATGCCGACGGACCGAACATCTGTCCCAGAATGCCAAACGCCTGCGGCGTCGACTCCGCTCGAAAGAACACCCACGCCGCCAGCACGCCCAGCAGCGTCAACGCCCAGCCAATCACCGCGCCCCCGGGAACCGCCGCCAAACGCTTCGGGAGCCGCAGCGTCCGCTCGAGCGACAACAGCCCCGCATGCACCGCCCCCCAAATCACGAACGTCCATGCCGGCCCGTGCCACAGCCCCGAGACCAGCATCGTGATCCAAAGGTTCCCATACCCGCCCAGCAGGCCCCCACGCGATCCGCCGAGCGGGATATAGACGTAATCGCGAAACCACGTCGACAGCGAGATGTGCCACCGTCCCCAGAAATCGCGAAAGCTCGTCGCGACGTACGGGTGATCAAAGTTCGCGGGAAACGCATAACCCATCCACCGCGCGAGCCCCCGCGCAATGTCGCTGTAGCCGCTGAAGTCACAGTAGATCTGGCACGCGAACATCACCGTTACGACCCACCAGTACGCCCCCGTCGGCTCCGGCGCGCCGCCCGCAAACGCATGGTTCACGACCGGCGCCAGGTTGTCCGCGATCACCACCTTCTTGAAATACCCGAGCACCACCAGCTGCAAGCCCGCCCACCGGTCCGCTTCCGTCGTCGCCCGCGGCCGCGTCAATTGCGGCAACAACTCCCGCGCCCTGACAATCGGGCCGGCCACCAACTGCGGAAACATCGCCAGATAAGCAAAGAAATGCAGCACATTCCGGGTCGGCTTCAGCTCACCCCGGTACACGTCGATCGTGTAGCTCATCGACTGGAATGTGTAAAAGCTGATCCCGATCGGCAGCGTCAGCCGCGCATACGGGATCGCCGCCTCGAGCCCCGCCCCCGCTAGCAACGCGTTGGCATTCCCAACCGCGAAGTCGAGGTACTTGAACAGCGCCAGCGACCCCACGTTCGCCGCAATCGACAGCCCCAGGAACACCCGCCGCTGCCGCGGAAAACGCGCCATCCCCAGGCCGGCCGCAAAGTCGACCAGCCCGCTGCCCAACAACAAGAACAGGAACCGCCAGTCCCACCACCCGTAGAACACGCACGACGCCAGGACCAGATACGCCCACCGGGTGCTGTTCCATCCCCGCAAGAGCGGCCACAGGCCGATGAAGGCAATAAAGAACAGTAAGAACTCAAGCGAGTTGAAGAGCATGCTGCTCAGGTCCGTAACCGATCCCGGCCTGCCCGCGACGGATCGCGCATCCGTTCCGAACGGCTTCCGCTTCTGCTATCGGCAGTCCCTCGAACCGCCTGTTCGCGAGGCTGGCCGGCGTGGGGGATTCGGCTGAATTGGAAGTGCGCACCCTCGGATTTGCGCCCGTGGGTGTGGGGTGGCCGCCTCGGGCACTCGCGGTCAGGGACTGGGTGCGGAAGAGCTGGGCTGAGTCGCGGCGCCCGCTTCTGGTTCGTGGTTGCGTCGGAAAACCATCTCCGTCAGCCGCTGGATCACGAAGTACAGCAGCGGCACCGCCACCACCCCGGCGATCGTCGCCACCAGCATCCCCGCCAGCACTACCGTGCCGAGCACCTGCCGGCTCGCCGCCCCTGCCCCCGTCGCGATCACCAGCGGAATCACCCCCAGCACGAACGAGAAGGCCGTCATCAATACCGCCCGGAACCGCAGCCGCGCCGCCGCGACGGCCGCATCGAACGCGGGGTGCCCTTCCTCGCGCTGGACCTTCGCGAACTCGACGATCAGGATCGCCGTCTTGGCCGACAGCCCGATCAGCAGCACGATCCCGATCTGCGTGTACACGTTGAAGTCGAATCCGCGCAGCAGGATGCCGACCACCGCCCCCAGCAGCGCTGTCGGCACCGCCAGCACGATCCCCCACGGCAACGACCAGCTCTCGTACTGCGCCGCCAGCACCAGGAACACCATCACCACCGCAAAGATGAAGATCGGCGCGACGCTGCCCGTGTTCACCTCCTGGTACGACAGGTCCGACCACGCAAATCCCATCGTGGGCGGCAGCGTGTTCGCCGCCATCTCCTCGATGATCTCCAGCGCCTGTCCCGAGCTGAACCCCGGCGCCGGCTGCCCGTTGATCCGCGCCGACGGGTAGATGTTGAAGTGCTCCACCGTCTGCGGGCCGAGCGTCTCCTCCACCGTCAGCAGCGAGCCCAGCGGCACCATCCCGCCGCCCGGCGCCCGGACCTCCAGCCGCTGGATATCCCCCGGCGCCACGCGAAACTCGGGTTCGGCCTGCACCTTCACCTGGAAGGAGCGCCCGAACCGCGTGAAGTCGTTGACGTACACCGAGCCCAGATACGCCGAGAGCGTGTTGAAGACGCTCTGCAGCGGGATGCCCAGCGCCTTCACCTGCTCGCGGTCAAGGTCCAAAAACAGCTGTGGCACGTTCGCCCGAAACGTCGTGAACACCCGCGCCAGCCCCGCCTGACCATTCGCGGTCGCCACCAGGTCGTTGGCGACCGTCTCGAGCATCGCCGGCCCCGCATCCGCCCGGTCCTGCAACCGGAACATGAACCCGCCGGAAACGCCCACTCCGTCCAACGACGGCTTCTGGAACGCGACACACTGCGCTTCCTGGATCGGGGCGATCGCCGCATTGATCTGCCGCACAATCGCATCCTGCGAAAGCTCGACCCCCGGCCGCTCGTCCCACGACGCCAGCGCCACGATCCCACTGGCCGTGTTCGACGCCCGCGATCCGCCCACGATCGAGAACCCGTCGATCATCACGACGTGCTCCACGCCGGCAATCGGCGCGACGCGCTCGGTAATCCGTTGCGTGACCGCGTGCGTCCGCTCCAGCGAAGCCCCGTCGGGCAGCTGGATGCTGATGAACGCCAGCCCTTCATCCTCCTGGGGTACGAAGCCCGTCGGCAGCCGTCCCAGGCTCCAGATCGCCACGGCCACCACCGCCCCGTAGCCCACGATCCCGACGACCGCCACCTTCAGCGCCAGCCGCACCGTGCCCGTGTATGCCGTCGTCGTCCGCGCCAGCAGCCAGTTGAACAGCCGGAACGGCGCCAGCGCCCGCCCCGTCTGCCGCCGCAACAACAGCGCGCACAGCGCCGGGCTCAGCGTCAGCGCGTTGATGCTGCTGAAGAGCGTCGCGATCGAGATCGTCACTGCAAACTGCCGGAACAGCCGTCCCGTGATCCCGCCCATGAAGATCGTCGGCACGAAGACCGCGAGCAAGACCAGCGTCGTCGCGATCACCGGCCCCGTGACTTCCTGCATCGACTTGACCGCGGCCTCGCGCGGCGGCGTCCCCTCGGCGATGATCCGCGACGTGTTCTCGACCACCACGATCGCGTCGTCGACCACGATGCCGATCACCAGCACCAGCCCGAACAGCGTCAGGATGTTCAGCGAATACCCCAGCCCCGCCAGCACCGCGAACGTCCCGATCAGCGACACCGGGATCGTCACCGCCGGCACCAGCGTCGCCCGCCAGTCCTGCAGGAACACGTACACCGTCGCCACCACCAGGATCACCGTGATGAACAGCGTGACGACCACCTCCGCGATCGACGCGCGGATCACGTCGGTCCCGTCGTAAACGATCGTGTACTCGAGCCCCTGCCCAAACCGCTCGTCGCTGTCAGCCAACGACGCGAGCCGGCTGCGTACCGCGTCGGCCGTCGCCACCGCGTTCGCCCCCGGCAGCTGGTAAATCGCCAGCACCGCGGCCGGTTCGCCGCCAAAATAGCTCGCCAGCGCGTAGCTCTCCGCGCCCAGCTCCACCGTGGCCACGTCGCCAACCCGGGTCAGTTGCCCCGCCGCGCCGGTCTTGACCACGATGTTCTCGAACTGCTCCGGCTCGGACAGCCGCCCCAGCGTGCTGACCGTCAGCTGGAACGCCGTCCCCGCCGGCGCCGGCGGCTCGCCCAGGCTCCCCGCGCTCACCTGAACGTTCTGCTCGCGGATCGCTTGCACCACCTCGTCAGTCGTCAAATCCAGCGCCCGCAAGCGGTCGGGGTCGAGCCAGATCCGCATCCCGTACTTCGGCCCGAACAGCATCACCTCGCCGACGCCGTCGATCCGCGCCAGCTCGTCCCGCAAGTACAGGTTCGCATAATTCGTCAGGAAGAGCTCGTCATACTGCGCTCCCGGCGACGCGAGGCAGATGAAAAACAGGAAGTCCGTCGACCGCTTCCTCACCGTGATCCCGAGCCGCCGCACCTCCTCCGGCAACTTGGGCTCCGCTAACGCCACCCGGTTCTGAACCAGCACGTTCGCCATGTCGAGATCCGTCCCGACCTCGAACGTGATCGTCAACTGCATCGTGCCGTCCGACGAGCTCGCGCTCGACATGTACAGCATGCCCTCGACGCCGTTCACCTCCTGCTCGATCGGCGTCGCCACCGTCTCCGCAATCGTCTCCGCCGTCGCCCCCGGATACATCGCCGTCACCACGATCGTCGGCGGCGCAATCGCCGGATACCGCGCCACCGGCAACGCCACCAGCGCCACTAACCCCACGATCACGATGAAGATCGAAACCACCGCCGCGAAGATCGGCCGGCGGATGAAACCCGCCCTCAACCCTCCCCACCCCCCGGCGGCGTCGCCCGTCCCTCACCCAGGGGGGGGGCGGTGCCCGCGCCCGCGCCCGCGGCCGCCGCGCCTGCTGGTACCGCCGCTCCCTCCCCCGGCAAAACCGGCGCCGGGCCGATCCCCACCGGCTCAAACGCCCCCGGCTGCGGTTCCACCGTCCCCCCCGGCCGCGCGCGCTGCAGCCCATTGATGATGACCCGCGCATCCTCCGCCAGCCCGCCGGTCACCACCCGCGCGTTGCCGACCTGCTCGGCCACCGCCACGTTCCGCCGTTCGACGACGTTCTCCGCGTTCACCACCAACAGGAAGTAACCGTCGAGGTCCCGCTGCAGCGCCACCTCCGGTACCAGCAGCGCCTCCCGCGGCGGGTTCGGAATCAACACCCGTGTGAAGATCCCCGGAATCAACACCTCGTCCGGGTTCTCAAAGGTCGCCCGCACGCCAATCGTCCCCGTGTCGGGGGCGACCCGGTTGTCCACGTAATCCACCTTCCCCGCGATTGGATAATCGCTGCCGTCCGCCAGCCGCAGGTACACGTCCACTACGTCGCGCCGCCGCTCGCCCGTCTCCGCCGCCTCCCGCCGCAACTCCAGCACCGCGCGCTCACCCACCGTGAAAAACACGTAGATCGGGTCCCACGGCACGATCGTCGTCAGCAGCGTCCGCTCGCCGTCCCCCACCAGGTTCCCGGCATCCACCCGGCTGGCGTTGATCCGCCCCGCAATCGGCGCCGTGATCCGCGTGTAGCCCAGGTCCAGCTCGGCCTGCGTTACCGCCGCCGCCGCTGCCTGCCGCCCCGCGACCGCGCTGTCGTGTTTCGCCCGCGCGACCACCAGTTCCTGCTCACTGGCCACATCGCGCTCACGCAGCCGCACGACCTTGTCCAGCTCGAACTTCGCCTCCGCCACCGCCGCTTCCGCCCGCGCCAGCTCCGCCTGCGCCGCCTCCAGCGTCGCCTCGTACGGTGCCCGCTCGATCTCGTACAGCAGCTCCCCGGCTTCGACCGCCCCGCCCTCTTCGAAGGCCACCTGCTCCAGCAGCCCGCTCACCCGCGCCCGCAGTTCCACCGACTGGTAAGGCGCCGTCCGTCCCGTGAACTCCAGCCGCGTCACGACCGCTTCTCGCACCGGCGCCGCGACCGTGACCGGCGGCGGCGGCGGCGGCACAAACGTGTTCGCCTCGCGACACGCCCCCACCCCGAGCAGCAGTACGGCCACACCCGCCGTAAACCCGCGTACCCCCACAACCCGCATCACACCGTCCTCCCCGCGGCGCCGACCTCGCAACACCAGCGCCAGCGCTAATTGGCCGTAGCCTCGATCCCGTACGCTTACGCGGCGGATTCTACGCCAACCGGAGACGGCGGGCTACTCGGCGCCCCGCGCCCTCGAACCGTCCCGTCAACCGTCGGCTCCCTCGCCTTCCCCGCCTGACCACGGCTGCAGGCTGACCAGCGTCCTGCCGTCAGCCCCGTCCAGCGCAGCGGCAAACCCCGCTATCATCCCACCGCCACCCCCAACCAAGGACCACCGCCATGCCCGCTCCCTACAGCCCGCGCGCATCCGACTCCCAACCGCACACCGACCCGGCGCTCGACGCCCAGATCGGCCAGATGATCATGGTCGGCTTCCGCGGCACCTCCGTCAGCCCCGCCGACCCGATCATGCTAGCCATCCGCGCCGGCCGCGTCGGCGGCGTCTGGCTCTGCGACTACGTCTCGCCCGCAGGCGAGCGCCTCGGCAACATCACCTCCCCCGAGCAGCTCCGCACCCTTATCACCAACCTTCAGCAAGCCGCCCCCACCCCGCTGCTCATCACCCTCGACGCCGAAGGCGGCGCCGTCATTCGCCTTAAGCCCGAGTACGGCTTCCCGCCCACCCATTCCGCGGCCGAGCTTGGCCAGCGCGACCCCGCCGCCACCACCACCGCGGCCGCCGCCATCGCCGCCACGCTCCGCGACCTCGGCGTGAACCTCAACCTCGCCCCCGTCGCAGACCTCAACCGCGCCCCCGCAAACCCCGCCCTCGGCGGCAAGGCCCGCTGCTTCTCGCACGACCCCGCCGTCGTCACCGCCCACGCCGAAGCCTTCATCCGCAGCCACGCCGCGGCCGGCGTCGCCTGCGCCATCAAGCACTTCCCCGGCCAGGGCAGCGCCCTCGCCGACGCCCACCACGCCATCGCCGACATCACCGCCACCTGGTCGCAAGAAGAGCTCGCGCCGTTTCGCGCCTGCCTCCAGCCCGACCTCGCCCCCGCCGTCCTCACCGGCCACCTGCTGCACCGCGACTTCGACGCCAAGCTGCCCGCCAGCCTCTCGCGCGCCCTCACCACCGGCCTGCTGCGGAGCGCGCTGGGCTTCGACGGCGTGGTCATCTGCGACGACCTCGGCATGGGCGCCATTCGCGACCACTTCGCCTTCGACGCGGCGATCGTCCACGCCGTCAATGCCGGCGCCGACATCATCCTCCACGCCAACACCGGCCTCCACTTCCCCGATATCGCCGCCCGCACCTTCAACGCCATCACGCAAGCCGTCACCACCGGCCGCATCAGCGAAGACCGCATCAACAGCGCTTATCAGCGCATTGTTCGACTAAAAGTGGCGTGGCGCCGGGGCATCGAAGGATCCGCGGAAGCCCGTGCTTGAGCGAGTCCGCGACCGGCCGTCACCACGGCACGATCGACCCGCCCCTACTCCGCAATCGTCAGCGGGCTCCAGATCAAATCCGGCTTGTTGTAGCCGTCCCGCTGCGGCTGGATGAAGTCCGGCCCCTTCTCGTTCGCATAGGCGAAATCGACGAGGCCCGTGTGCCCGTCCGCGTACAGGACATAGCCGCCCGCCCGGTGGCGGTACGCCAGCTCCGACCACTTGCCATGCACCCGCCGCAGGTTGTTGCTGCCCCGGAAACCGTAGTTGGCCGGGAACTCTGTCACGGAGCTCCGCATCTCCATCAGCAGGACCGTCGCGAACGGGTGGTCAAAGTGCAGCGATCGGATCTGCTCCTCGCCGTTCGGCCAGCGGTCGCGCGTCCCGTTCTCCAGCTTGGAGTTGATCACGTAGTTGAAATAGAAGTACAGCGGCGGTGTCGTCCAGTTGACTGCGTAGGGGATCTCGGCCGGGAAATCATTGCCCGCCGGCTCCCGGGCGCTCGGACAGATGAACAGGCTGTTGTCGCCCGGCTGCGGCACGTCCTTCGCATCACCGCGCTGTGCCGCCTTCCTCATCTTCTCCGCATACGGCTCCTCCTGGACGTAGGGCGGCAGCGCGTTGGGATAAAAGTAGTCGTACTCGTAGGCCGGGATCCCGTCGATGTAGTCCCCGGGGTTGTCCGTCGACGGTCCGTCCCACGGGATCAGGTCCCCGTTCTCCTGCGTGAACATCATCATCCCGATGCCCCACTGCCGGACGTTCGACGCGCATTTCACCGACTTCGCCTGCTCGCGGGCCTGTTTCAACGAGGGTAGCAGGATCGAGATCAACAGCGCGATGATCGCGACGACCACCAGCAGCTCGATGAGGGTGAATGCCGAACGCCGCTCTACGGCCGGGATCGCACGCAAGCTGTTTCCTCCACAAGGTTGGGGCAATCGCCGAAGCGATTAGGGGTCACGTCGAGCCGACCGGTGCTTACTGCGTTGCCGCCGCTTGCTGGATTTGAACCAGGTCGACCA
>CAZCKC010000037.1:3474-4991 GCA_964499235.1 uncultured Planctomycetales bacterium | reverse complement strand
CGCGTCGTAGACCAGCTCGACCGCGCCGGCCACGCCGCTGTTGCCGGCCGTGTAGTTCGCCGCCGCCAGCAGGATGTCCGTGTTGTCCACGTCACCATCCCCGTCAAAGCTGCCGCCCGACCACGGAATCGTCGTCGCGCCACCTGGGCCGGTGAAAGCCGCGATGCTCCTGTCCAGGTCAACCATGTCGACGTCGTTGTCGAAATCGCTGTCGCCCGTCGCCAGCAACGGTACCCACGCCCACAACGCCGTGAAGTCCTGCACGCCGTCCAATGTGGCCTCGCTCGCGTCGTTGAACATGTTCGCCCGGCCGAACGTGGAGAAGTCCACATCCTCGTACACTGCGGCCGTCAGGTTCGAGACCGGGTCCGCGACGAGCGCGATGACCTCGCTGCTGTTGACGCCGCCGGCGCCCGTTACGGCGCCCCACCCGGGTGCGGTCTCCCCCACGAGCCCCTGTACCAGCCCCGTATTGCGATCTGCGATCGGGTCGGGATTCGTCGCGTCGTAGATCGCCATCCGCCAGCCGTCATTGTCGACACGCATGTCCGAGCCGGCGCGGAAGTACTGCGTGTCCTGCCCGATGTTGACCGTGGTCCCCTCATCGAGCCACAAGTGCACGTGCCAATCGCGGTCATCGAAGAAGCTGATCGGATCGAGCTGTGTCGCCACGCCGATCGGGTCGAAGCTCAGGTCGGTCTCGAGGTCGTAGTTGAAGCCCGTCGCGTGCACGTTCGTGTTCGGCGGACCCAGCGGATACGCGTCGCGGATCTCGAAGAAGATGTTGTCCTCGCTGATCGTGATAATCGTGCCAGCCCGCAATTGCGCCCAGAACGGATCCTGTGTGAAGCCGATGATCCCGCGTTCCGCCGGCGAGTCCCCGACCACCCCGTTCGCGTTGTCGTCGTTCTCCCAGTACAGCGTGTAGCCCCGCAGGTCGGCGTTGTCCGCGGTCACGACCAACTCGAGCCAGTCGCCCCCGTTCTCCAGGATCCGCGCCCACCCCGTCGTCCCGTCCCAACCGTTCGGCAGCGTGGTCTGCACCGGGTCCAACGCGTTCACGACCGGAAACGGATTCCCCGGATCAACCGGCGCGATCGGGCTGTTGTTGTTCAGCGAGTGCGAGATCACGCCGTAGTCAAAACCCTCGTAGGGCTTCGCGGTGTCCTGGTCGATCCATCGGCCGTTCGGCCCAACGGCGTTCGCTTCATTCAGGATCAATTGCGCGGCGCAAACGGCGGCCCCCAGGCCGGTCAGCAGCAGCGTCGCGGTAAGCCAGCGATGCAGAGCCATGATTCATCCTTTGATCAACGTTCCGCGGGCCACGTCCGCCCGCGGCTGAAGCCCGCCGGTCGTGTTGCCCTTTCCCCAAAGCGACGGCCGCCCGCCTCGCAGCCAGCGCGGCGGGCGACCGTTTCGATCACTCTACAACGATCGGCTTAGCGCCGCCGCAGCAACGCGACCGCACCCAGACCGAGCAGCATCAGCGACGCCGGCTCGGGAATCACGCCCGGCGA
>CAZCKC010000037.1:0-3374 GCA_964499235.1 uncultured Planctomycetales bacterium | reverse complement strand
CCAGCGTCCCCGCCATGTCGCCAAAGTTCGTGATCTCGAACCAGTCCGCTGTCCCGTCGCTACCCGAAACACCCGTGTACGCCTCGGTGATCCGGAAATCCGCCGCCGCAAAGGCAGCGCTCGCCATGAAGCCGGCCGTCACGGCCATCGCCATCATCTTCCGCATTGCTTCTGCTCCTTCTCCGATGTTTTCCAATGGTCCCCGGCGGCGACCCCACGGCCGCCGCGGGCTGCAGCAGTGACACCCGGACACCACGAGTCCCACTCGACAGGTCGTCCGAGTCAAAATCGGAAGCACTCCGTCCCCGAGCGATTGGCCGGCCGAACTGCCAGCCTAAAAGCCCCGACGTCATTTCCTTCCTCACTGCAAGATCACCATAAGGACTGAGGCCAACTATTTGGCGACGCGAATGTTAAATCACTGCGAACTTCACCCCGCCGAAGTTCACCTTGTTAACTGAATCTTCACAATCCTGTCGCCACGAGGCTGGATCAAGACCTATACTCGCCGTGCGCTAGTCGAAGGTGCGCACAGTGTCGCCAAAGCGACCGCGCGGAAAGCGGATATGTCGCACGCAAATCGGAATTGGTCCCAGCCGTTCGCCCCCGCTGCAGAGGCAAGTGCCGGAACGGCCCTCCTGGAAGATCCCGCTGTGATTCACATCGGATCGGCCACGATCCATCCCGAGCGCTATGAGGTCCGCGTCGCTGGCCATACCGAGACGCTCACCCCCCTCGAATTGCGAATGCTGCAACTCCTGGTGCGCGCCGCCGGCCGCCCCGTTTCGCGGACGCAGATCCTCGACGCCTGCCATTCCGAGTTCGTCGAGGTCACCGCCGCCTCGGTCAGCCGCCGCGTGCAGCGATTGCGCAAGAAGCTCGGACCGGCCGGCAACGAGATCATCACCGTCCACGGCGTCGGCTACATGCTCCGCCGACCCGCAGCGATGGTTCAAGCGCCCTCGGTCGCCGTCGTAGCCGCCGCCGCTGCCGGCGCGCAGCCAAGCTTGACCGCTTGGGCTGCAACCCGTCAGTTCCTGGCCACGAAGGCCGGACTGGCGACCACCGTTTTGCTGTCCACATTGCTCACCGTCGGGGGTGTGCTGGGAGCCCGAACGGCCTGGACGAGCACGACGCCCGGCCGAGCGGCAGTCGTCAGCAGCGTTGCGATCGCATTTGAGTCGGCCGACCTGCCGCCGACTCCGACGTCGATTCGTTTTCCATTCGGCGGCATCGGCTCTGGCATCGACGTAACGAGCGACGGCCGACTGGTGGCGGTCAGTGGCGCCGGCCCTCAGAACGCACCGGTCGTCTTCCAAACGCGGCTCTACGAGTTCCAGGCGCACCTTGACCAGCGTGGCGGGCTGGTCGACCTCAGTTTCCTCCGCTACGTCCCGCTTCGGGCCTCGGTCTCGGTCGATTTCGTCGGCAGCCGTGACGCGACCCGGTCCGCCGTGACGGACCACCATCGCTTCGACCCCGAAGGCATCCGGCAGGGGCCGACCGGAACACTCTTCATCGCCGACGAATATGGCCCGACAATCGGCGAGTTTGACGTCAACGGCACGCTGCTGCGAGCACTGCCTGTGCCGGTCGCCTTTCGGCCGGAAGAGCCCTCGGAGCGGCGCTCGGCCGAGCGCCGCCTCAACCAGGCCGGCCGGGTACCGGGCCGTGGCTTCACGGCCGTCGCGCTGTCGGCGAACGGCCGCTTTCTCTACACCACGACGCAGGTCCCGCTGATCCAGGACGGCGGTGAAGACGGCCGCTGGCTGCGAATCCTCGAGGTCGAGTTAGCGTCGAATCGCACGCGGCAGTTTGCCTATCGTCTCCACGCGGTCGGGCACCACGTTGATGAGCTGGTCCTGGCGCCGGATGGTCGGCTGCTGCTGCTCGAGCAATCGCGGACGGGGGGAACGCGGCGGCCGTTCATTCAGCTCTTCGCGGTCACGCTGGACCAGGCCGACGATGTGAGTCGGGTGCCGCGGCTGCCGGCCGACGGCGAGCCAGTGCCGCGGCCGGTGGCGGTGACGGAATACGTCGACCTGGCTGCGACGTTGGCGACGGCCGGCGATTGGGACTTCCGCTTCCCCATCCAGGGTTTGGTGTTCCTACCCGGGACGAATCTGGCCGCCGACCTCCTGCTGGTGGCCATGGACAACCAGTTCGAACCCGGCGTCCCCTCACGGCTGGCGACCCTGACCATTCCCCGCCCCGCCCATCAATAGTCCGCATTCGGCGGGGCATTCGGCTGTTCATCGAGCTGCTGCCAGGGAGCAAGGAACCGACTGAGCAGGGCTCGGAACGTCAACGCGGTGGTGAGGCAAATCGTGGCGCTCACGCCGGCCGAGTCGGGGGGCGTTTAGCAGAAGTAGCGTTTCGCGAAGGCGCGGCCAGCGCCGGACTTGAAGTCGCGTTCGAACCGTTCGGCCGTGGTGTCAGCCTCGAAGCACGTGATGACGGTGGGTTTCCAGGGTCGAAAACGGGCGGTGTGGGGTGACTGGCCGGCGTTGAGTTGCTCGAGGCGCTGCTGGCCGCGAAAGGTGCGATCACGCCGGAGATCCGTTCCGTGACGTCGAACGCGATTCTCATGCTTCGCGCTTGTCCAGCCCGGTGATCAGCCCGCTGATCATCCTGGCGATGATCTCCAGTTGCTCCTTTAGTGCTGCCGCTTGTCCTTCCTGCCAACGCCGCGCCGGCGGGCGATCTCCAGGATCGGCACGCACTCTTGCGCAGAGCCGCGTGCGATCGTGAAAAAGTGCTTGCGATTTGGTTTAGTGAAGCGGCCGTTCCCCTCGTCCAGGTTGGCCGCTATCGAGCGAGCTGCCCGGTTCAGTTGGTCGGCCAGGAAGGCGTAGCCACGCGGGAATGTCTCGCTGAGCACGGCGACGCGGTCTGCCACGTCGACCGCTTTCTGGTAGACCCCCAGCCTTTCAAACATGAAAGCCATGAGGTGACCCGCGGTCGAGCAGGTGAGCGGTTGAGCAGGAGACCGCAGGTGAGCGAACGCTTGGCCGGCCGTGGACAGCAATCGGCAAGCGATGGATATGTTCGATCTGCTCACCTGTTCCTGTGCTCACCTGCTCTGATTGGCCGCTGGGCGGCCAATCGGGGTGACAGGATTTGAACCTGCGACCTCTGCGTCCCGAACGCAGCGCTCTACCAGACTGAGCCACACCCCGGGGGGTGGCCGGCGGTTTACGCCGGCCGCGGTCGAATCATAGCGGATGGGGCAACCCGCGTGAAGGGGCCGGAAGGGGGCCTGGGCGTGCTCGACCGCTGGGGCGAGAGGCGCCTGCGGGCAGCGGGGCACGCTTGGTCCGGGTATATCGTTGTCAAAGATCCGCTCCGGTGCCGGTCCAGTGGGGTCGGGTGGC
>CAZCKC010000036.1:5782-26126 GCA_964499235.1 uncultured Planctomycetales bacterium | reverse complement strand
TCGGGGTCGCCGGCGGGGCGCGTCGCGTTGGCGAAGGCCTTGCGGGCCTCGTCGCGGAAGCGTTCGAGGCGGGCATCCGACTGGGCCTTCAAGATCTTGGCGGCGGAGATCTCGACCTCACGCCGTTCAACGCCGTCGCCGCGGCTGGCTGGTTCGAGGCCGAAGAAAGCATGGAAATAAGAAGCTGGCTCATCCGTCGCGGCGCCGACCAGCGCGGTGTCGAGCGGCGTCCGCGAGGTCGTGATCGCCGGCGTGCGAATCGGGGCCATGTAGCTCGTCGCGGCAGAGAAACCGGACGCCCCGCGGACGTCGGTGGCGGTGTACATGCCGGAGGCGTCACGAATCGAGCCCAGGCCAAAGTAGCTCGACCCAGCGCTGACGCCGCCGCGAATGGGGCGCCGGCTAAAACCCACGTCGAACGTGCTGCCGACGCTCCGTGCGGCATAGCCGAAGCCGGCCGAACGCCCGGGGACGCCGAAGCTGGGGATCGAGGCCGGCCCGAGCCCACCGCGGGTGCCCCGCAGCGAGTAGGGGGTCTGCTCGGTGAAGCGGCCACCTACATCGCCAACCTGCTCTGAGGCCCGCTGGGTGAAGGAACCCCCAAGCCCGGTCACGTCCCCCAGCTGGGCGGCGGCCGGAGCGGTCAATGCGACGGGGAGCGCGACAAGTGTGCACCACGCCGTCGTCCGAATATGCGCGGAGAAGGCGACCATCATTCCTCTCTGGGTCAGGTTCCCGGCCGCGATAATGATACCATCGGTGCAACCGGCGACAAAGCGTTAGTTTCGTCCCCCCCGAGGCATACGCGCGTCCGGGCGGGCGGTTCGCCCTGTCCGCTTCCGGGGAACCACAAAAACATAGCAAGCCCTACCGCCGGCACGCTATGATGGTCATCGAGCAAGGGGATGCGCGTGGCGAGCCGACGCCGCGGCGCCGAGCTAAATCCTAATGAGGTATATGGTTATGAATACGGCGCGGCGCTGGGCGTTCGTCGCAGTCTTCGCGGCGGCGGGGCTGTCGACCGGTGGCTGCCCTGGCTTCTCCGTTGGCGGGCTGCTCGACTCGTTGCAGCCGGTCGAAGGTGGGGGCGTGTTGCAGGGTGACAGCTCGGCCGACCTGCCACCGATCGACTCGGCTCGGGTCGCGGTCGCCATCCAGAATCAGACGGCGCATCTGGCGATCGCGCGGGTGACGATGGAACTCGCCGGGACGCGAGTCTTCGAGGCGACGCGGGAGGTAACCGCGGGAACGACCGAGGTCGTGGTCGGGCCCGATCATGCGGACCGGATCCATTTGGCTGCGACGGTGCAGTCCGCGCCGCCGCGGGAAGTGGCTCCCGAGACGCTGACGCTGGGCGGCGAGTTCGGCGACGGCGACACCTTTCCGTTCATTATCGGTCCGATAGATGAGCCGCCGGTGGAGGATCCGCCGCAGCAGGATCCCCCTCAGCTGCCCGAGCTGCTGGTCGAGGGCGGGACGGACGACGTGACCGTCGAGGCCGGCACGCCGATCTTCCTGACGGCCGTCTTCAGCGACCCGTTCCCGGATTCGGACGCCGAGATCATCTTGGACACCGATGGCACAATCGGGAACGACGATGACCTCCTGGTGGCCAGCGGGCTTGAGACAAACGGCACCACGGTCGTCGAATTCGATACGACCGGCCTGTCGCCCGGCGCGTACCAGCCGGTGCTGATCCTGGGGGAGACGGACACCGCCGAGACGATTCTGAGCGCGGGGCAGGTCATCATCGAGGAGCCGGTGATCGTTGAGCCGGAAGACCCGATCGTGGAAGTGAATGGCGTCGCGGACGTGGTCCGCGTGGTCGGCGGCGCGGACGTCACGATCACGGTTCGCTTTATTGACCCGTTTCCCGCGGCAACGGCGGACCTTTTCCTGGACCTGGATGATGACCCGACGAACGATCCGGGCATCCCGCTCAAATTCGACGTGCCGACCGAGGGTGAGACGGATGTCGTCGTCACGACGAGCGAGCTCTCGCCGGGGGCGTATTTCCCGGTCCTGCGCGTCGCGTACCCGCAACAACGACTGAATCGGGGGACGCTGGTTCTGGCCAATGCCGGTTTATCGGACGACCTGTTCTTCGGGCCGCCGGCGATCCTCGAGATCAACTTCCCGCCGGAGCTCTCGTTCCTCGAGCCGAGCGACGACACGCAGGTCGAGGAGGGCAGCGACCTGTCCATCGAGCTGTTGGCCGGCGATCGCGACGGCGACGACGTGGACGTGACCATCTTCTTCGATACGGATGGCATCCCCGACAGCGGCGATGAGACCGTCCTCGACACCGCGACGGTCACCGGCGTGGACCAGTTGGTCGAGACGATGCTCGAGACCGGCGAGCTCGATTCGGCGCTGGACTACGTTTACGTCGGTGCGACCGCCGACGACGGTTTCGAGACGAACTCCCGGTACGCCGGCAAGATCACGGTCATTGAACCGGACGTGCGCCTGACCGGCGCGTTCACCTACACCGAGCTGAAAAGCATCGGCCGCGCGGCCAACATTGCTGGGCCGGCCAACGGCGGGCAGTTCGGCTTCAGCGTCGACGTCTACCCCGACGCCGACGACGACGGTTACGACGAGATCCTCTGCGGGGCGCCGGGACTCAACTTTGGTCCCTTCGACGGCTTCTGGGCCGGGGACTACGGCGCGGTGTATTTTCTTGCAAGCCCCGACAGCGGCTGGATTCCGTCGACCTTCATCCTGGACGTCCTGGAAAAGGGCTTGCTCTACGCGACGAGCACCGGCGCGCTTGGCCAGACGCTGGCGACGCTGGCCGACCTGACGGGCGACGGCCGGCCGGAGTTTGCCGTCGGCGCCCCGCAGAGCGCCGATTCGGACGGGGCGGCGTACCTGGCCGACGGCACCCTCTGGGACGCGCCGAGCACGTGGCTCGTGCCGATCGATCAAGGGCACAACGCCCCGATTACCGCGGTTCTCGGCGGCCAGGAAGGCGAAGCGGCCGGCGCGGCACTCGGCCCGCTGGGAGACCTCAACGCGGACCAGGAACCGGACTGGGGGATCATCAGCTCGCTCTACACGATCCAATTTGAGTCCAGCCCGGTGACGGTGGGCGCGGCCACCCTAATCCGCGGCGATCACGCGCCGATGACGACTGGTCCGGGCATCCCGAGCGACGAGGGGCTGTTCGTCAGCGGTTCGCTCGGTACGGCGCTGAACGGCGCCATCGATTACGCCAACGACCTGGATGGCGACGGCGACACGGAAGCGATCATCGGCAACCCCACGACGCCGGTCGCGCAGCAGCTCAACGCCGGAACCGTGCTGATCGTCAACGGCAGGCCGGACTTCTTCGACGCCCCCTACGCCACGCCCGACACGAAGCTGCTGGTCGGCGGCCAGTCCGACAGCTTCCACGGCGCCAGCGTGGCCACGGTCGACTTCAACGGCGACGGGCTGGACGACATCATCGTCGGCGCGCCGGGCTACAACGACGATCGCGGGCGGGTTTACGTCGTATTCGGCGCCGCTGACCTGCCCGACGCGATCCCGCTGACGGTGCTCGGCCTCCTGTACCCTGGCATCGTGATCGAGGGGGCCGCGGCCGGCGACGGCTTCGGCAGCACGGTCGCGTCGGCGGGCGACTTCGACCGCGACGGCATCGAGGACCTGATCATCGGCGCGCCGGGCGTCGCCCAGTCCACCGGCGCCGCGTACCTGCTGTACGGCGGGCAGACCGGCTTCGCGTTCATCGACCTCGCCAGTCCGAACGGATCGTTGGAGTACCTGCAAATCAAGGGCACCGCCGCGTACGACCGGTTCGGTGCCGCCCTCGCGCGCAATGGCGGGCGCTTCACCGACGACGACTTCGACGACTGCGTGATCGGCGCACCGCAGGACGGACAGCGTGACGCCGGACCCGGCTACTTCGTCGTCCTTTTCGGCGGCCCGGAAAGCTTCTTCGTGACGGACTAACGCGTCCTGGGGAGTCAGGGCTTGCGGAGCGGCGGCTTGCTCGCGGCCGTCCGCAGCCGTTCGGCAACCGCCCAGGCGTGCGGGTTTTCGGCCAGGAAGCGGACGAGACTCGAGGAAGTGACCGCCAGCCAGTCGGCGGTCTGACGCAGATCACCGTCGAAGTGCGCGAACGCGTCGAGGCACCTTCCCAGGCATTCCAGGTACTCGGCCCGCTTCGAGTTCATCCGCAGCGTGCCGGCGCCGTTGACGGCGTCGCGCGGCCACGCCACCGGCTCGGGCGGCAAACGCACGCTCAGGATCAGCGCCTCGCGCAGGCGTCGCAGGGCACGGGCCTTGTTCTCATGCTGCGAGCGGCTCTCCTCGCCCTGGGCGACCAGGCCGCTGGGCTGATGGCGTAAGCGCACGGCCGAGGAAGTCTTGTTACGCTTCTGGCCGCCAGGCCCGCTGGCGCGGTAGGTGTCGACGGCGCACTCGGCCAGCAGGCGGTCGTCGGGCCACCCGATGCGGGCGCGGAGTTGTTGAGGCGGAATCGTCATCTAGCGGGCGTCTTCGTGCTCATGCGGCGGGAGACCGGTTGCGGCGGACCGCCTCAGGCCCCCCCACCGTCGAGGACCGGCGGGACGCGGATGTGCGTGCCGTGGCGGGCCGGCGCGTTCTGGAGCGCGGCCTCCGGATCGAGCGACGGGCGCGGCTCGTCCTCTCGGAGCACGTTCTGCAGTGCCATCGCGTGCGTCATCGGCTCGACGTCGGTCGTGTCGACCTGCTCGAGCTTCTCGATATAGCCGAGGATGTCCTGGAACTGCTGGGTGAAGACCGCAATTTCGTCCGACGTCAGGCTGAGCCGGGCGAGGTGAGCAACGCGGCGAACCAACGCTTCGCTGATCTCAGGACGCATGGGCGGGTCCGCCCGAGGGGATCGCGGTCAGGATTCGTCCGTCGTCTCGGCCGGCTTCCAGTCCCGCTTCGGCGGCTTGGTGATCAGGCCCATCCGGATCGCCTTCGCGCTCACGCGGATGCGGCAGGTCTTGCCGTCGACCAGCGCCCGCACCTTCTGGATGTTCGGCTTGAACTTCCGCTTGGTGATGCCGGTGACCTTGCGGCCGACGCCGCCCAGGTACTTCGCTTTCCCGCGACGCGAAATGGAGTGGCCGGAAACCGTCCGCTTGCTGGTGTAGGGGCATTTGCGAGCCATCGGTTCATTTCCTTTGGGCGGGCAGCACCCGCACTGCGGTGGACCTTCACCCGAGCCGCGTAGCGTAGCGGATCGCCGCCGGACCGTCAACGCCGGCCAGCCGCCAGCGGCCGCGCGAACAGATCGGCTTCTGGACCCCAGAAGTCGCCAACTCGTTTGGTAGCAAATCCGACCCGCTGGCCGTATATTCGCCCCACGCGGATCCCGATACGCACGCTGCTTAGACCCCCGCCCCCAGGAGCCCGCATGCCCAGCCGTCGCGCGATCCCGGAGCCCTACCGGAGCCGGCTTCAGCAGCTCCGGCACGCGCTGAAACGCGAGCAACTCGACGGCTACCTGGCGCTGAACCGCAATGACCAGTTCTGGCTCACCGGGTTCACCGGCGAGGACGGGGGCGTGCTCGTGCGCCCGCGGACGGTCACGCTGTTGACCGACGGGCGTTTCGAGGAGACGGCGAGGCAGGAGACACCCTACGCGCGCGCGGTCATTCGGCCGAACCGCGGCCCGAAGAGCTTTGCCGAAGAGCTGACGCGGGCGGGGGTCAAGCAATGCGGCTTCGACCCGCGGCACATGACGGTGGAGTTGTATAACGGGCTGACGCGGTCCGCCCGTGGCAGCAAGCTGATGCCCGTCCGCAATGCGCTGACAGGTCCGCGGCAGTGCAAGAATCCGTCCGAGCTGCGCCAGATCCGCCGCGCGGTGAAGATCGCGCAGGACGCGTTCCGGGCGACGGTGGCGGACATCAAGCCCGGCCAGCGCGAGCGCGAGATCGCCGCCCGCCTGGTGTACGAGATGACCCGCCGCGGCGCGGACGGTCCGAGCTTCCCGCCGATCGTGGCGGCCGGGCCGGGGGCGGCGCTGCCGCACTACGCGCCGACTGACCGTAAGTTGAGGCGGGGCGAGGCTTTATTGATCGACTGGGGTGCGCGGGTCGGGTGGTACGCCAGCGACTTGACCCGGATGGTGTACGTGGGTAGCATCCCCCCGCTAATCGCGGAGATACATGCGATTGTTTTGGCGGCGCAGGAAGCGGCGATTGCGAGGGTCGCCCCCGGCGTGGAGACCGGTGCCGTCGATGCCGCCGCGAGGCAGGTGATCGCGGCCGCCGGTTACGGCCAGCAGTTTACTCACGGGTTGGGGCACGGACTGGGCCTGGATGTCCACGAAGGGCCGAGCGTGCGACGCGATGCGAAAGACGTTCTCGAACCGGGGATGGTGATCACGATCGAGCCGGGGATCTACCTGCCTGGTCAGGGCGGGGTCCGGATCGAGGACGACGTGCTCGTGACGGCCAAGGGGCGCAGCGTCCTCTCAAAACTTCCTAAGGCCTTGCCTCGTCGCTAGGCGTCCGACCGGGCGGCCGCGACGCACCGCAGCAGGGATCAAGCACCCGATGGACACCCAGCGAATCAAAGAGCTGATCGAGCTGATGGTCGAGCATGACCTGAACCGGATTGAAATCCAGGAGGGCGAGACGCACATCCTCCTGAAGCGCGGTCCGCAGGGCATTGCCACGGCCAGCCTCGCGCCGCAGCCCAGCCTGCCGCCCGCGCCGGCCGCGGCCCCGACCCCGCCGGCCACCACCACCGAGCCCGCCAACGTCGCCGCGAGCGAAGATGCCAACGAGATCCTGATCCGATCGCCGATGGTGGGGACCTTCTACACGGCCGCGGACCCCGAGTCACCGCCGTTTGTCTCCGTGGGCGACTCCGTCTCGACCGAGTCGGTGGTCTGCCTGATCGAGGCGATGAAGGTCTTCAACGAGATCAAGGCGGAGGTGAGCGGGCGGGTCGCGCGCGTGCTGGTCAAGAACGCCGAGGCGGTCGAGTACGACCAGCCGCTCTTCGCCGTCACCCCGGCGTAATCTTCCGCGAGCCCCAGCGAGGTCACCTACCGCATGTTCAGCCGGATTCTCGTCGCAAACCGGGGCGAAATCGCGCTGCGGATCATCCGGGCCTGCCGCGACATGAACATCGAGGCCGTCGCGGTCTACAGCAAGGCCGACGAGGGCGCCGCGTACCTGGACCTCGCGAGCGACGCGATCTGCATCGGCCCCCCCCAGGCGGGCAAGAGCTACCTCAACACCGCGGCGATCATCTCGGCGGCCGAGGTCGCCGACGTCCAGGCGATCCACCCGGGCTACGGCTTTTTGGCCGAGAACGCGACCTTCGCCCAGATGTGCCGCGATTGCAGTATCGAGTTCATCGGGCCGTCGGCCGAGGCGATGCGAATGCTGGGCGACAAGATCGAAGCCCGCAAGCTCGCCAAGAAAGCCCGCGTGCCCGCCGTGCCGGGCAGCGACGGTCCCGTCGACGATGAGGAAGCCGCGGTCGAGGTGGCCGAGCAGATCGGCTACCCCGTCATGATCAAGGCTTCCGCCGGCGGCGGCGGACGCGGCATGCGCCCGGCACACAACGAGGCCGCCCTGCGGACCGGCTTCCGCAACGCCCGCGCCGAGGCCGAGGCCGCCTTCAACGACGGCACGCTCTACATCGAGAAGCTGATCGAGCGGCCGCGGCATGTGGAGGTCCAGCTGCTGGCCGACAAAAAGGGCACGACGCTGCACTTCTGGGAGCGGGACTGCTCGCTCCAGCGCCGCAACCAGAAGCTGCTCGAGGAATCGCCCTCGCCCCACATCAGCCCGCGGACGCGGAAGAAGCTCTGCGATGCGGCCGTCCGGCTGGCGAAGGCGGCGGGCTACTACTCGGCGGGCACGTGCGAGTTCCTGGTGGATCACGACGAGAACTTCTACTTCATCGAGATCAACGCCCGGATCCAGGTCGAGCACCCGGTCACCGAGCTCGTGACCGGGCACGACCTCGTGCAGTGGCAGATCCGGATCGCCAGCGGTGAGCCGCTGAAGCTGCGGCAGGAGCAGATCAAGCAGAGCGGGTCCGCGATCGAGTGCCGGATCAATGCCGAATCGCCGGCCGACGGCTTCCGGCCCTCGCCCGGCCGGATTGAGACCTTCATCCCGCCCGGCGGCCCCGGGGTGCGGCTCGACACGCACGCTTACGCGGGCTACACCGTGAGCCCGTATTACGACTCGATGATCGCCAAGCTGCTGGTCCACCGCCCCACGCGGGCCGAGGCGATCCACGCGATGCGGCGGGCGCTGAGCGAGTTCCAGATCGCGCCGGTGAAGACCACGATCCCGCTGCACCTCCAGGTCCTCGAGCACGGCGACTTCGTCAAGGGGTCCTTCGACACCCACTTCGTCGAGCGGCTGCTCGAACCCGCCGGCCGCTGAGCGATTCCGCCGAAAATGGAGTTCGCCGCCGCCCGGGGCGTTGAGCGCCGTGCCTGCTCCGTTTTTAATGCCCACGGCTGAGCGGAAGGGAGCGGCATGAAGATCCTGGTGGCTTGTGAACTTCCCGAACACGCGGTCGACGAACTGCGCGGCCTCGGCACCCAGCTCGTCTACCTGCCGCAGGCCAGCTCGGCCGAGCTGCTCGAGGCGATCACGGACACGGCCGTCGCGGTCGTCCGCCAGACGCCGATCACACCGGATGTTTTCGAACGCGCCGCGGCGCTGCAGATGGTGGTCTATGCCGGCTCGGGCAGCGGCCAGATCGCGGTCGACGTGGCCTCGCGTGACGGCGTCTTCGTCACGCACTGCCCGGGCACCGATGCGGTGGCGTGCGCCGAGCTCGCGCTGGGCTTAGTACTCGCGCTCGACCGCAGCATCGTCCCCAACGCCAACCGCCTGCGCGAGGGCAGCTGGCAGCGGACCGACTACCTGCGCGGACGCGGGCTCGAGGGCCGGACACTGGGCGTGATCGGCGACCCGCCGTTCTGCCACGCGCTGGCGCCGCGCGCCGCCGCATTCGGCATGGACCTGCTCGGCTGGCTCCCCGAGGCCGAGAGTGAAGATCTCCGCCGCGAGGGCATCGAGCTGTGCAACTGGCCGCGTGAGCTCGCTCGCCGCAGCGATTTCGTCGTCGTTCATGGGACCACGGCGCACGGCCGCTCGATGGGCCTCGGCCAGCACCTCGTCGATCGCAACTTTCTCGAGTCGATGAGGCCCGGCGCGAGCCTGGTGCACATCGGCGACATCGCGAACCTGAACGAAGAAGAGGTGCTCCAGGTGATGCAGGAGCGCGGCCTACGGGTCGCGGTCGATGTCTGCCCCGGTGGCGAGGGCGGCCGGGTGCGCTCCAGCCTGCTCCAGCAGACGGATGTGGTCGGCACGGTTCACACGGGCGGCGCGACCGAGCAGGCCCGCGACGCGATCGCGGATGAGGTGGTGAAGATCGTGGCCGCTTTTTTGGTCTCGGGCGAGATTCGCCACCCGCTGAACCTGGCCGAGCGGAGCCCGGCGACCTGGCTGCTGGTGCTGCGGATTCGCGACCAGGTCGGGGTGATGGCGGCCATCCTCCAGGCCATCCGGGCGGACGGCATCAACGCGGAGGAGATCACCAGTCGCGTCTTCGCCGGGGCGCAGGCGGCGTGGTGCACAATCTCGCTCGACGAGCGCCCCAGCACCGACGCGCTCGACGCTATCCGGGCGCTCGATGATGTGCTACATTTGGAGCTGCGGGCGGTGGTCTGACGGGCAGCCGGGCCCTCGAGATCGGGGGCGCGGGCGCCGAAAATGGGTCCGACCGCCAGCAACCGGGCAGCCTGTGGTGCGTATAACACACCAACAGCAACCGCACTCGAGAAGTGAATCCAGCGTGCACAGACCAAGATTGCGTTTCAACTCCGCTCTGCCGTTGTCGCTCATGTGCCTCGCGGCACTCGCGACCGCTCAGAGCCCGAATCCGCGACCATCCGAGCCCCCCAAACCGGAATTGCCGGCCGTCCTCGGGCTCGAGATGACCTCCACCGTGCCGGCGCCCGGCTCGCCGCTGGTGGTCCGTTTCCTGCTCCACAACACCTCCAGCGACCCGATCACGGTGCCCGGGACCTCCCGAACGCCCGCCGGCATCGGGCTCCCGGCTGAGACGATCCTCGGGACCGCGGCCGAACCGGCCTTGGCGCTAATCTACCACGGCACGGCCGAAGACTACGCCGATAACCTGCCGGTCACCCTGTCCGAAGACGTGTTCGACGCCGACGGTGTGGCCGCCACCACCGAGACGCTGCTCTCACCGCAGTGCTCGCTCGGGCGGGCGCTCGACCTCCGCGACGTCTTCGCCGAGCTGCGCTATTCCGGGCGGTACGAGCTGGTCTGGCGCCCGCTGGGCGGACGCTACGGCGAACGCCGGCTGAACTTCCGGCTCGAGAGCCGCAAGCAAGCCGTGATCGTCACCGACTACGGCAAGATCACCTTTGAGCTGTTCTACGAGGGCGCGCCGCAGAACGTGGCCAACTTCCTCGAGTTGGTTCGACGCGAGTTCTACGACGGGCTGCCGATCCACGCGATCGTGCCGGGGCAGGTGATTCAGGCGGGCTGCCCGGTCGGCGACGGCTCGGGGATGCGGCCCGACGGCCAGACCGTCCCGGCCGAGTTCGATTCGCCACACGTCTTCAAGACGGGGACGCTGGCGATGTCGCGCAAGCCGGGCGATCCCGACTCGGCGAGCTGCCAGTTCTTTATCACGCTGACGCGGCTGCCCGAGTTGGACGGCAAGTACACGATCATTGGCGAGGCCCGCGACGAGCAAAGCCTGCGCACGCTGCTCGAACTCAGCGCCGTGTCGGTGAACGACAACTACGTCCCGCGCGAGCCGGTCATCATCCGCTCGATCGTCCTGGTCGACGTCGACCGCGACATCACGCGGGTCCGCGAACTCGGCGCTTCCCGCCGGGCTGCCGACGAGACGAAGACCGCGCCCGCGTCGCGCTAAGCGCGCGAACCCCCATCCCGCGCCTCATCATCACGGCCGATCGCCGCCGCCTGACAAGGCCGCTGCTCAGATCACCACCGACTCTTCCGGCCACGAGCCGTGCATGTACTCGTAGAGATAGCGAATCGTCTCGCTCTGCTCGGCCTCGTTCTCGGCCGTCAGGTCGCCGATGGAGATCATGCCGACGAGCCGGCTGCCGTCGACGACGGGCAGGTGGCGGATGCGGCGTTCGCGCATGACGGTCCGGCACTCGGCCCGCGTGGTGTCCGGGGCACAGACCGCGACGGGGCTGGTCATGACGTCACCGACGCGCGTCTCGGCGGGCGGCAGTTGCTTGGCGACGATGCGGTTGAGCACGTCGCGCTCGGTGAAGATCCCGATGACCTTCTCACCCTCGGTCACGACCACGGCGCCGATGCGGTGCTCGTTCATGACCTGGGCGGCCTCGAGCACCGACATGGAGGTGTTCACGCTGTAAACATGCGGGGACTTCTTGGCAATGATGGTTTGGACCGTCTGCATCCAGAACCTCCCAATGTTCGCTAGCGCGGTGTTGGCCGGGTCGCAGAACGTGCAGTTGCGACCGCGTTCGCGCGAAGCGATCACCCCAACCTCCGCCGGGCACCGCTCGCAGAACCAAACCGCAGGATTCGCAGCTTAAGCGGGACGCCGCCGCCGCGTGAGCAGGGAAAACGCTTAGAGCCGCCCCGCGTACCGGCGTGGCATGCCCCGGGGCCGCCTGAATTGGGGAAACTCCGTAACCGTCGCCGCCAGCACCGCCGCGACGGCCGACACGATCACCCCGCTCAGCAGCCGCTCCCAGAACGACACCGGCGTGTCCACCGGAAACTGCCAGAAATGCGTGTGCAGCGCCAGGAACAGCTCGCCCGGAAGCGCGGCCAGCGAACAGAGGATCACCCGCGCGAACCACAAGTGCGTCCGCAGCGCGTCGCGCCACGTCGTCAGCAGCCACGCCGTGAGGCCGAGGGCAAACGCTTGAATCCCGAACGCGCCCACGCCCGCCAGGTCGGCCAGCAACCCCGTCGTCAGACCGGCCAGCCGGGCGTCATCACGCCTGGCCACCAACCCGACCACCAGCGTCAGCGCCAGGTACAGGTTGATCAGCGGGACGTCGAAGACGCTGGCCTGCACGACCGCGAGCACGCTGGTCTGGACGACCGAGACGACCAGCAGCGCAATCAGGAACAGGCTCCAGGACATCGCGTCCTCGCAGCGGGCGGCCGCCGTATTAGCTACGGCAGCCTGAAGGGCTTGGGCGGCGTGGCGACAAAGCGCCCCCCCGGCGCGCGGTAGCCTACGACGAAATCGACCTCATCAGCTGGGAACCGCAGCTCCGACGGCCAGCTCAACACGAGGCCGTAGGAATAGCCCATTGCCGCCTCCTTGCGGACGCGGAAGCCCATCGCCTGCTCCGGCGTCAGGATCCACTCGTAGAGTTGCCGCCGCTCGAGCTCGCCCTGCTCATTGGCGTCGCGGGCGAACATCCGCATGACGATGTCCCCGTCGACAAACGCACCACGCTCGGTCTCGGCCGAAACGAAGTAGGTCCGGACCTGGATGCCACGCAGCCGGCCATCGACCGTAATCCAGGGATTGGTCCGCCAAAAAGCGTGAACCCGGCGAATGTCGGTCCGGCTGGGGATGGTCGCCGCGTTGATGGTCGGCGTCCCGTTGTTGCGGGGCTGCTGTGCTTCGCAGCCAACCAGCAAACCGACCGCCGCCGCAATCAGCCCGAGCAGCAGCATCGGCGTGGCGGAACGGTTTGCAGCGGTGCAACGCTGGCGCTTGACCATCATTTCTCCTCGCCTCAATCCCGGCGTCCCACCGGCACGCGGTAAGCGTCGCGTTCGTCTGTGGCGGCCGGTGCCGGCCGCAGCTCCGCCCGGACCGCCTCGAGGTCGTTGAGCGGGCCGTAGGTGTCGGCCGGGCGACGCGGCTTCGGCCGCTTGGGCGGGATGCGGGTCGGCTCCTCGATCGTCTCGATCTTGCCGGGCAGCTCGACCTGTTCGTCGGGCAGCGGCACCCGCAGGTCGTTCATCAACGGGCTGGCCTTGGTCTCCGGCGACATGTAGCCCGCGTCGCGCTGGGCGATCGAGATGCCGCGGTAGTCGTCGACGGTGTTGATGATCCGTGGCGTGAGCACGACCAGCAGCTCCGACCGCGAGGTCTCGTCATTCTCGAACCGGAAGAGCCGCCCGATGATCGGGATATCGCCCAACAGCGGGATCTTGTTTTCGGTGCGCGTCTGCCGGTCGGTGATCAGTCCACCCAGGACGACCGTCTCGCTGTCCTTCACGTTGATCGTCGTATTCGTCGTACGCTCGAACGTGATCGGCTGGACAACGTTGTCGATCACCACGTTCGAGTCGGTGATCGACGAGATCTCCTGCTCGACCGCCAACCGCACATAGCCGTCGGGGTTGATCTGCGGCGTCACCGTCAGCGTGATGCCGACCGGCTCGCGGTCGACGCTCGTGATCGTGTTGCCGCCATCGGTCACCGTCGACGACGTGATGAAGGGGAACCGCTCGATGTTCTCGAAGGTCGCTTCCTTGTTGTCCATCACCGTGATCGACGGGCGGCTCAGCACCCGCACGTCGCTCTCGGTCTGCAGCGTCCGCAGCAAAAAGTTGAAGTCGCGCCCGGTGATCGTGAACGAGAAGCCGCCCAGCCCGCTGCCGGCCGCCCCGATGTCCGTGCCGTAAACGTAGTCGAACGTCGTCGTGTCATTGACGCCCGCCGCGGTGTACTGCAGGTCCTGCGCCGCGAACTCGATGCCGAGCTCCAGCGAGTTGTTCAGATTCACCTCGAGGATCAACACCTCGATGTTCACCTGCGGCGGCGCCTGGTCGAGCTGCCGCAGGATCTCCATTACCTCCGGCTCGCGCCGCGGATCGAACGAGAGGATCACCTTGTTGCCCGCTTCCTCGTCCTCGTTGAGGATCGCGATGATCTCGCGCTCCAGCCGCCGCTGCGCCGAGACATCCTCGGCCAGCTCGTCCAGCAGCGCCTGCTCGGCCTCGCTGAATTGGCTGAACGAGTCGACGATGCTTTGCGGCGGCAGGTAGCGGGGGTCGTAGACGATCGTCTTCCGCTCCTCGATCGGCTGGCTGTCCAGCTCGACCACGAACTCCTCCACCACGTCGAGGTAGCCCGGCGTGCCGGCCGCGATCACCGAGTTCGTTCGCGTGTCGGCCGCGAAGCTCACCTCCTGCCGCCCGCCGATGCCCAGCGGGCTGCCGAGCGTGAGCTCGCGTCCGGTTTCGCTGTCCTCGACCCGCTCCTCGAAGAGCTGCTCGAGCGTTTCGACCATCTGCTCGGCGTCCGAGTTCCGCAGCGTGAAGATGCGAATGCGGGCCGCGTCGGGCGGCACGTCGATCGCCGTCACCAGCGACTCGACCAGCGGCAGCGCGCTCGACGGCGCCTGCACCACCAGCGAGTTCGTCCGCACGACGGCCGTCACCACGATCTCGTCACGGAACGCCCGCACCGGCGGCATGTCCGCGTCGCGCTGGTAGATCAGCATGACCTTGCGCAACGCCGCCTCGCGGGCGGCGTCGCCGCCGTCACCACCGACCGCACCGCCTTCGCCCGCCAGGATGTTGTTCAGCAGCTCGCCGGCCTCCTCGGCGTCGGCCTTGTCGAGCTTGAAGATCTTCACGACGGCCGCGCTGCCGGGCTCGACCCCGTCCAGCTTCTGGACGAAGTTGCGGATGTCGTTGAGCACCGCCGGCGGCGCCTTGACCACCACCGCGTTGCTGGCGGTGTCCGGACGGATCGTCACGACGAACGTCCCGTCGCCCGCCTCGCCGAAGATTTCCGTCGCGGTCTCGGCCACCTCCTCGGCGTCCGCCCGCGCCAGCGGCACGATCGCCGTCATCGGGTCGAAGCGCGACGGCTGGTCGAGGATCTCGATCCAGCGGGCCACGTTCTGCAGGTCCTCCGGGGCGGCCGCCACGAGGACGCCATCGATCACCGGGTCATAGTCGATGTGAATCGGCTGGCCGGAAAGGTTCGACTCCTCGTCCGCGAACGCCGTCTCGATCATGTCCTGCAGCCGCGACGCGATGTTCTCGGCGCTGTTCAGCTTGACCTGGAAGACCTCGAACGCGACCGTCGGGCCGAACTCCCGGTCGAACTGCGCAATCAATTGCATCGCTTCGGTGATGTAATCCCGCGTGCCCGTCAACAGCAGTGCGTTCGTCCGCGGGTCGGCCGTGATCGTCAGCGAGTCGATCGCGTCCTCCTGGACCGCGCCCTCGGCCTCTTCCTTCGCGTCGAAGACCTCGGTCAGCAGCGTCTGGATCTTCAGCGCGTCGGCAGCCTTCAGCGGCACGTACTCAGTCACGATCACGCGGTAGCTGTCGGCCGAGTCGAGCTGGAAGATCATGTCGTCGATCATCTCGAACACGTCGTCCGTCGCGATGACGATCAGGGCATTCGATCGCTCCAGCGGCTGGATCACGGCCACGTCGCGGGCCGCCCCCTGCGCGCCGCCCAAGACCTCCTGCCGCTCCTCCAGCAGCTCTTCGAGCGTCTCGGCCATCTGCGACGCCTGCACCGCCTTGAGCTCGATCACCCGCGGCTTCAGCGCCAGCGAGGAGGACGACTGGTCCATCTCCTTGATCAGCCCGCCCGCCAGGATCACCGCCGCTTCACGCCCGACCACGAAGACCGTGTTGCTCCGCGTGTCGAAGCTGATCGCCACTCGGTACGGCAGGCCCCGCGCCGCCAGCCCCGGCGGCACCGGCGGCATCACGCCCTGATCAAAGCTCGCGCCCCGCTCGGCCGGCCGCAGCAGCGTCGCCTCGCTCTCCTGGAAAACCTCCTCGATGATCCCCGCGACCTGCTCCGCCGACGCGTGCTGCAGCTGGAACGCCTTCACGTCCATGTCGGCGCCGATCGGCTGCTGGTCGAACGTGTTGATGATGTCGACCAGCGCCGTGTTGTTCTCCGGCGTCGAGTAGACCAGTAGCGAGTTCGTCCCGTCATCGGGAATCAGCCGGATCGGCTTCTCCAAATCCAGCGGCGGCAACTCCGCGCCCCCCGGCGTCTTGAGCTGGAGCTGACGCACGACCGGCGCGGCGGCCGCACCCGTCAGCGCCGTCCGAGCCCGCTCCTGCTCGGCCTCGATCAACGAGTTCAGCAGCTCCGCCACCGCCTCGGCCGTGTTGTTCTTCAGGTTCACGATCAGCATCTCGCTGACCGTCCCGAACTGCGAGCCGCGGTCCTCCGGCTCCAGCGGCACGTCCACCGCGCTCACCAGCCGCGTGATCTCGTCAATCTCGCTCGGCGTCCCGATGACCAGGATCGAGTTCGCCCGCTCGTTCGCCTCGATCGAGGGCTGCACCTCGGCCGGAATCTCCCGCACCGCGTTCAGCCGCTCAATCACCGGGCGCAGCTGCGTGGCCGCATCCGCCGCCCGTACGTGCTGGAGCGGGACGAGCTCGAACTGCACGTCGCGGTCGCCGCTGCGGTCGAGCTGGTCGACGATCCGCACAATGTCGGCCAGGTTCTCTTCCGAGGCCGCCACGATCAGCGAGTTGCTGCGGGCCTCGGCCGTGATGCTGAAGCGGTCGGCCGCTCCGGGCTGCCCGCCCGTCCGGGCGTCGACCAGGCTCTGCACCGCCTGTTGCACGATGTCCACCAGCGCGGTCGCCTTGGCGTTCTCCAGCGTGATTACCCGCAGCTCGGAAATCGGCGCCGACGCCTCCATGCTCCGCAGCAGCGCGATCAGGAACTCAATGTCACTTTCGGCGCCCTGGAGGATGATGCGGTTACCGTCGATCTCGGCCGCCTCGACGTCGCCCAGCAGCTCGCCGCTGAGCACGCCCGGCGCGACCTCGGTGCCCGCGGGCGGGGCGTCGGTCTCGGCCGACACAACGACGTCCGCCGCGGTGGCGTTCGCGTTCACGTTGGCTGCGTTCGCACCCGTCGCGGCGGACCCCGCGCGCTGTTCGTTCTGTGGTCGCGTGGGCTGATTGTTGGCGGCGAGCAGGACGCCATCGCCCGCGTTGACCGGCGTCGGGGCGGCGGACTTCTCGCCGGTCGGCGCCGGTGCCAGCTCAGCGGCAGCCGGCGACGTTGCGGCATCGACTGCCGGCGCGGCCGCCTGGCCCCCAGCCACGGCCTGCCGCTGCTGCTCGAGCCGCTCGCGTAACGCTTGAAGTTTCTCGGCCGCCGTCAGGGCCCGCGCCCGCTCTTCTGCGCTGGCCGACACCAGCACCAGCCGCCCACCGCCGGTCCGCAACGCCCGCCCGCTGTTCGAGCCGGTCACCGCCCGCGCGGCCGCGGATGGGTCCGCGAAGACGTCGCCCCCCTCGTTCTCCGTCGCCACGTCGCGGCCATAGCCGGCGTCTACCGTAACCGAACGGGCCGCCTCATCGGCGGCCACTGCGTTCGACGTCGTCTGGGCCGAGGCGGCGTCCGGGGCCGCCAGCAGGATCAACGGCGTCAATAACACGGTGCTGACCACGCGGCTTCCGGCGCGGGTCAGTTGCGGCGATCGGCTGGCCACGGGCGTCTCCTCCACACGCTGGCGGTACGGCTGCTGCGGCGAGTTCCAGAGCCAGGAGCCCCGTCCGCCGCGGCGGGTGCCCGGTTGCGGCTGGGTCCGGCGGGTGCCGGAGCGGTTCCCCCCGCTGCGGTTCTGCTGCAGTTCCTGGATCAAGCGGATCGCATCTTGCGACGTAATCCGATCAAGTTCAATGACCCGGGTCACAACGCCGGTCGCGCCGCCCGCCTCGATGATCTGGTCGATGATCTGGTTGGCCATCCCGAAGGCCGACTGTTCACCCGTGATGACCAGCGTGTTGGTCTGGTCCTGGGCGCTAATCACGACGAGGTTCGGCTCACGGTTCTGTTGCCGGGCGAGCAGCTGCTCGCTTTCGTTGACCGAGCGCTCGATCGTCGGCGCGAGCTCGAGCGCGTCGAGCGTCCGCGGGATCTTCCGCACCAGCACCTGCGAACTCACCAGCGACGGGTCGTCGAACTGCTCGATCAACTGCCGCACCCGCGCCCGCTGGGCCGGCGGCCCGCTGACCACGATCGTGTTGTTGCCGTCGACCGGGATCAGCTGCGGGGCTGTCGCCCCGTCAGCGCCGTCCATCCCGCCCGCGTTCAGCATCTGCCGCACGAAGCTGGCGACCTGCGACGGCTTGGCGTTCGAGACCGTCACCGTCTCCGGCACAAACCGCTCGCCGAGCTCGTTCTCGAACGGCTCGATCACCAGCAGCTCGACCTGCTCGATGTCGTCGGCCGGGCCCAGCACCAGCACCGAGTTCGTCGACGGCTCGGCCATCGCCTGGACGTCGAGCTCACCCGATGTCGCGGCGGTTCCGCCCTCCCCGCCAAATAACATGCCGAACCGCCCGCCGCGCCGCCCGCCGGCCGGCATGCCCCCGCCACCGCCGGCCGCCAGGTTGTTGATCGCCTGCGAGACGACCTCGGCGTCAGCCTGGAGCAGCGTGAACGCCCGAAAAACCTTCCGCTGCGACTCCGGCGTCGGGACGTCGGTCACCAGTAGCACCTGCTCGACCACCGCGAACGCCTCGGGCGAGCCGGCCACCAGCAGGCTGTTGGTCCGCCCGTCGGCCACGACGGTGAACGAGTCCAGGTCGGCCTGGGAGTCGGTGAAGAAGCCGATCTGGATGAACTCCTGCACCGCCTGGTCGAGCATGCCCTTGACGACCCCGGCCTTCGCATACTGCAGGTTGAACCGCCGAAAGTCGAAGTTCTTGTTCTGGACGTCGAGCACCGTGACCATTTTCTGGATCTGCTCGAAGACCGGATCGGGCGCCTGGACCAGCAGCTTCTTGGTCTTCTTGTCGCCGACGATCACCACGCCGCCACCGGCGCTGACGTTCTGCTGCCGTCGGGACCGCTGCCACCACGGCAAGTTGCTCTGGTCCGGGCCGAGCGTCGTCGCCGCCGAACCGCCGAACATCTGGCTCAGCGTCTGCGCGAGCTGATCGGCGTCGGCATATTGCAAGTCGATCTCGCGGTACTCCCGCCGCGCCTGCAGGTCAAAGCTCTCGATCCGCTCGATGATCTCGTCGATCTCCGTCACCGGCGCCCAGACCACGATCGAGTTCGTGGCCGGCTCCGCGACGATCCGCACCTCCATGCCGTCCAGCCCGGTCATCGCCGCCTGCCCGCCGCGCTGATCACCGGTGGTCGCGACCCCTTCCTGCAGCGCGTAGATCTCCTGCACGACGGTGGCGATGCCGACCGCGTCGCCGTACTGCACGACATAGGTCCGAACTTCCTTGGTGTTGCCCTCGACGTCGAGCAGCTGGATCTGCCGCTCGACCACCGGGACGTCCTTGGCCTGCGCGACGTAGATGATCGTGTTCCGCCGCGGGTCGGCGCTGATGCTCACCGGCCCGAGCTCCGCGCGCGAGGCCGATCCGCCGCGCTCGCCCACGTTCGCGAAGATCTCCTGCAGCAGCCCCAGGATATCGCGCACCTCGGCGTTGCGCAGCTCGAACTCGCGGATCACCGTCTTGCCCTGCGGCTCGACCAACTGCAAGTCGGTCAGCACACCGCTGATCACGTCCATCACCTCCGGCGGCGCCGCCACCATCAGCGAGTTGGTGGCCGTGTTCGGCACCACCTGCACCGACTCGATCTGCGCGCCGACACCCTCGGCCCCCGCCACCGACACCGAGACCTGTTCCTCGAGCTGCGTGATCAGCTCCTGGCTTCGGCCGCCGCGCCGGGGCGTCGCGCCGCGCCCGGCATCCTCGATGCCCAGCACCGTCTTGATATTGCTGGCCGTCTCTTCGGCGTCGAGGTTGACGAGCTCGAAGATCTGCACTTTCACGTCGACCGCCGGCACGTCGTCCAGGATCTTCAGCAGCTCGACAATGTCCGGCAGGTCCGACTCGTCACACTTCACGATCAGGTAGTTCCGCGACGGGTCGGTCGCCACCCGGACCCGCGTCTCGGGCGCCTGCGGCGCCGCCTGCCGGCGGTCAGGCTGTTGCGGCGGCTGGCCTTGCTGACCGTCCTCGCCCTGCTGGCCCGGCTGCTGGCCCCGCTGCGGTTGTTGCTGTTGCTGCTGCTGGGCCCGCAGGTTCCGGATCCGGGCCGCCCGGTCGTTGAACATGCGGTCGATGACCTCGGCCGCCGTGTTCACGTTGCCGTAACGAAAACGAAAAACCCGGATCACCTCGCCAACCTTCAGGTCCTCCTGGATCAGCTCGATCGAGTCGACCAAGTCCTGGACGCCCGAGACCGGCCCCGTGATCAGCAGTCGCCCATCATCCAGGATCGTGACCTCGGGCTGCTCGCGCTGCGGTTGGGCGGCTTCGCCCGCTTCCGCAGCTCCGCCGGCCGCGCCCGCCTCATCGCCATCGCCCGCCGCCGCATCATCGCCAGC
>CAZCKC010000036.1:0-5682 GCA_964499235.1 uncultured Planctomycetales bacterium | reverse complement strand
TCGCCAGCTGCATCGTCGCCGCCCGCATCCTGGTTGCGCGGCGCCGTCCCGTCGGCCGCCGTGCGGTTCCGCTCCGCCTGAGCGACCACGGCCTCCAGCTCGGCGAGGGCGACGAAGTCGAGCACCACCGGGCGGGTGCTCGTCCGCCGGGCCGCCTGCTCGGACTCGCGGCGCTGCTTGATCGGGGGCGCCTCGTTTTCGCCCCAGACGTCGATGATCAGGCTCTCGCGCCCGCCCGTGCTGCCCTGTTTGAAGATCGCGTCAGGGTTCCGCTCCTGCAGGAACTGCAGCGTCCGCTGGACGTTGCCCCGGAGCTGGACCAGCACCTGCGTCTTCTCGACCCGCTGCCGCGACTCGACCTCCCGGATCAGCCCGGTAATCTCCTCGACCTGCTGCTCGTTGCCGACGACCTTGATGTACTCGCCGAACCAGTCGGGCTCAACCACGATCGGGCTGTCCAGCGGCAGCAAGCCCTGGATCTCCCAGGCAATGTCCCAGGCGTCGCCCTTGTAAACCTCGACGAACGTCGGCTTGCGGCCACTGGGGCCGAAGATCGAACTGTCCTCGGTGTCCGCATCCATCTGCTCGATCCGATCGGCGATCTCGCTGAGCTGCCGCCGCGGCGCGGTGACAAAGACCCGCCCGCTGAAGTCGTCAATCGTGAAGCTGACCTTCTGCTCCTGCCCCGGCGCGGCCTGGTACACCATCTGCAACGCTTCGACCGCCGTCGTCGGATCGACGTTGTCCAGCGTGAAGATCTGCAGCTCGGGCACCTGCGTTCCGCGACTGCGGAGATCCTCGATCAGGCTCTCCACCGCCGCCACGTCCGGCGTCCGCCCCTTCAAAATCAGCGAGTTCGTCTGCGCGTCGGCCACGATCTGCACGTCGATCTCGTCGCCGCCCGCCGTCGGGCTGCCCCGGCCACGGAATCGGCGGAAGAAGCTGCGGAAGTTCCCGCCGCCCCCGCCCGCGATGATCTCGTTGAGCGTGTCGGCCATCTCGACCGCGTCGGCGTCCTCGAGCGTGATGATGTGGATCCGCTCGCCCTCGCCCGACTGGTCGAGCATCGTGATCAGCTCCTGCGCCAGCGCCTGGTACTCCGGCGGCCCGAAGACCACGCTTTTTTTTTTTAATGATACGGCGACCACCGAGATCTGCGCGACCTGCTGCCGCCCGCCGGCCGCCCGCTCCTGCACCTTCGCCTGGAGCAGCGCGTCGACCGAGGGCTGGACCTGCTCGGCGCTGGCGTTCTCGAGCGCGTAGCGCCGCAGCTCGGCCGTCGGCACCTGCATCGTCTCGAGCTTCGCCAGCAGCCCCTTCACGAACGGCATCGTGTCGTTCGGCGCCATCACGACCAGCGTGTTGGTCGTCGGCTCGGCGAAGGCCGCCGGGCGGGCGCTGCCGCGCGGCCAGTTGGACGAGATGCTCAGCAAATACGCGTTGACCTGCATGGCGACCTGCTGCGCGTTCAGCGTCTGCAACGTAAACGTCTCGACCGCCAGGTCATTGTCCTCGTAGTTTGCCTCGATCTCCGCGACCAGGCCGCGAATCGCCGCGAGCTGCTTCTCCGGCGCCTTCACCACGATCGTGTTGCTCGCGACGCTCACCTCCAGCGGCGCCGCACTCTGGTTCCGGCGGCCGCGCCCCCCCTGGCCGAACATCCGCTCGATCGCCTGCGAGACCTCGCGCGGGTCGGCGTTCTCGAGCCGGATCGTCATCGGCGTGATGTCGATGTCGGCCGCCTCCTCGTCGATCCGGACGATCTCCGCCTGGATCTCGTCGAAGTCCTCTTCACCGGCGATCACGTACAGCGCGTTGGTGACCGTCTCCGGCACGATCTGGATCTGCGTGTAGGCGGGATTGCGCCGCTCAGCCTGATTCTTCTGCCGGGCCAGCGGCTCCAGCGAACTGGCGACCGCGCTGGCGTCGGCGTTGGTCAGCTTGACCACCCGCAATTGCCCCTCGCGGCTGTCCGGCGTGTCGAGCTGCTCGATCAGCTTCTCGATCCGCGTCAGCTTGGCCTGTGGCGCCTGCACCAGCAGGTTCCGTCCGACCACCGTCACCTGGACATCCTCTTGCTCGTTGCGCCGCGTGCCCCAGCCGCGCCCGGTCTCCCGGTAGGCCTCGAAGATCGCGTTGCGCAGCTGCCCCGGGTCCGCGTGCTGCAGGTTGTACAGCTGCGGCTCGGTCTGCCGCACGATCGACGCCTCGTCGATCTCGTTGGCCTTGGTCGAAATCTCCGCGAAGAACTCGTCCGAGGCCCGCACGAGCAGCGAGTTGGTGATCGGCTCGGCCTCGATCTGGATCGGGATGTGCGAGCGGTCGTCCCGCCGGTCACGGTTCACGTTGCGGTACATCTGGTCAAGCACCCGTTCCAGCTGCCGCGCGTCCGCGTTCGCCAGCGCGACCGTCCGGATCTGCCCGCGGTCGTCCTCCGACGGCACGTCCAGGTTCGCCACGACCTCCCGGACGCGCGGGAAGATGCTCTCCGGCGCTGTCACGATCAGGCGGTTGGTCCGCGGCTCGGACGCCACGCTCAGATCGCGGGTCGCCCGCCGGCCGCGCTCCCGGGCCACCAGGCTCGTCACGAGCTCTTGCACCTGCCGCACGACCCGGTTCGCGTCGACGTGCTTGAGTTCCAGGAAGACCGTCTGCGTCGACTGCTGCTCCCACAGCGGCTTGAACTTGTCGAACATCACCGCGATCTCTTCGAACTGCGACGGCTTGGCCGTCACAATCAGCGCGTCCGCGGCCGCCACGGCCGAGATGCTTACCGTCTGGGCCTGCCGCCCCTCGGCCTCGCGCACCTTCGTGTTAACCGCGTCCTCCACCTGGCGGGCGAACTGGTTCAGGTTGTCGCCCACGCCCGGGAAGTCGTAGACGCGGTACTCGAGCTCCTCCTCCTGGCCGGCCGAGTCGAGCTTCGCGATCAGCCCGCGAATCTCGTCCATCTGGTCGGCGTCGGCCTGCACCACGACGTTCTTGCCGCCCAGCACCGCGAACGCGGGCTGGTCGTCCCGCCGCCGCCCGTAGCCGCGGCGGTTGAACGTCGCCCGCAGGATGTTGTAGACCTCGTAGGGGTTGGCCTGCTCGATCGGGAAGACCTCCGGCGCCGTGACGCGGTCACCCGCCTTCACGTCCAGCTCGCTGGCCCACTTCTGGATGTCCTCCCAGTCCTCCTCGTCGGCCGTCACGATCAGCGAGTTCGTCATCGGCTCGACCGAGATCGACAGCGTGCGGTCGGTCCGGATCCGCTCCCGCAGCACGCGGTTCAGCACGTCCGAGACCGCGTTGGCGTCGGCGTTCTCCAGCGTGATCGTCCGGATCAGCTCGCGGTCGACCGTCATCACCTGGTCGAGCTCCGCGATCAGCTCCTCGGCCATCGGGAGCACGAACTTCGGCGCGTCAATGATCACCCGGTTCAGCCGGTTGTCGGGCGTGAACGCCAGCCGCTCGGCCACGTTGCGCCCGCGCGTCTCGCGCACCTGCGAGACCAGCAGCCGCTGCAGCTGGTTCGCGATGTATTCCGCGTCCGCGTTCTTGATCTGGATGAACTTCCGCGTCGGCGTCAGGTCCTCGGTCTCCTCCTTGAACGTGCTCACCAGCTTCTCGATCTCGTCGAACATGTCCGTCGGCGCGCTGACCACCAGCGTCTCGGTGATCTGCTCCGCCTGGAAGCTGGCCTCGAGCCGGTCCGGCCGCCGCGGCCGGTTGCGGAACGTGTCCCGCAGCGTCCGTGACAGCGCGTTCACGTCCAGCCCCGCCAGCTTGTAGGTCTCGGTCCGGATCGGCGACGGCCCCGGCGCGTCGGGCTTCTGGTCATACTGCGCCAGCAGCGACTTGCCGTGCTCGACCGCCACCTGCGGCGCGTTGATGATCACGCGGTTGGTGTCAGCCTGGTGCGTGACGCGCAGCTGCCGCGCGGCGTTGCGCCCGTACTGCCGCTCCATCCACGCCTCGAGCTGCTCCGACAGCCAGCGCGACGCCTGGTCCGCCTTCGCATGCTGGAGCGTCACGAACTCCACCTGCGTGATCTGTCCCTTGTAGGCCGCCTCGTACTCCGCCATCAGCGCCTTGGCCTCGTCGCGCACGTCCTGGCTGGCCGTCAACAGAATCGTCTCGCTCGAGGGGTCGGCGTCGAACCGCGCGACGATCGCCTGGTTCTGTGCCTTGACCCGGAACGCCTGCGTCAGCTTCGCCGCGATGTTCGCCACGTCCGCGCCGGCCAGCTTGATCGTCTCGATCACCACCTCGCCGCCTTTCGGGTCGTCGAGCTGCGTGATGAACTGCTCGATCTCCGGCAGCACCGACTGCGGCGCGTTCACGATCACCTGCTTGCCCGAGGCGACCGCGTTGACCCGCGTCCCGACCGGCATGCCGCGCCGCCGACTGCCGCTCGAACCGCCGCTCGTGAACATCGACTGCACCGCCTGCGCCACCTCGCGCGGCTGGGCGTACTTCAAGGTGAAGAACTGCTGCTCGGGCGCCTGCGCCCCGACCTTCTCGTCAATCTGCAGCGCGAACCGCTCGATCCGCTCCAGCGCCCGCTGGTCCGCCCGCACGATCAGCGAGTTCGTCACCGGCTCCGCCTGCACGATCGGATCGCTCGGGGCCCGGCGGCGGCCCGTGTTGATGAACGCCTGCACCTGGTTCGCCACCTGCGCCGCGTCCGCGTGCTGCAGCGGCAGGATCCGCACGTCATCGATCGGCGCCGCCACGTCCATCGACCTCACCAGCGCCTCGATCTCCTCCAGCGCCGGCGCCACCGCCTGCACGAAGATCGTGTCGTTCTCCGCGTGCACCAGCACCGCCGTCGGCCGGAACGGCGGCCGCTCGTAGCGGCGATAAAACTGCCCCAGCACCTGCGCGATCTCGTTCGCGTCGCCCTGCTCGACCGTGAAGGTCCGCAGCTGCGGTGTGTTCAGGTCGGCCTGGCTGTCGGTGATCTCGATCAGCTCCTGGATCTCCACCCACTCCTCGTCGGTGCAGATCACCACCAGCGTCTGCGAGGCGTCCAGCGGGATCAGCTGCAGCCCGCCCGTCGTCGCCACCGTCGCCGGCCGCCGCAGCCGCCCCCGGTACCGCCGCGTCGTCGACGGCGCGGCGCTCTCGCCCATCGCCGCCTGGATGACCTGCATCATCTCGCTCGGGCGCACGTTGCTCAGCTGCACCACGTGCCGGCTGCGGTCAGCCGGCTCCACGTCCAGCCGGCCGATGATGTCCTCGATGTTGGACATCAAACCGCCGTCCACCATCACGTGCAGCGCGTTGTTGCCGACGTCCGGCACGATCGCCGGATCACGCGACGAGCCGATCTGGCTCGCCAGCTCTTCGACCAGCTGCTGCACCATCGGCGCGATCTCGTTCACGTCGACGTGCTCGAGCGTAAACGTCCGCAGGTTGGTCGGCTGCGGCTGGTCGATGTCCGCCAGCATCTCGTCGACCCGCTGCTGCCCCTCTTCATTGGCGTAGACCGCGATCGAGTTCGTCCGCTCGATCACCGCGATCCGGATCGTCCGCCTGGCCCGCTCGTAAACTCCCTCGCCGAGCAAGTCCTCCGGCGTCGCCCCGCCCGAGACCGTCGTCGGCTGCTGGTTGGGCTGGTTGCGTTTGCCGCCCCGCCGCGCCGCCGCCCGCGCCTGCGCCGCCCGCCGCGCTTGGATCGCCCGCAGCCGCGCCGCG
>CAZCKC010000035.1:0-26248 GCA_964499235.1 uncultured Planctomycetales bacterium | reverse complement strand
TGCTCTTCCGATCTGGGGCGGGGTGGCTGGCGGGTGGCTTGAACGGGCCGGGGGCGGTTTTTCTCTCTGGCATGGTGCTGCTATACTCACGCAACGCGACTCACAGGCATGCAATTGTAAACATTTTCCAGTAAGACAGATAGAACATGGCGCAGGCGAAGCTGGCATTGGCGGACGGGACGCTGTTCCACGGGACGGCCTTCGGGGCGATCGGGGTCCGCGGCGGGGAGGTGGTCTTCAATACCGCCCACTCGGGCTACCAGGAGGTCATCACCGACCCGTCCTACGCGGGGCAGATCATCTGCATGACCTACCCCCAGCAGGGCAACTACGGGATCAACGAGGAGGACCCGGAGTCGGACCGCATTTTCATCGAGGGATTCGTCGTCCGGGAGCTTTCGGCGATCGCGTCGAACTACCGCTCGCGGCGGACGCTCGACGACGCGCTGGCCGAGGCGGGTGTGCCGGCAATCTCCGGCATCGACACGCGGGAGCTGACGCTGCGGCTGCGGGTGCAGGGGGCGATCAACGGCGTGCTGGCGACCGAGCCGCTGGACGACGAGGAGTTGCTCGCGCGGGCGGCCGCACTGCCGCCGATGACGGGGCAGGACCTCGTGACCCGGGTGGCGACCGCGCAGCCCTTCGAGTGGACGCAGGGCTTTCAGGAGCCGATCTTCGCCGAGCGGGCCCGCCGGCTGCCGATCGACAAGCACGTGGTCGCGATCGACAGCGGGACCAAGCGGAACATCTTCCGGCACCTGGTCGACATCGGCTGCAAGGTCACCGTCGTCCCGCCGAGGATCAGCCCGGACGAGATCCGGGGGCTCAAGCCCGACGGGCTCTTCGTCAGCAACGGCCCCGGCGATCCGGCCGCCGTCACCTACCTGATCGACACGCTGCGGGCGCTGAGCGCGTCAGTGCCGACATTCGGGATCTGCCTCGGGCACCAACTCCTGGCGCTCGGGCAGGGGGCCGAGACGTACAAGCTGAAGTTCGGCCACCACGGGTATAACCACCCGGTGAAGAACATGCTGACCGGTCGGGTGGAGATCACGTCGCAGAACCACGGCTTCGCGGTCAAAGACTCGTCGCTGGCGCCCAGCGGGTTGGAGCAGACGCACATCAACCTGTACGACGGTACGGTCGAAGGTTTTCGCCACCGCGAGTTGCCGCTGTTCGCGGTACAGTACCATCCGGAAGCAGCGCCGGGGCCGCACGACGCGGCCTACCTGTTCGACTGCTTCCGCGGCATGCTGGACAGCGGACGGCCGCCGGGGCGCGACGAGATGGCCGCCGCCCAGGACCAGCAGGCAAAGCGAATTCCGCAGCCGGTGAGCTGAGCCTGCGGCCGCCGCGGCCCAGGCGGGATCGACGCCGGGCTGCCCAAGCGGCCGCGATCGGCAGCTCCCGCTCGCAACGCAAAGGAGGCCTCGCATGGCGCGACTGTTCCAGGACATCACGGAGACGATCGGCCACACACCGCTCGTGAAGCTCAACCGCGTGATCCAGGCCGAGGCAGACGTCTACGCTAAGCTCGAGTTCTTCAACCCGTTGAACAGCGTGAAGGACCGGATCGGCGTGAACATGATCGATGAAGCGCTGAAGGCCGGCAAGATCACGCCGGGCAAGACGACGATCGTCGAGCCGACCTCGGGCAACACCGGGATCGCGCTGGCGTTCGTCTGCGCGGCCAAGGGGCTGAAGTTGATCCTGACCATGCCCGAGAGCATGAGCATCGAACGTCGCAAGGTGCTGAACCAGCTCGGGGCGCAGCTCGTGCTGACGCCGGCGGAGAAGGGCATGACCGGCGCCGTCGCGCAGGCCGAGCAGGTGCTGGCCGAGACGCCCGACGCGTTCATGCCGCAACAGTTCCGCAACCCGGCCAACCCGGCCATCCACCGCTGCACCACCGCCAACGAAGTTTGGGAAGACACCGACGGAAAGGTCGACATCTTCGTGGCCGGCGTCGGCACCGGCGGTACGGTGACGGGGGTCGGCGAGATCCTCAAGGAGCGCAAGCCCGATGTCCAGGTCGTGGCCGTCGAACCGACCGACTCGCCCGTGATGGCGCAGCGTCGGGCCGGCGAGGAGCTCAAGCCCGGGCCGCACAAGATCCAGGGCATCGGCGCGGGCTTCATTCCCGAGGTCCTCAACCTCGACGTCATCGACGAGGTGATCCAGTGCTCGAACGAGGACACGTTCCTCTGGTCGAAGCGCGTTGCCGCGGAGGAAGGAATCCTCGGCGGGATCAGCTCGGGGGCGGCCGTCTACGCGGCCGACATCGTGGCGCGTCGGCCGGAGAACAAGGGTAAGCTGATCGTCACGCTCCTGCCGTCGGGCGGGGAGCGTTATCTGTCCACGCCACTTTTTGAGCAGTGATCAAGCGCCCGGGCGGGGCTTGGTGACCGGGGAGAGCAGGGAGCCGCATGAGCAAGCAAATCGCCACCAACATCACCTGGCACGAGGGGCACGTTGATCGCAAGCTGCGCGAAGCGTTGCTGGGGCAGAAGGGCTGCACGCTCTGGTTCACGGGGCTGAGTGCTTCGGGCAAGAGCACGATCGCGTTCACGGTGGAGCACGCGCTGGTCGAGCTTGGGCGCCTCGCCTACGTGCTCGACGGGGACAACATCCGCCACGGGCTGAACAAGAACCTGGGCTTCTCGCCTGAGGACCGCGCCGAGAACATTCGCCGCATCGGCGAGGTCGCGAAACTCTTCGCCGACGCGGGCGTGATCACGCTGTCGAGCTTTATCAGCCCCTACCGCTCGGATCGTGACCAGGTCCGGGAAATTCACGCGGCCGATGGCATGGCGTTCGTCGAGATCTTCGTCGACGCCTCGGTCGAGGTCTGCGAAGCGCGCGATCCCAAGGGCCTCTACAAGAAGGCCCGCGCCGGCGAGATCCCCGAGTTCACCGGTATCTCGGCCCCCTACGAAGCGCCGGAAAAGCCCGAGATCATCCTTGACGCCGGCGCCATTACGCCGCAGCAGGGCGCCGAGCAGGTCATCGCGTACCTCACCAAGGCCGGCATCCTCGTCAGCAGCTGACCCGCGCCGCCCAGAACAGACGCCGCTCACGGCCGCCCCGCGTCATGCCACGCGGTGGCGGCCTTCCTTATTGCTGGGGCGCCAGCACCAACGCGCAGCGCGACGGCAGGTAGAGCTGCACGCTCTGCTGCCGGTGGTCCCAGGCCGTCTCCTGCCGCGGAAAGACCGTCGCCGGTGTCAGGCGGTCGAAGCCGCCGAATTGCGGCTGGTCGCTGTCGAGCACCAGCTGGTAGTCGGCCGCGTCGGGCACGCCGGCGCGGTGGTCGGTGTACGACGCGCTGGGGTGGAAGTTGAACGCGAAGACCAGCGGGCCGCGGCGGAAGATGAGCAGCTTCCGCTCCTCGTGCACCTGGAGCTTCTCGATCAGCGGGTCCTCGAGCAGGTTGAACTCGGTGTCGAGCGCGAGCATCGCCCGGTCGAACGCGTTGAGATGCTCGTAGCGCAGCTCGGGGTTGTCGACCAGCGACCACTGGCGGCGGCAGTACTTGTGCGAGTACTGGTTGCCCGCGCGCGGGAAGTCGATCCACTCCGGGTGGCCGAACTCGTTGCCCATGAAGTTCAGGTAGCCCTCGCCGGCCAGGGCGAAGGTGATCAGGCGCAGCAGCTTGTGCAGCGCGATGCCGCGGTCGATGACCAGGTTCTCGCTGGTCTTGTTCATGTCGGTGTACATCGCCGCGTCCATCAGCCAGAACGCCAGCGTCTTGTCGCCGACCAGCGCCTGGTCGTGGCTCTCGGCGTAGGCGATGTGCTTCTCGCCGTAGCGGCGGTTGACGAGCGTCCCGAAGAGCTCGTCCATCTGCCAGTCCTCGTCACGCTGGTGCTTGAGCAGCTTGATCCAGTAGTCCGGCACTCCCATCGCCAGCCGGTAGTCAAAGCCGATGCCCCCCTCGTCCAGCGGCCGGGCGATGCCGACCATGCCGGAAACCTCCTCGGCCACCGTCAGCGCGTCGGGCCGCAGCGCGTGCGTCAGCTCGTTGGCAAGCTGGAGGTACGCCACGGCGTCGGTGTCGACGTGCGGCGGGAAGTAGTCGTCGTACGAGCTGAAGCCGTGCCCCAGCCCGTGGTGGTGGTAGAGCATGCTCGTCACGCCATCAAAGCGGAAGCCGTCGAAGCGGAACTCCTCCAGCCAGTAGCGGACGTTGCTCAGCAGGAATCGCAGCACCTCCCACGTTCCGTAGTCGAATAGCAGCGAGTCCCAGGACGGGTGCTGGCCGCGGGCGCCCGGGTGAAAGTACTGGTGCCCCGTGCCGTCGAAGTGGTTCAACCCTTCGTGCATGTTCTTGACAGCGTGGCTGTGGACGAGGTCGAGCAGCACGCGGATCCCGTGGCCGTGGGCGGCGTCGATCAGGTGCTTGAGCTCCTCGGGCGTGCCGAAGCGCGACGAGGGCGCGAAGAAGTTGCTGACCTGGTAGCCGAAGGAGCCGTAGTAGGGGTGCTCCTGGATCGCCATCAGCTGGATCGCGTTGTAGCCGAGGTCGGCCACTCGCGGCAGGACCTCGTCCGCGAACTCGCGGTAGGTGCTGATCCGCTCCTCTTCGGTCGCCATCCCGACGTGGGCTTCGTAGATCTTCAACCCGCCCGCCGCTGCCGGCGGCTCGTGCCGCCACTCGTAGGCCCGCGGCGGCTGCCAGTACTGCCCGGTGAAGTCCTGCGCCCCCGGCTCGTTCACGACGCGGCGGATGTAGGCCGGGATGCGGTCCAGGTCGCCGATCGCGCTGCGGACGTGGACCTTCAGCCGGCTGCCGTGCGTCAGCCGCTGGGCGTACTGCTCGTCCGGCAGAAAGAGGTGCCAGATGCCCCACTCGTCGCGGGTCAGCGGGTGCGCGTTGCGGTCCCACGCGTTGAAGTCGCCGACCAGCGCGAGGCTCAACGCACCGGGAGCCCACTCGCGGTACCAGACGCCCGGCTCGCCGTCCCGCTCGCCGCGGTTCAGCCCGAAATAGTGGTGCCCGTTCGCAAAGGCGGCCAGCGAGTCCGCGCCGGCCAGGATCCGGTCACGCGTCGCGCGGTAATGCGCGTAACGCTCACGCAGCTGGTCGGTGTAGGGCTCGAGCCACGGGTCGAGCCGCACCAGCCCCGTGCCGTCGGGCGGCGCCGCGGTCGCGGCCGATGCGGGCGAGCTCTGCTGAGCAGTCCGTTTCGCCATGGGGCGTTCCTATCCGGAGGAGTTGTTCAGTGCCGCCAGGATGCGCAGGATCTCGGCCGGCTCGGCCCGGCGGCGGTAGTCGGGATCGACATAGGAGAACACCACGCGGCCCGACGACGCGATCACGTAGGTCGCGGTCAGCGGCAGCTCGTCCGCCCCGACGCCGTTGTACATCTCGAGATCGATGTGCTGGGCCAGCTCGGCCGCCACCGGCGGCGGGATCTTGTACGCCAGGCCGTAGTCGCGCGCGACGCGGCTGTGGTCGTCGCTGAGAAGGCGGTAGCCGAGGTTGTGCCGCTGCGCGGTGCCGAAGGCCCGGTTCGGTAGCTCAGGGGTGATCGCCACGAGCGTCGCGCCGCGGGCCTCGATCTCTGGCCGGATCTTCTCGTACGCGGCCAGCTGTGTCGTGCAGTAGGGGCACCAGCCGCCGCGATAGAAAGTCAACACCACCGGGCCCGCAGCGAGCAGCTCGCGCAGCTTGACCAGCCGCCCGGTCTGGTCGCGGAGCGTGAAGTCGGGGGCGTGCTGACCGGCCTGGACAGCGCGGTCCGCCACGCCGCGGCGCTCGAGCGTGGCGATGCCGTTCTCGTAGGCGACGACCTTGTCCGGGGCGGCGGTGCGCTGCCATTCGGCCTGGAGGGCGACGAGTTGCTCGGACAGCGTGGGGGCCGGCGGCCCGTGGGCGACGGTCTCGGCCTGCGGCGGGGGAGTGCTCTGCTGCTGCGGGCTCGCGCAGCCTGCGAGAACCCCGAGCAGCAACGGGGCGCCGTACCGGAATCCGCGCTGTCGCCAGTGTCGGGTGAGCATCGAATCGAGCCTCCTTGCCGTGGTGTCACGATCCAGCGCCCGGCGGCCAACCGTGGCCACACCGGGGCTGCGCAGAGTTTAGCACGAACCCCCGGGGCGTGCCGAAAAGCGTCACGGCGGCGGCGGCGGGAGGAGGGCGTGGCGGCTGCGACCGGGCCGCGGTCCTGCTAAGCGGTCCCCTGGCCCTTGTTCAGGACGCGGTGGAGCTGGCGGAAGGCCTGGCGGAGGCGCTGGTCGTTCTCGACGAGGGCGATGCGGACGTACTGCTCGCCGAACTCGCCGAAGCCCCGCCCGGGCGCCAGCGCGACGAGCGCCTCGTCCATCATCCGGATGCAGAAATCGATCGTGCCCTCGCCGGCCAGGTGCTCGGCCGTCACGCGGGCCCAGACGAACATGCCGGCCCGCGGCACCTCGACGTCCCAGCCGAGCTTGCGGCAGCCATCGACAACGACGTCGCGGCGGGCCTGGTAGATCTCCGCCTGCCGGAGCACATCCGCGTCGTGGTGCCGCAGCGCGATGATGCCGGCGATCTGGATCGGCTGGAAGTGACCGTAATCGTAGTAGCCCTTGATCGTCGCGAGGGCGTTGATCATCTCGGCGTTGCCGGCGCAGAAGCCGAGCCGCCAGCCGGCCATGTTGTAGGGCTTGCTCATCGTGGTGAACTCGACGCCGACGTCCTTGGCGCCGCCGGCCGCGAGGAAGCTGGGGGCGACGTAGTCATCGAAGCAGGTCTCGGCGTAGGCGAAGTCGTGGACGACGGCCACGCCGCTGCTGCGGGCGAGCTCGACCACGCGATCGAAGAAGGGCGGATCGACGGTGAGCGCGGTCGGGTTGTGTGGGTAGCAGAGCAGCATCAGCTTCGGCTTCGGATAGAGCTGCTCGACCACGTAGCGGATCCGCTCGAGAAACGCCTCGTCATTGCCGAGCTTGACGCTGATGACGTTCGCGCCCGCCAGGGCGGGGCCGTAGATGTGGATCGGGTAGGCCGGATCGCCGACCACGACGGTGTCGCCGGGGCCGAGCATGGCGAGACAGAGGTGGCTGAGCCCTTCCTTGCTGCCGATGCAGGCGATGACCTCGTGCTCGGGGTCGAGCTTCACGCCGTACTTCCGCGCGTACTTGTTGACGACGTCGCGACGCAGGTTGAACAGCCCCTTGCTGACGCTGTAGCGGTGGTTGCGGGGGTCGCGGGCGGCCTCGCAGAGCTTGTCGATAATCGGCGCCGGCGGCGGATCGGTCGGGTTGCCCATTCCCAGGTCGATGACGTCGATGTCCTGCTGCCGCATGGCGTGCTTGCGGGCGTTGAGCTTGCCGAACAGGTAGGGCGGCAGGCGGTCGATGCGGTCGGCCGGCGTGATCTTGAAATCAGACATTTGACGACAACTTATGCCAGGGGCTAAGTCGAGGGCCCCACGGAATCATTCTGTTGCAGCGACGGCAACAACTGCCTAGCGTATGCGTTAGAACGGGAAGGAGAAAGGGCTGTGCGGGCACGCGCCTTTGTCGGGCGCGACTGACCGGCACACCGATTCGGGAAGGGAGCACCACATGAGACGTCATTGGTGGGCATGGGGAGTCGCTGTCTGGGTGGGCGTGGCCACCGCGCAGGCGGACATCGTGTCAGTGGTCCCGGGTTCAGCCGCTGTCGAGCTGGGGCCGACCGCCGACCTGCGTCACGATCAAAGCCAGAGCTTCAAGCTGCAGTACCTGAACGAGCAGCAGGGCGTCTTGCTCGGCTCGGACTTGGACGTCGACCTGGATTCAGCCTTCGTGAGCACGACGCTGGGCGGCTTCTGGACGGCTGGCATCTCGCCGACCGTCGGGACGACGCTGGCCGCCGGCACGCGGGTCAGCAGCCACCTGCTGCACATTGACCCCTTTGACATCATTGGGACGGGTATCCTCGCCACGATCGAGTTCGACGCGCCGATCCTCGGTTTCTACGTCACGACCAGCGGCCTGAACGACACGGACACCCTTCTGGGTCTGGATACCGTCACGTACCCGTCGATAGCACGGCGGCCGGAGATCCCGGACACGATCTACTTCGACCTGCTGAGTCCGACGGAGATGTCGCTCGGCATCCTGGCGAAGCCGAAGATGGACCAGATCCGCGTGGTCACGGCGTACATCCCCGAGCCGGGGGCTGTGCTGCTGGGGCTGCTGGGGCTGACAGGGGCCGCGAGCCTGCGACGGCGCTAGACGGCGGTGCCAACATCTGCTTCCGAATTGAAGCCGGGCGGCTGATCCAACGCGGATCGGCCGCCCGTTTCGCTTACGCCTGCGGTCTGCGCTTCAGTCGACGTTGAGGTTCTGGAGGTAATCCTCGAGCGCCTGCTTGGCGGCTTCGATCTGCTCGCGCAGCTCGGACGCCCGGCTGCGGCTGTTCTCGATCTGCGTTTCGTACGCATCGAACTGCTCGAGCTGCCGAACGTGCTGATCCGAGTCCTTGGGCAGCACGCGGAGGTTCTCGCGGACCCGCTCCTGCTGCTTCATCGCATCGCGCAGCGTCTGCTCGACCTCGGCCAGCTCACGCTCCAGCCGGGCCAGCGCCAGGCGGCGCTCGCGGACGCTCTCGAGCGCGGCCCGCAAGTCGTCGCTGACGCCGCCGGTACCGCGTTGGCTGATCCAGTATTCAATCGTTTCGAGGTTGGCGCTCGCCAAAGTGAGGCGCTCGAAAACCGTCCGCTCGAATCTCAGCGGCAGCGTCTCCTCGTCATCGCCCGCCACGGCAACCTTGAAGCGATACGTGTTGCGGGTCTCGCTGTCCGGCTTCTGCGGCTCGATGAGCTGCCAGCCCGACATGTCGGGCGTCTCGATGATCACCGTACGCGGATCAGCGTCACGGTTCACGATCCGGTAGTCCTGCCCCTGCGTCAGCTTGACCTGCCAGCGGAGCGTGCCGTTGTCGATCCGGAAGCTGCTCCGCCGGCTCGATTGCTCGTTCTTGATCGCCACCTCGACCGGGAGGTCCAGCGCGTACGCGATCAGACGCTCCTCGCCGGGCTGCAGGCTCGGCAGCTTCGCGTCGCCCGCGTACGAGCCGCCATCAAAGACCGTGATCGGCCCCTGCACCAGGTTGAGGTCGCTCGCGTTCTTCAGCTCCACGCCGTTCAGCGGGTGCTTGGGATGCGTGCCGGTGTTGAAGATGCTGACCTTCGTCGCCGTTACCGTCTCGCCCAGGATCGGCAGCATCGCCGACCGCTGCCGCGGTACGGACACGGGGTTGTCGAGCGTGTAGTGGAAGAGCTCGCCGGCTTGCGAGCCCGTGGCCGCCGCCTGCGTTGCGACGAAACTGCCCGCCGCGAAGCCGCCCTGCCCGCCGCCGAAGAAATGGCGTTCATCAGCCGAACGACGTCCGGGCACTCGGGCGACGCCGCGTTTCGACTCCGCCGTTTCGCTGGCAACGGCCGGGAAAGCACGGTCTTCCGCCATCGACGACAGCGGTGGCATCTCGGGCCGATCAAAAAGCTCTCCTTCGTACGTCGGTGGCCGCAGCGACGCGTAGCGCTCGAGCTGCTCCACCGGCCGCGGCACGTACAGCGGCGTGTAGAGGTCCATCTGGAAGGAGATCGGCCGCCCGGACGCGAGCGACAGCCGCACGTCGTTCCAGTCCTCCTCGGTCGTGTTGTCAACCGTGGCCCAGCCCTGGAGAAACGCCTCGCTCTCCTCGTCGAGCACCAGCCGATAGCTCGTCTTCCAGATCGGCGCTTCGTGTAGGTAAAGGATCCGTACCCGCCGCGGGCCGTCGCCTTCGAACTTCACGCGAACCGAGCGCCGGTCGGCGTCGCGGCCCTGCGCGAGGGTGGCCAGCGCCTTTTGCAGCTCGCTGGCCACATCGTCGTTCTGGAGCACGACGCCGCGGAGGTCGTGCAGGTTCAGCGTCTCGAGCCCGTCCGGCGTGAGCACGGTGAGGTAGTACTCGGTGATCACGGCGCCGTCGTCCTTGCGCTCGTGCGCCTCGACGCCGACGATCGTGCCGCTGAGCTGCCGCGGCGCCGCGATCGCGACCGGCTCGCCGCGAAGCTGGTCGAGCAACTCGCCGAACGACGGGTCGCCGGTGATGTCGACCGCGAAGCTCTTCAGCGTCCGGCTGATCGGATCGCGTGAGGCGTAGTTCACCACGCTGACCGTCCCGCCGTCGAAGTCCTGCACCACGAGCGACTTCAGGATGTCGTTGATTTGCGCGGTGCGGAAGTTGAGCACCACCTCAACATCCCCCTCCACCACGCCGCTGTGCTCGAACAGCGCCACGCCGCTCGAGAAGATGCTCACGTTCGAGAGCTCGAGGCCCGTCACGCCGGCCTCTTCCTGCGCCGACGTTGTACTGATGACGATCCCAACGGTCAGCATCGCGAGCCATCCGCCAACCACCCGGCTCGCTCCCATCGATCTGGACACCATCGCAGGCTCCTTCGCCAAATCAGGCTTAAACAACGCGGCCGGTCGCGAACCCCATCGCCACCGCCGCGACGGCCGCTCGCACCATTAGACCCGCAATCGCGCCGGAAGTTCCCGGCCGCGCAGAAAAACGCCACCCAGGCGTCAACGGGCCCGGGTGGCGTCGTCGCTGGAGGAGGCGTCAGAGGCTTGTCAGGAGCGGCTGGCCACGACCTGCTCGGCCAGGTTCAACAGGATGCTGTGCCAGGTTTCACACAGCGGCGGCGTCTCGTAGCGGATCAGGTCGGCCAGCAGCACCGTGTCCTGGCTCTCGAGCGCGGACTTGATCTCGACCAGCCGCTCGAGCAGCTCGTCGACGTAGGTGGCGATCGGTTGGCCGTCGTACTCGGCCGCCGTCAAATCCTGCCCGGTGAGCTGCGAAACCTGCGAGATGACCTGGTAGACGAGCTGCCACGCCCGGACGAACTCGCTGACGGCCTTGATCGCCTCGGAGGTCTGGCCGGCGTTCAGCTTGTCGGCGATCGCCTCCTGCTGGTCGCCGACCGATTTGAGCTGCCCGGCGATCGTCTGAAGCGCCATCGCGGCGAGCTCAGCCGGCTGGCCGGTCTCGAGGTCGACCTGCTGGCAGTTCAGCGGCTGCTGGAGAATCTGGCCGATCTGCCCGTCGGAGCATTCCTCGCCGTCGAGGGCGACGCCGACGACCATGCAGTCGCTCGCCTGGCTCGCTTTCACGGAATCGATCACGGTCTGAAGGGTGACGCCCGACTCGAACTCCCGGGTGACCCGCTGGCCGTCGAGGGTGACAATCATCGCGATCTCCTTGCTATTCAGGGCTATCGACCGCCCCCGCCGCCGCTCTCCAGCCGCTGCCGCAGGATTTGCGACCCCCCGCAGAACGCGTACCATCTCAGGAGATGAGCACCCGACCCGCCTGGCTCGAGAATTGGCTGCAGCGGCACCAGCACCCGGTGTCGTTCTGGTTGCATATGGTCGGAATTCCGCTGGCCGTCACCGGCGTGGCCCTCGCGGTGATCCAGCTCATCCAGGCGGCCGACGACCCGGCCGTCTGGCAGCGCTGGTGGCTGCCGGCGGGGCTCTTCGTGCTCGGCTACTTCCTGCAGTGGATCGGCCACCGCATCGAAGGCAACGACGTCGGCGAGCTGATCCCCATCAAGAAAGCGCTCGGCCTGCCCTACACCGCGATCGCACCACGCTACGCGAAACGCCGCCCGGCCGGCTCTGACGACTAGCCGCCTCTCGACCTGGACCCGATGGCATTCGAACTCCGCGACATCGTGCCCTGGGGCCGCTCGTTCGACGAGTACCGCCGCATGTTCGCGCTGACATCGACAGACCTCGAACTGGCGATCGTCGGCTGCGCGGACGGCCCGTCGAGCTTCAACGCCGAGCTCGCCCGGCAGGGCAACCAGATCGTCTCGGTCGACCCGCTCTATCACCTGTCGGCCGCCGAGCTCGAAGCCCGAATCGCGGAGACCGCCGACGAGGTCATCGCCCAGACGGCTGCCCACCAGGACCAGTTCGTCTGGACCACGATCCCGGACGTCGAGACGCTGCGGCAGACGCGGCTCGGCGCGATGGAGACGTTCCTGGCCGACTACGAGCTCGGCAAGCGGCAGGGGCGCTACGTAGCGGCCGAGCTGCCCGAGCTGCCCTTTCGCGACCGGGCGTTCGACCTGGCTCTGTGCTCGCACTTCCTGTTTCTCTACTCCGAGCAGATCGATACGGCGACGCACATCGCGATGATCGAGGAGATGCTCCGCGTGGCCGCCGAGGCGCGGATCTTCCCGCTGCTCGACCTGAACGCGGAAAAGTCCGTGCACGTCGAGCCGGTGGTCGACCACCTTCGGGCGGCCGGCTACCGCACCAAGATCGGCCCGGTGCCCTACGAGTTCCAGAAGGGGGGTAACGAGATGCTGAAGGTGTATCGCTGACAAACGGGGCAGTGCCACTGCTCCCGAGCAGTGCAAAGGAAAGATTGGTCGGAACTAAATTGAATCGTCGACCCTACTTCAGTCCCCCCGGCTGAACGCCTGGGGCACCCAGCAGCCGTTACACCCGCACGGCCATCAGCTTCGCGAGGCTGATCTCGAACAGCGACACCGGGTGCTTCAACCCGTAGTTTTCGAGTACCTCCGGGTGCACCTCGCCCATCTGCCCGATCGGCGTACCGTCAAACACGAGCCGCGCCACCCGACCCGGAATGAAACCCGGATGGTCGCCCGGCTCGATCGTGGGACGCTTGCGCAGCTCGTGCGCGAAGGCGTCGAACGCCGCCCGGATGTCCGCGTAGCCGACGTGCGTGCCGATCATGACGGCCGCCGCAAAGCGCTCCTCGCGCGCTCCCGTCTCCGTCTCCGGATCGAAGAAGCACACGTCGCCGACCTCGAACAGGTGCTGCGGCAGGTCGTGCTGCTTGTTGATCGCTAGCGTCTCGAGCAGTCCGGGCATCAGGCTGACGCGGCACATCGTCTGCTCGGTGCTGATCGGGTTCTCGATCCTGACCGCCCGCGGGTCCTCGCTCGGCAGCCGCCAGCGCTCGAGCGCCGCCGCCTCGCTGGTCAGTACCAGCGTCAGCACCTGCTGAAAGCCGAGACCGACGAGAACCTGCCGCGCGACGGCCGCCTGCTCCTCGATCGCCCGCGGGACGCTGAACGTCAGCGTCGGCACGAGCCGCGGCTGGATGTTGTCGTAGCCGTAGGCGACCGCGATGTCCTCGATCAGGTCGACCGGGTGCATGACGTCGTTGCGCCAGGCCGGCACGCCGACCTGCAAGGTCGCGTCGTCGGTCTGCTGCACACTGTGGCCCATCCGCTCGAGCAGGGCGGCCACGTGCGGGCCGTCGAGCGGCACGCCGACGGTATCGCGGGCCTCGCCCACGTCGATCGTCATCGCCGTGGGCGTCAGGTTCGGCGTGGACAGTGTCTCGTGGGGGAACTTCAGCTCGACGGCTTCAACCGTGATCGTCGGCAGCATCTCCTTCAGGCTCGTCACGAGGATGTTGAGCGCCCGCTCCACGGTCCGCTGCGATTGCCCCGTGACGTCGCAGAACAGGTTCGTGCTCTGCATCGTTACGCGGGTCGACTCGCTGTTGATGATCGGCGGCATCGAGAGCACCGTGCCCTCCGCGTCCCGCAGCAAGGGGTAGCGCTCGAAGCCGGCCAGCAGCCGGGCGTACGCCTGCCCGGTCTTGTGCTGCGCCAGGATCTCGGCCGGCGTCAGCGCCGTGTCCGGCTTGCCCGGGTCAAAACCCAGCGGGACGAAGCGCAGCTCATCCGGCCCGACCGCGTCGTAGTGGAACTGCGTGCCCGCCAGCTGGTCCAGGTCGTAGACGCCGATCGACGCGAGCTTGCGATCCCGCCCCAGCGCCCAGTGCAAATCCTCCTGCAGGTTCATCAGGATCTTGATCAGGTCGTGCGTCAGGTGGACGTCCCGCAAGACCGCGCAGGCGATCCGCGGCCGATAGCTCGTATCGTCGCTCAGGCGCGGATCGACCTGCACCGTGATCTTGGCCGGCTGGAGGTCGTACTCGACCAGCCCCGGCTCGGTTCCGCGGTACGCCCGCAGCACGCGCCCCATCCCGCCGGGATCAAAGAGGTCCGGGCGGACCGCTTCCATGTCGAGGCGGATGATCTGGCTCGTGCCGATTTCCTTGAGCGCGTCGGGGTGCTCGCGAAAGTCGATGCCGGAGACGCTGCACACCAGCGGCGGGCCCTGCGCGACCGTGCGGTCATAGATCTTGTCGGCCGGGACGCACAGGTACTGGTGCATCTCCGTGATCTCCTCGACCTCGCAGCCGATCTGGTTGACCAGCGCCGGCAGATCGTCGGCCGCCACCGGCTCCTTTGCCCCGGCATTGATTCGCTCCAGCAGTAAATCGATCGGCATGTTGATGATCGGCATGGCGCTTCCTACTCCCGCACCAGCGGCGTCTCGCGGAGCCACGCCATGTTCGCGAAGAACAGCTCGCTCAGCGACTTCACCCCGTACTGCAGCATCGCCAGCCGGTCCAGCCCCAACCCCCACGCCAGCACGCGGTTATCGATCCCCAGCGGCCGCGTCACCTCCGGCCGAAACAAACCGGACCCGCCCATCTCCACCCAGTCCTGCCGGCTCTCCATGAAGATGTGGACCTCGGCCGACGGCTCGGTGTACGGGAAGAAGCTCGGCACGACGCGGACCTTCGAAAAGCCCATCTTCTGGTAAAACGTCTTCAGCGTCCCCAGCAGCGTCGCCAGGCTCGCGTGCTCGTCCACGATGATCCCGTCGACCTGGTGGAAGACCGGCAGGTGCTTGTAGTCGATCGTCTCGCGGCGGAAGACCGGGCCGATGACGAAGTACTTGCCCGGCTGGCCCTGCGTGTGCTTCGCGAGGGCCCGAATCGTCGCTGCCGTCGTATGCGTCCGCAGCACCGGCTTGTGCGCCCGCTCTGCGCTCCAGCGGTACTGCCACCCGGTCGAGCCGCTCTCGCCGCCGGTCTCGTGCGTCGCCTTGACACGCTCGACGAGCGCCGGGTCCGGCAGGTCGGCCCGCGCCGGCCGCGCGATGTAGAACGTGTCCTGCATGTCGCGGGCCGGGTGGTCCTGCGGCTGGTAAAGCGCGTCGAAGTCCCAGAAGCTCGACTCGACCCACGGGCTGACGATCTCCGTGAAGCCCAGCTCCAGAAAAACCCGCCGCACCTGGTCCATCGTCCGCTGGAACGCGTGCGTCTTGCCCGGATACGCGCGCTTCGCCTGGAGCGTCACGTCGTAAGGCCGCAGGTCGACCTCCCGCCACAACCCGTCGGCCAGCATCTCCGGCGTGAGCTGCGTCACCGTGCTGCGGGCCTCGACGCCCTCGCTCAGCAGCTCCCGTCCAGCGTCCGTCAGCGCGACAAACCGGTCCGTGCGGTCCTTCAGCACCAGCATGCCCTTGCGCTTCGCAAGCAGCTTCAACGCCGCGGTCGTGTCGATCCCCTCCGCGGCCAGTTCCGGCACGCGGGCGGTGCGGCCGTTGGCGAGCGCCTGGATAAACCGCTCGTCGGGCTCGGTTGTCTCGAGGGCGGCCTGGCCGGCGGGCTGGAGCACGAGCTGGTCCTGCTCCTTCTTGGCCCAGCCACGCTGGTTGAGCCAGCGGAGCGACTGGCCGACGTCGCTCGCCGCCAGGTCGCAGTGGTTGGGAATCTCGGTCAGGGGCAGTCGGCCGCCGTGCTGGGCGAGCACGCCGATGATGACCCGCTCGGGCAGGGGGTTTACGACGTGGCGTTCGCCCTCGGGCCCGAGGCGGACCTCCTGGTAGGGCTGCTCAGCGACCGCGACGAAGCCGGGCTCGGCCAGCTGCGTTGTGGCGGCCGCGATCTGCGCCTGGTCGGTCTGGAGCGTCTGCGCCAGCTCGCCGATGCGGCGCGGCCCATCCGTGGCGGCCAGCGCCTGCAAGAGCTCGAGTTGTTGGGTGGTCAGCTGCATGGTCCGCCGCCTGCGTGGGCATTGAGTTCGGTGGTGTACCCGATCGCCGGGCGGCGCTCAAGGCGGCGGCGGACGGCCGTGGTCGCCGCCCGTGATCGCTCGGACTGATAACCTGCGCTGAGCCCGCGGCCCGGAAAATTTTCGCGGTACGGTTCTTATAAGATCGCGGTCCCCGCGACGGGAGGGGCCTTTCACGACGCATGCGGGCGTTTTCGGCCGCCGGGGCTTGCAACTTGAGTGTCAAATGCGGGAGCGGCGGGGGACAATGCCGCATCTCGGCCGGAGTTCGCCGCCGGCCTCGGCATTGAACAATTCAATCAGTCACCAGGCGTGCCGACCCACCCGCCTAGGGTTGTCCTGCGGGAGGATGGGAAATGGATGAAGCCACGTTCCAGAAGCGGCTGAGCGAACTCGTCAGCGAGATCAACAAGCTGCCGCCCCAGGAGCGGGAGCGGCTCCAGGCGCTGGCGCAAGAGACCCGCGAACGGCATGACAAGATCAAGAAAAGCATGAGCGGCCTGCAGGAGAGTCTCGATTTCCTGCGGATGTCGATCAAGTACCTGCTCTTCGACCTGGAGGCCACCCGCCGCGAGAACGGCTACCTCCGGAAGATGCTCGAGCAGGACACGGATCGCGGGCAATAAGCCCGCCAAGGCTGCCGCGCCCGTCGCCGACGCCTGGGCGCTGCGGCCGACCCACGGCACTCGAAGCGGGCGCCCACCTCGGGGAGGGGATCGAGGCGTCCCGCCTCGAGTCTTTGGTGCACCATCGCGCACCGGGCCCACGGCAGAGCGCCGTCGGGCCCGGCCTTTTTTGTGCTGTGCAGGCGCACCTCAGGGACCGCCACCCCGCCCGGCGAGCGGGTGGTGGGGGCTGCGAGCGGCTCAGCGGCCGTCCTCGGCTTGCTCGGGGTCGCGGGCCACGCCCGGCGGGTTGCCTTCGGGGTCCCACTTGACGCGTGCCGCGTCGCCCCAGAGGCTCTCGAGGTCGTAGTAGTCGCGGTGCTCGGCGTCGAAGAGGTGGATGACGACGTCGACGTAGTCCGCCAGGACCCATTTGCCGTCGCGCGGGTTGCTCTTGCGAATCGGGCTGCGGTCGATTTCTTTCGCGTACTCACGGATGTGGTCCATGACCGCCTCCATCTGGCGGTCGGACGTGCCGGTTCCGATCACAAAGTAATCGGTAAACGTGCACAGCCCATGCACGTCCAGCACGATCAGGTCCTCGCTGCGGTTTTCGGCCGCAATCCGGGCGCAGGCGACGGCGAACTGCTCGGCCTCATCCGGATCGGCCGTGACGGGGATTGGCTGCTCTTCGGTATTCATCACGTTATGAGTATAAGCGCTGCCGCTCGTGATCGCAGGCGGGGGGTGGGCGATCGGCGACCGGCGAGCCAATCTCCGGGCGCCAGGCGGCCACAATTGCAGCCGCTGCCCCCACCGCACCTGACGCCAGGATCAGGCCAGAAGCGTGAGCTCAGCCGGTCGCAGCGCCGCCGAGCGGGCCTTCTCCCAGTCGCCGGTAATCGCGACCGTCAGCCCGTCGTGCATGATGTTTAAAAACATCGTCGAGCCGTCCGGCGAGAAGCAGACGCCGGCCATCTCGGAGTCGCTCACGGCGTTGCGGGCGATCTTGTAAATGCCGCCCTCCGGCGTCACCCCCACGACGAACTGCTGTCCACCGCCGTCCTCGCACAGCACCACGTCGCCCCACGGCGCGACCGTCAGGTTGTCGGCCTTGTCGATCAGCCCGCGATCGTTCGGCTCGATGAACAGCTCGAGCGTGCCGGGCTGCTGATCTTCCGCGGGCGTGCCCTCCGCCGGACTCGGGATGTAGCGGAAGACCTGGCCGACCTTGTGTCGCCCGCCGTTGGTGCACGCGAAGTACGCGCTGTCGTTCCCCCACCACATGCCCTCGCCACGGGCAAAGCGGGCTGCACCCTGCGCGAAGCCACGCAGCCGGAGGTCATCCTGCGGCGCTTCGACCTCGTCCAGATCGATCCAGCGGACAGCCATCGGTGTCCCGGGCTTGACCGTGCTCTCTTCCCAGTTCCGTGTATCGAGGCTTGGCCGGTCGCGGACAACCAGTGCTTGCAGCTTGCCACCCTCGTGCAGCTTGCCCGGGACGTTCGGGATATAACGGTAGAGCAAGCTGTCGTGCGTGTCCTCGGTCAGGTAAACAATGCTGTTCGCCGGGTTCGTGGCCGTCGCCTCGTGATTGAAGCGCCCCATCGCCTTGATCGGGCGCGGCGTGACCAGACCCTTGGCCGATGCCGGTACCTCGAAGACCCAGCCGTGGTCGTGCTCGAGATCGTCGTCCGCCCGGAGCACCGTCTCCTCGCACGTCAGCCACGAGCCCCACGGCGTCGGGCCGCCGGCGCAGTTGCGAATCGTGCCGGCCAGGCTGAGATGATGCCGCTCAATCTGCTGCGTCGCCGGATCAAAGACAAACGTCGACGTCCCGCCGAGGCCCGGCTTGCGCCCGCGGCCGTAATCGAACAACTGCTCGCGGCCGAGCTTCTTCAACAGGGCGTTGTCATCACCGAACGGGCCGTTGCCTTCGTCGCCGACGTTGACCTCGTGATTGCAGACCACGATCGTCTTGCCGTTCGGACCTGCGAACGCCGCCATCCCGTCGGGCTTGCCCGGCAGGCGAAAGCCGTCGACCAGTGCCTCGCCGCTCCGTGCGATCACCCGGTACCGCAGATTGCCCGTCAAATCGAGCACGCCCTCGGGGTCGGCATTCAGCGGTCCGAAGCCGGGGTCGGTCGTCCGCGACGGCACGTCCGTGCTCGCCCAGACGTACGCCAGCTTCGCCAGTCCCCCAAAGCCCAGCGTCGCTGCGCCGGCCTGCACCAAAAAACGTCGTCGCGAAACGGCCATCGTGTCAGCTCTCCGGCGATGAAGGGTGCATGTCCTCGTGGCTCGGGCGCGTAGAGCCAACCGTCCCTGGAGCTTATTATTTTAACGCCGTGTTCGACCTGCGGACGCGACCGCCCGGCGCTTATCAAAACTTAACGCGGCCCAATGAGCCGCATGGCCGCTAGAGGCGCATTGTGAAGCGCGAAACGATCCTCGGCCTCGACTTCAGCGGCGCTCGCACGGCCGGCCGGACGATCTGGCTGACGACGGCGATCGCGCGAACGGCGCAGCTCGAGGTTGTCGACTGTCGCCCGGCCGCGGAATTGGCAAAGCGAGCGATCGAGCGATCCGCCGCCATCGCGGCATTGCGCCAGCACCTCCGCAGCCGCGAGCAGGCCGCCGTCGGCTGCGACTTCCCGTTTTCGCTGCCCGCGCCGCTGCTCGGCTCACGCAGTTTTTCCGCATTCCTGGCGGCGTTTGCCAACGACTACAGCGACGCGGACGACCTGCGCGAAAAGTGCCAGGCCGCCGCCGACGGCCGCGAGCTCAAACGCGAAACCGACCGCCGCGCCCGCACGCCGTTTTCCCCCTACAACCTGCGAATGTTCAGACAGACCTTTTTCGGAATCCGCGATCTGGTCGCCCCCCTGGTGCAAACCGGAATCGCGGCCGTCATCCCAATCGACCCGCCGGCTCCCGAGAAGCTGTGGTTGCTCGAGGTCTGCCCGGCGTCGCGCCTGAAAAAGCTGTCAGGACTCTACGCCTCGTACAAAGGCCGCGATCTCACCGCCCGGCGGCAGCGCGAGAAGATCCTCGCGCAATGCGAAGCGGAGGGTCTGACTTTCGCGTCGGCTACGCACCGCGACGCGATTCTGGCAGACACTGGCGGGGATGCGCTCGACAGCCTCCTGGCGGCCGCGATCACGCACGATCACACGCGTAAGCCGCCGGAGTTTCCACCCGAGTGGTCCGCCGACCCCCGCGAGGGTTTCGTTTATTGCTGAACAGCCGTTTGCCAAACGGCGGTTGGCGGGCCTCCGACCGGCGATTAGACTCACTTGTTCGCGAAACTTGCTGACAAGGAGCCACGATGGCCACACAGGTAGAAATCGAGCAGAAAGCCCGGGCCCTCGGTGAGGCCCTGGCCCAGAGCGAGGTGGTCCAGGGCTATCGGGCGGCCGAGCAGGCCGTCGGCCAGGACACCGAGGCCCAGCAGCTCGTCCAGCAGTACGCGCAGCAGGCCGAACGGATCCGGGCCCAGGAGGCCGGCGGCCAGCCGGTCGAGCCCACCGACAAGCAGGCGCTCGGCGAGGTGGAGCAGGCGATGGCCGGCAACGACGCCCTCCAGCAGCTCATGCGCTGGCAGGCGGACTACACCGCGCTCATGAACAGCGTCAACCAGGCGATCAGCGCTCCGATCACCGGAGCGAGTGAAGGCGGGTCTCAGCAGTGACCGACGGCGTGGCGGATCAACCCGCCAACGCGAGCCAACCGACCGCCGATTCTTCACCCGACACCGATGTGGCGATCGCGCCGATCGCGGCCGCCGACTCGCCGAAGGTTCCTGCGCCGTCCCGGCTTCTGCTGCCGCTGAGCGGCTGGTGGTGGCTGCTGCTGCTGCTCGGCGGCACGTTCTGCCTCGCGTTCTACGACCTCGACGGCGGGGCCGGCTTCGAGCCGATCGACTGCTGGGTCGCCCAGACCGCCCGTGAGATGGACGCCCGCGACCAGTGGCTCATCCCCGTCTTCAGCGGCGAGACCCGCCTCCAGAAATCGCCCGGCCCGTACTGGGGCGTCATGTTCGTCGGCGACTGGCTCGACCGCCCAATCGACGAGGTCACCGCGCGCATCCCCAACGGCTTCGCGGCACTGCTCCTCGTGGCAACGGTCTTCTGGCTGACCCGCGCGGTCGCCGGCGACCGGGCCGCCATCTTCGCCGGCTTCGCGACTGCCAGTAGCACCCTCGTCCTGCAATGGTCCCACCGGGCGGCGAGCGATTTCGGCCTGACCGCCTGCTGCGCGCTGTCACTCGCCGCGTTCTGGGTGGCATACGCGAAGCGGTCGGGCGGCGTCAGCAGGATGACCCTGGTGTGGCTCGCCTACCTTGCGGCCGGCCTCGGCATGCTGTGGAAGATGCCGATGCCAATCGCGATCATCGGCGTGCCGGCTTATCTCTATTGCTGGAAACACTGGCTCCAACGCCGCCCGCCCGGGCGCTGGTGGTTGGCGATGGTCGTCGCGGGGCTTGCGACCGGCGGGCTGATCTACCTGCTGGCGGCCGGCACGCTCGGTGTCGGGCTCGAGGTTCCCACCGAAAGTGCGGCCAAGCTCGGCGTGGTCGCGGCGCTGGCCGCGTTCGGGGTCGTCATCGTCGTGCGGCTCCTGGTCACCGCGCCGTGCGACCGCCGGGAGCTGGTCACCCACCTGATCGGCGTGCTGCTGTTTCTGGCGCCGTGGCTGCCCTGGGCGTACCAGGTCGTTCAGGTCGAGGAGACCGCGCTCGCGAAGTGGAAGGTCGAGTACGTCGACCGCTTCACCGGCGACCTGCCGAACGTCGAGGATCAGGACGGCGTCGAGTTCCTGTTCATGTACCTGGCGGTCCCGCTGATCTATTGCCTGCCCTACACGCTGTCGCTGCCCGGCGCGATCGCCCGCGGCGTGAAGCCGCCCCGCGGCGTCAGCCGCGACGGCACCTGGGCGATGCTGCTGTGGTTCGTCGGGTTGTTGCTGTTCTTCACCATCTCGACCGGCAAGGAATGGCGGTACTTCCTGCCCGCCCTGCCGCCGCTGTTCGTGTTGCTGGGCATCGAGCTCGCTTGGCTCTTCGACCCGCGTCGGGCCGGCCACCCGCGGGTCGAGCAGATCGGCGGCGCGATCATCGCGGTCGGCGTCCCGGTCGGCTTTGGCGTCGCGATCTGGACTCTAACCACCCAGTGGTACCCACTCGTCGGTGCGCCCAGCGGCTTCGACCTGAGCGACGTCCTGTTGCCGGCCGTCGTCCTCGGGCTGATCTTCAGCGCCGGCGCCATGGCGAGCGTGCTCTTGTTCCTGCGCGGGGCGCGGCAGGTCGCCTTCGGCGCGTTGGTGCTGACGATGTGGAGCGCTTGGCTCTGGCTGTGGCCAAACCTGATGCCGGTCATGGTCTCGCAGGTGGCGTTCAAGGACATCGCGCTGCAGATGCGGCAGCGGCTGACGCCGGAAATGCGGGCCGACCTCTACCAGCTCGGCGCCCAGGATCCCCGCGTCATGTGGTACGGCGACATCAAGTTCCCGCGGCTGATCAACCAGCTCGACCTGCTCGCGCTGCAGGACGGTCAGCGCGAGCACCGCCGCGAGGTCATGGTCTACGCCCGCGAGATCCTCGCGCGTTTGCGCAGCCCCGAGCGCACGCTGCTCGTCGGGACGATCCGAGACTATGTGGACTTCCGCAGCGTCAGCGCGGTCGCCCGTCGCAAGGAGATCAACGTCCCGGCCTCCTACCGCTGGCTGGTCACACAGCGCGGCCGCCTCGACCGCTACACCGTCGTCTTCGGCAACCAGCCGCCGCCCTGGCCCGAGCCCGCGCTGCCCGCCCGTGTGCAGGAGCGGCTGGCCGAGCAGTCGCTGGAGTTGATCCCCGACGACCTCGATGCGTTCGTCGAATCGCTGCGGGCGTCCATCGAGTCCACGCCCGAAACCGAGCCGCGGTGATGATCTGGCAGCGGGTCACAGCCTGGCGCGCGCAGTGGCGGACGTTGACGGCCGCCGCCCGCTCGCCGAAAGAAAAGTGGCGCTTCCTCGGCGAGTACGTCGGCTGGCGGGTCTGGTCGACCATCCTCGGCTGCTTCCCGATCGAGACCAACCTCGCGACCGCCCGGCTGATCGGCAAGATCTGGTGGCGGATCGACCGCAAGCACCGCGACCTCGCGCTCGAACACCTGCGGTTCGCCTTGGCCGGCGACTACGACGAGCGCCAGCTCCGCCGCATCGCCCGCCGCGCCTTCCAGCATTTCGCCCAGCTCTACCTCGTCGAGGTCATGCTCACCCCGCGGATCGTGTCCGAGTGGTCCTGGGCCCGCCACGTCGAGCTCGGCAACCTCGGCGACACCCTCCGCGAGATCCTCGGCGACCGCGGCACCATCATGGTCACACCCCACTTCGGCAACTACGAGCTGATGGGCTTCACCGTCGCCAAGCTCGGCCTGCCGATGACCGCCGTCATGCGCCCACTCGACAACCCGCTGGTCACCGACGAGCTGACCGCCTCGCGGGCGGCCGGCGGGCTGACGCTGCTGCACAAGAAAGGCGCCAGCGAAAACGCCGAGTCGATCCTGCGGCAGGGCGGCACGCTTTCGTTCATCGCCGACCAGGACGCCGGCCGCAAGGGCGTCTTCGCCCCCTTCTTCAACAAGCGGGCGAGCTGGTACAAGTCGATCGGCCTGCTCGCCCTGAGCCTGCGCGTGCCGATCGTCGTCGGCGTCGCGCCCCGCATCGCCAAGGGCTTTCGCTATCGCATCGAGGTCGAGCGGATTATCCAGCCGGAGGAGTGGGAGGCCCAGCCCAACCCGCTCCAGTGGGTCACCGAGACCTACGCCGCCGCCCTCGAGCACGCCATCCGCCGCCACCCCGAGCAATACCTCTGGCTGCACCGCCGCTGGAAATCGCGGCCGCCGGACGAGCGCTGAGGACCTGCCGCCGAGCAGCCGGCCGCCACGCCGCCAGCGCAAAGCGGCGGGCGGGCTCGGTCAGCGCCGGGCCCGCCCGCTCGGATTCTTACCTCGGGACGCCGCTCGCGACGCGGCTCAGCCCTGCCGTCGCGGCCGCATCAGCGGCAGCACAAACGGTACGATCATCAACGGCAACAGGCTGCCCCCGCACACCGGCACGGCGAGGGGCTCCGGATCGGCGGCCGCATCGCCGGCGCCGTCCGCCTGGGTGAGGTTCCGGATGTCGAGCGTCCCGGCGCGAGCCTGGATCGCGCGCTGCCCGAGCACGCTGTTGGGATCGAGCACCGTGATCGATACGAAAGCGGTATCGGTCAGCCCACCGTCGTCGGTCACCAACACGCGGAAGTAGAACGTACCAGCCCGGGTCGCGACCCAGTCGACCGTCGGGCTCTCGACGTCGGAGAGCGGCTGGAAGAACGCGTCAAGGTCCTCCGGCCCGATGGGGTTGCCGAGCTCGTCGGTCTGCTGCCAGAGGTAGGTCAGCTCGCCGACCTCGGGATCGGTGGAGCCAAGCGCCGACAGCACCACCTGGTCGCCGACCAGGGGCGTCGGCGTGACGACGGTGATCGTCGCGCTCGGCGGCTCATTGGGCGGCATCTCGGTGAAGACGAGGATCTCGACGGTGTCGCTGGTGGAGGTCGGCGACTGGTTGTCGCTGGCCGTCACGCGAAAGACGTACGGCACCAGGTTGTCCGGGTCGGCATCGCTGGGGTCGTTCAGCGTGACCGTCGCGGTCGGTGAACTCGGATCGCTCTGGATCGGGTTGACGACCGCCGGACCGGAGACGAAGTCCCACGTGTAGGTGAGCGTGTCGCCATCCAAAATGCTGGGTAGCGTCGGATCAAACCCGACGTTGTAGCCGTCAAATGAGCGCGACGCGTCCAGTGTAACGGTGGAGTTTATCAACACCCGTTGGTCGGCGCCGGCCTCCGCGCGCGGGCCAGGGTTGGAGGGCTGATTGAGCTCGTTCGCAAAGACCACGAAGCTGAGGGAACTACGCGTGAAGACCTCCGCGTCCTGGTCATCCGCCAAGTCGAAAAACAGCGTCCATGCGCCGTCCGGCTGATCCGGGTCGCGCAGATTCTGCTGCGTGGGGCCGATGAAATCCGGAATGAAGAAGGGCCCGAACGTCGCCAGCGCGGTCGGAATCGGCCCCGCCGGCCCCGGCTCCTGCACGAGACCAACGGGGGCCGTTTCGATGAAGGCACCGACCCAGGGAATCGGCGCCGGTGTCGGACTCTCACCCAACAGCGGATCCCATGACGAGAGCGCTCGGGAGTAAAAGGTCTCTACCTCGAATTGAAGCTCACCGCCGTCGTCCGGAAACTCGATGCTCCAATCCGGATCCGTGATCTTAATAACGACCTCGATCGCGTCAAATTCTTTCGCGCTGTCGCTGTCGGGGTCAAAATCCTCAAATGGCCCAAACGGTCCGACATACGTCCCGCTCAGGTTGCGAGAGATCTGGATCGAAACGACGTCGATCGGAAATGGCGGGCTCTCCTGGGCCCAACTGCTGGCAACCACTGAACCGGCGGCCAACCATGTGATGACCAATGAAACGCGCTTCATGGGGATACCCTCGATTGCGCCACACTCAGGGGGTCAGGACGTTCGGACCATCGCCATCGGTGTCACCGTCGCCGTCGCCGGTCCCACCATCGTCGCCATCTTCGTCATCCGACTCAAGGATCGAGACGAATCCGCCACCATCCTCAATCCCGCCGAACGTCGCGAACAGGAAGCTCGAGAGGTTGATGTCCCGCAGATCACCCGTCCGCAACTGCGGCAGTAAGAAAAAGTCTAAGACAACGTCCTCGCCCTCGAAGAATTCGTTCGCTAGCCGCGCCCCCCCGCCCGTTTTCAGGTTCAGACCTGGGTCCAGCGGGTCGCACTGGACGAACTCGGCCGCCGAAAGCGGCTTGAACGGCTCGTCCCGGATCGCCCCGCCGCCCTCGATCGAGAGCACGTCACCCTGGTCGAGGAACACGAACGCCACACTGTCGCACGAGACCGGTGCATCCAGGTAGATCAGGATGTGGTCGGGCGTCGCCAGCGTGAGTTCCTGCGACACCGGCGTGTCGGCTGTCCCCGGTGTGCTCGCGTCGGTTCCGCCGTCACCCGACACGGCGTTGATGCCGCCCTCGTCGAATATCTCGAAATCGCCGGGCTCATTCGATGCTCCTTCCGTCGAGGAGTCCACGCCCCGTCGAATTCGAAACCGTAGGTTACCGTTTTTCCCACCTCCGTTGTAGACGAAGGTGCCGGGCGCGAGGATGTAGGCCAGCCCGAGCTGAACTTCTGTCTGCAATTCGACATAGTTGCTGTTGAACAGTGCGTCCCGCTCTTCGTCCGTCTGAACGCTTATCGCGTTAACCCAGGCGAGGAAGTTGAACTCCAGATCGCCGCGGGCGCTGTGGTTGTTGAATGTGATCGTCATGGCGTCACGGAAGCGCGTGTCCACCGTGGTGGCACCGCCACCGCCTTCAACGCCGTCGAGCGCGCCGCCGCGTAACGGCTCATCGGAATCCACTTCTTCCTCGTTAAACGGGATGAATTGCTGCTCGACAAGCGTCAAAAACGGGTTGACCGAACTACCGCCGGGACAGCCCGCGCTGAAGCTGAAAGCCAAGCTGCTAGCCGCCAGCGCAGCGATTCGCACCAAGGTTCGCATCACAAGATCACCTCACTCCTGAATCTGCGCTGCCTCAATCGCCCGCGCCATAAATCAAGTAGATTTCGCCCGCGTCACGACGCCCGCCGCGCGGATCCGCGTTGACTGTGCTCAGAAGGATGTCGCGGAAGCCATCGCCGTCGA
>CAZCKC010000034.1:0-26585 GCA_964499235.1 uncultured Planctomycetales bacterium | reverse complement strand
GGCCGCCAGCCCGGCGGGGCCTATCACGGCTATTACCGCCAGACGTCAGCGCAGCCGGCCACGTCCAGCATCGGCACCGTCCTGGCGTGCATCGCCGGCGTCTCGGTCTCGCTGCACGACGCCAGCCAGCGGTTCAGCCGGCTACGCCAGTCGCGCAAGCGGGCGGTGATGATCCGGACGGGGCGGGCGTCCGCCTCGGTCGTGATCTTCGCTCGGAACGGCATCGGTGTGACCTCCATCTGGTTGGGGCCGCGATCACGGGCGGGGGATGGAGGAACCCACGCCACGCGATCGCGCTTGTGCCGCTGGCCGGCGGCAACCCGAACATCACTCTAACGAATTCTTGCGGGGACACAATCTAGGATTGCCAAAAGTGGGCGCGCCATGGGCGCGCGCTCGTGTCCACTACCCGCCGCTGTGTTCCGCTAAATTCCGTTTTCGGGCTCAAAAACGCGGTTTCGGGCCCACTAGGCAAGGTGAGCATCGGTCTACGGAACCGAAGGTTCCAGGTTCGAATCCTGGGCGGCGCGATTCTCCCCACCAACGTCGGGCACCCCGCTCAGCAGAACTGCCGCCCCGCCACGCCACCGAAAACCGCCGCGGCGCTGGCATATCGGATCTGGCTTGTGCCCTTTCTTGTGGCATACTTTAGATAGAGCCCGGCAACGGGATCCTGCCAGCGTGGGGCGGTCCACGCGCCCGCCGACGCACCCGGCGGCTTCGCACGCGTTTCTTGACCGCCCCACGGCGTGTTAAACCCGCGCGCCCGCCGCGCGGCCGATGTTCCAGTGAGCGTCGACGGCCCGCTCTGGTTCTCCACCGCGCGCCGCCGCCCGCAGGAGAAGTGCCATGAAGACACGCGCCGGCTTCGAATCCCGGGACCTCGCGACCGCTATCGAGCGCCAGCTCCGCAATTGGGAGCTCGCCCGCGAACAACGCGAACGTGCCACCCCCGAACTGACCGCCGTCAAGCCGCCCCCGCCACTCACGGAGTTCATCACCCTCGGCCGGTCCGTTGGCTGCGGCGGCTCCACGATCGCCCAGCTCCTCGGACGTCGACTCGATTGGCCGGTCTTCGGACGCCAGCTCTTACACGAGATGGCCGCCAACGACAGCGTCCGCGAGCGCCTCTACCGCCACATCGACGAACGAGACCTAAACTGGGTCGAGGCTTCGCTCGGGCTGCTGATGGAAACCACCAGCGAGCGCTACGAGTACTTCCACCGGCTCTGCCACACGGTGCTGACGCTCGCCCGCCAGGGACCGGCCATCTTCCTCGGCCGCGGGGCCGACCTCCTGCTGCCGGCGACCGGCGGCCTGCGGGTGGAACTCTCCGCCCCACTTCAACAGCGCATTGAGCGCTATGCCAAGCGGCACGCGCTCTCCCACGAGGCGGCCGCCAATCGCGTGGCCGAGCAGCAGCGCGAGCGCGAAGAGTTCGTCCGCAGCTTCTTCGGCCGGCAGCTGGCGAACCGCGCGCCCCGCTACGACCTGACGATCAACGTCGGGCAGTTCACCGCCCCGCAAGCCGTCGAGCTGATCCTCACCGCCTATCAGCTCACCGGCCACAGCCCGACTTAGGTCGACGCGGTCCGGCGGCGCCCCCGGCGCCGCCCGCGCGGCATGGACCGCACCGCTCCCGCTCGGCCAGCCGGCCTGACCGGCTGCGACGTCCGTGCTATACTCTCCGCTTGCAAAATCCACGGCCGCGACGAGCGTCCGGCGGCCGCGTTGCTTACCAGGAGATCCACCTGATGTTGATGCCGTATCGTCCCGAACCCTACGTCGATTTTTCTCAGGACGGCCCGCGGCAGGAGATGCTCGCGGCGCTCACACAGGTCAGGGCCCAACTCGGTCGCTCGTTCCCGCTCCGCATCGCCGGTAAGAAGGTGGAGACCACCGACACGATCAAGTCGCTGAAGCCCGCCGAGCCGAAGGTCGTCGCCGGCTTCGTGTCCAAGGCCAACCGTGACCACGCCGACCAGGCCGTCCGACACGCGGCCGAAACCTTCCAGGACTGGCGCAAGGTCGCCCCCGACGCCCGCGCCAAGATCATCGTCAAGGCGGCCGCCATCATGCGCCGCCGCATCTACGAGCTGTCCGCCTGGGAGTGCTTCGAAGAATCCAAGAGCTGGCTCGAAGCCTACGCCGACGTCTGCGAGGCGATCGACTTCCTCGAGTTCTACGGCCGCGAGATGCTCCGCCTCGGCGGTCCGATGCCGACGACCCCGTTCCCGGGCGAGGACAACGAGTACCGCTACATTCCGCTCGGCGTGGTCGCGGTGATCCCGCCGTGGAACTTCCCGCTGGCGATCTGCACGGGGATGACCAGCGCCGCGCTCGTGACCGGCAACACGGTCGTGCTCAAGCCGGCCTCCACGTCGCCGGTGATGGCCGCGCTGCTCTGCGAGATCCTGGAAGAGGCCGGGCTGCCCGAGGGCGTCCTCAACTTCGTCCCGGGTTCCGGCGCGGAGATCGGCGACACGATCGTCGAGCACCCGCTGACCCGCTGCGTGTCGTTCACCGGCTCGAAAGAAGTCGGCCTCGGCATCTTCCAGAAATGCGGCCAGGTCGTCGATCGCCAGATCTGGCTGAAACGCAGCATCCTCGAGATGGGTGGAAAAGACTGCATTCTCGTCGATGAGACGGCCGATATCGATGCAGCGGCCGAGGGCATCGTCGCCGCCGCCTTCGGCTTCCAGGGCCAAAAGTGCTCGGCGTGCTCGCGCCTGATCGCCCATGCCGATGTCTATGACGAGTTGCTCGACAAGGTGATCACACGCGCAAAAACCCTCACGATCGGTGACACCACGACCCCTGAAAACCTCTTCATGGGCGCGGTCATCGACGCCAAGGCCCACAAGAAGATCAACGAGTACATCGAGATCGGCAAAAAGGAAGGCCGAACGATCCTCGCTGACACGCCCGTCCCCCCGGACGGCTACTTCATCCCGCCCACGATCATCGCCGATGTCGATCGCAACGCCCAAATCGCGCAGGAAGAGATCTTCGGACCCGTTCTCGCCGTGATTAAGGCAAGGGATTTTGAAGACGGCCTCGACATTGCGAATGGCACGATCTATGGCCTGACCGGGGCACTCTACAGCCAACGGCGCGATCGCCTGGAGCGGGCGCGCTTCGACTTCCACGTCGGCAACCTCTACTTCAACCGTAAGTGCACCGGCGCCCTCGTCGACGTCCAGCCCTTCGGCGGCTTCAACATGTCCGGCACCGACTCAAAGGCCGGCGGCCGCGACTACCTCCAACTCTTCATGCAGGGCAAAAGCATCACCGAGCGGTTCTAACCCGAGAGACCGCCTCGACGCCTGCCTCCGCCCGCCCGCGCCTTCCCCCCGACGCGGGCGGCGTTCATGCGCACGCCTGATCGTCTGATAAATTCACGATCTATGGGCAAAAGCCCCTACGTTTTGACAAGGCCGCACATCCCCGGCATCGGTCGCCGATTGGCCGAACCAAGCCCGCCGTCAGCGAGCCAGGCAGCGATAACACTCCATGACTACTCCACTTAGCGCACCGGTTTTTCAGTTGTCGCCCCACCCTGCGTCCGTTAGCCTATGACTTACGCTTAATCCGTCGAGCGACCCATCTGCGGGTTTTCGGCATTCGCCCGGGCTTCGGCCGCAAATCCGGGCCAGCGAATACAACCGAAACCCGAGCTCAGACGGAGGGGATGTCAGGGTGAGTACGCACTTTGAGACGGTTAGGACGTCGACACCGTGGGCGGCGCGGCTCATCGAGCTCCTGCGGCACGCCGCGGTCGCACCGGCCGAACAACTCGAAGAACAGGCCCACGCGGTCGGTGATCTGCTCGCCCGCCTCGGCATCAGCGTTGCCGACATCAACCACTGCTACACAGAAACCCTGATCGAGCTCGCCAACGCAATCGTTCCCGGCGACACCGATACCGCCTCGCAGACGGCCGCCACCATGGCGCATGTTTGGAAGGCTTACCAGGAGTACGACCGTCAGCCTCCGCCCTCGGCCCAGTCGCGCCTCGACGAAATTACCGCCTTCTACTGTCAGCTTTGCGAAGCCGACCCCGCACCAGTCTTCATGGTCGATATGGAAGGCCGTTGCCTCTGCGCTAACCGCCCCGCCCAGCGCCTCTTCCAGCAGTCGTCGGCCGAGTGCGGCGGCACCGGCTGGCTCAGCTGGGTCGAGCCGACCGAACGCGAGCGCACGTTGGCGGCGATGCGCCGCGCCCACGCCACCGGCGGCCGGTTCGAGCGCGAGATCGCCCGCCGTGACCCGCACGGGGACGAGACCTGGTGGCTCGCGCGCTCAGAGCCCTTGCCGGACGAAGCAGTGCGCTACCGCTGGCGGCTGGTAACCGTCGACACGATCACCGAGCGCAAGCGCGCCCAGCGCGCCCTCGAGGAGAGCGAGGCGAAGTTCCGCGTGCTCGCGGAGACCGTCCCGATCGGCATCCTGATCTATCGCGATCAGCGCTACCTGTATCTCAACCCGATGATGGAGGTCATCACCGGCTACTCGCGTGACGAGATGCTCGCGATGCCGTTCCTCAACATCGTTCACCCCGACATGCGGGCCGAGGTCCGCGACCGCGCCAATGCCCGCCAGGCCGGCGAATCCGTTCCCGTCCGCTACGAGATCAAGGTCCTCACCAAGGCCGGCGACGACCGCTGGGTCGACTACACCGCCGCCCTGATCAATTACCAGGGGCGCCCCGCGGTCCTCGGCGCGGTCATGGACATCACCGACCGCAAGCTGGCCGAGGACGAGGCCCGCCGCCGCCACGCCGAGCTCATCCACGTCGCCCGCGTCAGCACGCTGGGCAACATGGCCACCCAGCTCGCCCACGAGCTCAACCAGCCGCTGGCCGCCATCGTCAACTACGCCAGCGGCTGCGAGCGCCGCCTCGCCGCCGGCACCGCTGCCGGCCCCGAGATCCGCGACGCAATTGGCGAGATGCGCGGCCAGGCCGAGCGGGCGGGCGAGATCATCAAGCGCATCCGCCGCTTTGTCCGCAAGCAGCCCAACAAGACCATCGACGTCGACATCAACCGCATCGTCAGCGACGCGGTCACGCTGGCGGCGGCCGCGAACCCCTGGCGGATCCCGATCGAGCTCCAGCTCGCCGATAACCTCCCGGCCGTCCAGGTTGACGAAATCCAGATCATGCAGGTCATTGTGAACCTCGTCCGCAACGCCCTCGAGGCGATGAGCGCGACCAGCCCCAACGGCCGGCTCATGATCGCCACCGCCGCGGCCGGGGACGGGGTCCATGTCACGGTGCGCGACACCGGCCCGGGCTTGGTCGGCATCGAACCGAATCAGCTGTTTGAACCGTTTGTCACCACCAAGCAGGACGGCCTCGGCATCGGGCTGTCGATTTGCCGCTCAATCGTCGAGCTGCACGGCGGCGTCTTGTCGGCGACCCACAACGGCCTGGAGACCGGCCTGACCGTCGAGTTCACGCTGCCTGCCACGAGTTGAGGAGAGTGCTGGAATGAACGCCAACCCGACCGTCTATATCGTCGACGACGATCCCGCGATGCGGCAGTCGCTGCGCTGGCTCACCGAGTCGGTCGGCCTGCACGTCGCCACCTTCGAGACCGCCGAGGCCTTCCTCGACAACTACCGGGCCGAGCTGCCCGGCTGCCTCGTCCTCGACGTCCGCATGCCGGGCATGAGCGGCCTCGACCTGCAAACAACCCTCTGCGATCGCCACATCAACCTGCCGATCATCATCGTCACCGGGCACGGCGAGGTGCAGTCCGCCGTCCGGGCGATGAAGGCCGGCGCCGTCAATTTCATCGAGAAGCCCTTCAGCGACCAGGACCTGCTCGACGCCGTCCGCCAGGCCCTCGAACAGGACGCCGCCCAGCGCGAGGCCGCCGACTCCCGCCGCGACATCGAGGAGCGCTTCGCGATGCTCACCCCGCGCGAGCGGCAGGTCCTCCTGCTGGTCGTCAACGGGCGGGCCAACAAGCAGATCGCGGCCGAGCTCAACATCAGCCAGAAAACCGTCGAGGTCCACCGCTCGCACGTGATGCAAAAGCTCCAGGCCCAGAGCGTGGCCGAGCTGGTCCACATGGCGATGAAGATCGACGACCTGCTCGCGGACACCCGCCAGACCCTCGGCCAGGGCGCTCCAAGGGCGACCGAGCTCTCGTCTTAGGCAACGACGCGCCAGCGGCCCGAAGACGCGCAGCGATCCGCGCGAACGCACTTCGCGCGGGCCCGCGCCGCTGTATCATCTCACGGCGATCAAGCAACCGCCGACTGGGCGGCCGACGGCGCTCGGCCTCAGCCCGGCTTCGGCCAATCGACAGGTGCCGACCCTGATGCCCGACCCCGCCCTACCGCACGAGGCCAACCTGGCCTTCGTCGAAGCCCTCTACGCCGACTACCTCCGCGACCCCGACAGCGTCGACCCGGCCTGGGGGCACTACTTCGAATCCTGGGGCGGCAACGGCCACGCGCTCCAGCGAGGCCCGCGGTTTCGCCGCCGCAGCCTCTTCAACCCGGCCGGCGACGGCGACGGCGGTGACGGGCAGGCCAGCGCCCGCCAGGACCGCGTCGACCAGCTCGTCCGCGCCTACCGCGTCCGCGGCCACCTGATCGCGCGCACCGACCCGCTCGGCCGCCAAATGCAGACGCACGAGGCGCTCAAGATCCGCCACTACGGCTTCACCCGCGACGACCTGCGGCGCTACTTCTCCAGCCGCACAATCGCCGGCAATGAGCGCCGCCAACTCCGCGACATCCTGCTGCTGCTGCGCGACACCTACTGTCGTTCGATCGGCGTGCAGTTCATGCACATCGACGAGCTCCGCGTCCGCCACTGGCTCCAGGACCGGATGGAAGGCAGCACCAACCGGATCAAGCTCCCCCGCGACGAGCAGCTCCGCATCTTCACCCGCCTTACCGACGCCGTGATCTTCGAGGAGTTCATCCAGAAGAAGTACCTCGGCGCCAAGCGCTTCTCGCTCGAGGGCGGCGAGAGCCTCATCCCCCTCCTCGACCTCGCCATCGAACGCGCCGGCGACCAGGGCATCGAGGAGATCGTCATCGGCATGGCCCACCGCGGCCGCATCAACGTCCTCGCCAACATCCTCGACAAGAGCCCGCGCGAGATCTTCCGCGAGTTCGCCGACGTCGACGCCCAGCTCCACCTCGGCAGCGGCGACGTCAAGTACCACCTCGGCTACCACAGCGACTGGACCACCCGCGGCGGCAAGACGATCCACCTCGCCCTTTGCTTCAACCCCAGCCACCTCGAGTTCGTCAACCCGGTCGTCCTCGGCCGCCTCCGCGCCAAGCAGGACCGCTTCGAGGACTACCAGCGCCGCACCGCCATGGCCATCCTGATCCACGGCGATGCCGCCTTCGCCGGCGAGGGCGTCGTCCAGGAAACCCTCAATCTCAGCGAGCTCAAGGACTACCGCACCGGCGGCACCCTCCACGTGATCGTCAACAACCAGATCGGCTTCACCACGCCGCCCGAGCAGGGCTGCTCCGGCCTCTACGCCTCCAGCCTCGCCAAGATGCTGCAGGTCCCCATCTTCCACGTCAACGGCGAGAGCCCCGAGGCCGTCGCCCAGGCCATCCGCCTCAGCATGGACTTCCGCGACGAGTTCCAGCGCGACGTCGTCATCAACATGTACTGCTATCGCCGCTACGGCCACAACGAGGGCGACGAGCCGGCCTTCACCCAGCCGCTGATGTACAAGAAGATCAAGGCCCGCAAGTCGGTGCGCGACGGCTACTTGGAACACCTGCTCGCCCTCGGCGAGGTCACTCAGGAAGAGGCCGACCAGATCGCCGCCGACCGCCGCACCGCGCTCGAGAAGCAGCTCGCCGGCCTCGAGGAGGAGGGTCCCAGCGTTCCCCACCGCCCGAGCGTCCTCGGCCGCATCTGGCGCGACTACAAGGGCGGCCTCGACAGCCGCGTCCCCGAGGTCGACACCGGCGTATCCACCGAGCAGCTCACCGACCTGATGCGCCGCGCCACGACGATCCCCGACGACTTCACGCCCCACCCCAAGCTGAAGCGCCTCGTCGGCCAGCGACGCGCGATGGTTGACGGCGACCGCCCGCTCGACTGGGCCAGCGCCGAGTTGCTCGCCTTTGCCTCGCTCGCCACCGAGGGCACCCGCATCCGCATGAGCGGCCAGGACAGCGAGCGCGGCACCTTCAGCCAACGCCACGCGGTCTGGCACGACCACGAGAGCGGGCGCCCCTACCCGGTCCTGCAAAACCTCACGGCCGACCAGGCGCCTGTCGACATCTACAACAGCCCGCTCTCGGAAGCCGGCGTGCTCGGCTTCGAGTACGGCTACTCGATTGCCTACCCGGACGGCCTCGTCCTGTGGGAGGCCCAGTTCGGCGACTTCGTCAACGCCGCCCAGGTCATCATCGACCAGTTCATCGCCAGCGCCGAGGACAAGTGGCAGAGCCTCAGCGGCATCGTCCTGTTGCTGCCGCACGGCTTCGAAGGCCAGGGCCCCGAGCACTCCAGCGCCCGCCTCGAGCGCTTCCTCACCCTCTGCGCCGAGGACAACATCCAGGTCGTCTACCCGACCACGCCGGCCCAGTATTTCCACGTCCTGCGCCGTCAGGTCCACCGCCGCTGGCGCAAGCCGCTCGTGGTGATGACGCCCAAGAGCCTGCTCCGCGATTCCCGCGCCACGTCGCCGCTCGATGAGCTCGCCGCCGGCCGCTTCCGCCGCGTGCTGCCCGATCCGCAGAACCCCGACCCGCAGCAGGTCCGTCGCGTCCTGCTCTGCGCCGGCAAGGTCTTCTACGACCTCGACGCCCACCGTCAGGAGCACGACCGCCACGATGTCGCGATCGTCCGCTGCGAGCAGCTCTACCCCCTGGCCGACAGCGACCTCGAAAGCGTCCTTGGCGTCTACCCCGACAGCGCCGAAATGGTCTGGGTCCAGGAAGAGCCCGCCAACATGGGCGCCTGGAGCCACTACCGGGTGCGGTTCGGCGACCGGCTGCTCGGCCGCTGGACGTTCCGCGGGGTCAGCCGCCCCCCGTCGGCCAGCCCGGCCACCGGCTCGCCCGGCAGCCACAAGCTCGAACAGCAGCAGCTCATCGACGAGGCGTTTGCGGCCTAGTGGTTCGCGGCCTCGGCCGGCTCGCCGCGGAAGTGCGTCGCCGGTTGGCGGCCGCGACGAATTGGGGAATAATGCCGTCGAACCGGGCGGGGACCCGCCGCCCACGGGCCGATCCTCAGCGCTCCTGAAAGGCAGGACCACCATGGCCACCGAACTGACGATCCCGAGTGCCGGCGAGTCCATCACCGAAGTCATGGTGGTCGAGTGGCGGGTCAACGAGGGCGACTACGTCGAACAGGACGCCCCGGTCGTCGAGATCGAAACCGACAAGGCCTCGATGGAAGTCCCCGCTCCCGTCAGCGGCACGCTCACCAAGCAGCTCAAGGCTGCCGGCGACACCGCCAACGTCGGCGAGGTCATCGCCACGTTCGAGCCGGGCGAAAAGCCCGCCGAAACGGGAAAGCAGGGCAAACAAGGCAACGGCCGTGAACGGGCTTCCGCCGGGAAACCCGCCGCCGAAAAGCAGCAAGCGGCCGGCACGTCAGGGGGCGCCCCGCCCGCAGCCGAAACCCAGACCGCCACCGCGCCGGCCCACGTGATGCCCGCCGCGCAGCGCCTCCTCGACGAGCACCAGCTCTCCGCCGGCGACGTCCGCGCCACCGGCCCCGGCGGCCGCCTCCTGAAGGAAGACGTCCTCCGCCACATCGAAGCGGGCAACGGCGAGCCGTCCCAGGCCGCCGGCGCGGTGCCGGCAACGCGGCCCATGCCCGCGGCGAGCGCGCGGGGCGAAGAGGTCGTCCCGATGTCGATGCTCCGCCGGCGCATCGCCGAGCGGCTCGTGGAAGCCCAGCAGCAGGCCGCCTTGCTGACGACGTTCAACGAGGTCGACATGTCGGCCGTCATGGGCCTGCGCAAGAAGCTGCAGGATCAGTTCACGAGCAAGTACGGCATCAAGCTCGGCTTCATGTCCTTCTTCGTGAAGGCGTCGATCGACGCGCTGCAGGAGTACCCGGCCGTCAACGCCGAGGTCCGCGGCACCGACATCGTCTACAAGAACTACTACGACATCGGCGTCGCGGTCGGCACGGACAAGGGGCTGGTCGTCCCGATCGTCCGCCACGCCGAGCGGCTCAGCTTCGCCGAGGTCGAGCAGACGATCGCCGACCTCGCCACCCGCGCCCGCGACCGCAAGCTCGCCGTCGAGGAGCTCCAGGGCGGCACGTTCACGATCAGCAACGGCGGGGTCTACGGCTCGATGCTCTCGACGCCGATCGTCAACCCGCCGCAGGTCGGCATCCTCGGCCTGCACAACATCCAGCAGCGCCCGATCGCCCACGACAACCAGGTCGTCATCCGCCCGATGATGTACCTCGCGCTGACCTACGATCACCGCATCATCGACGGCAAGGAAGCCGTCAGCTTCCTCCGTCGCGTCAAGGAATGCATCGAAGACCCCACCCGCATGCTCGTCGAAGCCTGACCCGCAAAGGGTGCCGAGGGTGGGTGGCTTAAGAACGGTGCCCCAGGATTTCAGCCCGGGGGACTGAAACAAGGCAACATCCCCACCGTCCCGTCTTTCGACCCACGAATGGCCGCGCCCGAACACGACCCAGAACACCCCCCTACTCCTGCCCGCCCGCCGCTGCAAACGCCGCCTCCCGCGCTCGGCTCCGCCGCTGCAACCACAACCACCACCCCACGCTCAGCAGAATCAACGGCCCCCCGAACAGCGTGGCCGGCGGCACCGGCTCCCCCACGATCACCCACGTCAACAGCGGGTTGAGCAACGCCTCGATCAGCACGATCAACGCCGCCTGGTACGCCCGCACCCGCTGCAGCGCCCATGAGAAGATCACGTACGGCAGCGTGAACTGCACCAGTCCCAGCACCAGCACCAGCCCCCACTGCCGCCCCGTCAGCTCGAACGACGCCAGCAGCACCGCCGCCGGCAACAGGATCAACCCCGACCCCAGCGCGTTCATCCCCGCGACCAGCACCGGCGGCGCCGCCTTCAGCGCCCGCAACGCCACCGTCAACGCTCCATACCCGAACCCGCTCGCCAGCGCCACCGCCAGCCACCCCAGCTCCGTCACCGGGTTACCCGCGAAGATGATCGCCACCCCCACCATCGCCAGCAGCAGCACGCCGCCCTCACGCCGTTGCGGCCGCTCCCCCAGCCACAGCGGCGCCAACACGAACACCCACACCGGCGACGTGTATTGCAGGATGATCGCGTTGGCCGCCGCCGTCCGTGCCGTCGCCACCACGAACGTCACCGTCATCAGCGTGAACAGCAAGACCGAGGTCACCCGCCACTTCACCGGCGCCGCCGCCAGCCGCCTACGCCGCAGCCACAGCAAGGGCAGGAACGCCAGCCCCCCAATCAACGACCGCAGGCACGCGATCGTCATCCCGTCGACCGGCGCCCCACCGGCCGGCTGCATCCCGGGATCCGCCAGCAACTTGATCAGCGGCCCGTTGAGCGACCACAGCACCGCGCAGACCAGCAGCCCGACCACCCCGGCCCAGGCCGTCTGCTCGTGACGAACTGCGGTTTCCGTGCGCGGCCCCACGCTCGCCCTCTCCCCTTCGTCTGCTCGCTCAAATGCCGTTCCGCCGGCCCAGGAGACCAGCCCCTGCACGCGCAGCGCCCGGCCGCTATCATGCCCTCCTGGAACAATCGGCCGCAAACCGCTTGCACGGAGATTTTCGGATGTTGCGACTCACTGCTGTGACTACGGCCGCGCTGCTGCTCACCGCGCCGACCTTCGCCCAGATCACCACCGCCACGCTGCTCGAAGAGATGAACGATCTCCAGCACCTGGTCGAGTACCCCGATCCGGCCTACCAGACCGGCCAGTTCTCCAGCTACGATCGGCGGTCCGACGACCCGTCCAACGAAACCACCTGGTTCGCCAACTACGACCGCGGCCAATATCTCCGCACCGAGGAGCGCGACGGCCGCACTGAGTACGTGCTGATGGACGCCGCCGGCCCCGGGGCCCTCGTCCGCATCTGGTCGGCGAACCCCCAGGGCACGCTGCGCTTCTACATCGACAACCAGTCGCAGCCCGCGTGGACCGTGCCGATGGCCGACCTGCTCGGCGGTGAGCTCGACGCGATCCCGGAGCCGCTGTCCGGGCGCCGGGCGGCTGGCTGGAACGTCTACTTCCCGATCCCCTACGCCGAGCACCTGAAGGTCACCAGCGATAAATCCGAGCAGGGCGGCTTCTACTACCTCATCAACTACCGCACCTACGAGGACGGCACGAAGGTCCGCTCCTTCACGCCGGCCGACCTCGAGGCCAACGCCCGCCTCACCGAGGACATCGCCGACGCCCTCGCCCAGGGCGCCCCGGCCGCCCCCGACCTCGCCGCCCGCTCGAAGAACATGCAGGAACTCGTCGCGATCGCCCCCGGCGACACCGAGACCGTCGCCACGCTCGACGGCGCTTGGATGATCACCGCCCTGGCCACGCTGCTGAAAGCCAACGACCGCGACCGCGCGCTCCGCCAGACAATCCTCGAGATCACCTTCGACGGCCAGCAGACCGTCGCCAGCCCGCTCGGCGACTTCTTCGGCTCCGCCCCCGGCATCAACGCCTACAGCTCGCTGCCGCTCCGCGTCCGTCCTTCCGGCGAGATGCTCAGCCACTGGCCGATGCCTTTCAAGGACGGCGCCACGATCAAGCTCCGCAACCTCGGCGACCAGAACGTCCAGGTCGACGTCCGCCTCGCCCTCGTCGGCTACAAATGGAACGACCGCTCGATGCACTTCCACGCCCGCTGGCGCAGCGAGTTCGACCGCAGTTCCATGCCGTCGTTCGACTGGAACTACGCCACCATCGACGGCCAGGGCGTCTACGTCGGCAGCGCCTTCCACATCACCAACCCCGTCCGCCAGTGGTGGGGCGAGGGCGACGAGAAGATCTACGTCGACGGCGAAGAATTCCCCAGCTTCTTCGGCACCGGCACCGAGGACTACTACGGCTACGCCTGGTGCTCGCCCGAGCGCTTCCAACACGCCTACCACAACCAGACCCGCTGCGACGGGCCGGCCAACTACGGCCACACCTCCGTCAATCGCTGGCACATCATCGACGCCATCCCCTTCGAAGAGCACCTCCGCTTCGACATGGAGCTGCTGCATTGGGTCGAGGCCGACGTCGACCTGTTTATGACCGCCTACTGGTACGCCCGGCCCGGCGCCGAAAGCCAGCACAAGCCAATCACCGCCAGCGACGTCCGCGTGCAGCCGGTCCCCGAGTACCAGGCCCCCCGCGTCCCCGGCGCGATCGAAGGCGAAGAGATGACCATCCTCGCCAAAACCGCCAACCCCGCCCCGCAATACATCGCCAACGCCAGCAACGACCACCACCTCTGGTGGCACGGCGGCGTCGAGCCCGGCGAGGTCCTCAAGCTCGCCTTCGAGAGCCCCGCCGCCGGCCGGTACGCGGTCTTCGGCCGCTTCGTGAAAGCCCACGACTACGGCCGCTTCAAGCTCGCCCTCAACGACACGCCCATCGACGAGGAGATGGACTTCTTCATTCCCCCCGGCCGCGTCGCCATCACCGACGAGATCAAGCTCGGCACCTTCGATCTCAAGCACGGCCGCAACACGCTGACCGTCACCGCCACCGGCGCACACCCCGAGGCCAAGCCCGAGCACATGTTCGGCCTCGACTACCTCCGCCTCGAAGGCGTGAAGGCGAGCGACTAGCCGGCCGCGCGGCAGCGGCAAGCGCCGGCGAGCGGCAACCCCGTCAACACCGCCCCCACCGCGTCCGGAAGCCCCCGGCGCCGTGGGGGCGCCTTCGCGCTTTACCCGCCCGCCACCCGAACTACCATCGAGCGACGGGCAAGGCGATCACGACCCGCACCCCTGGGGAACTCAAACGATGCCCAAGGCCAAGAACGTTCTCGGCGGCGACCTGCAGACCTGCAGCACGGACCCGATGACCGGCTTCTACCGCAACGGCTGCTGCGACACCGGCCCCAGCGACGAGGGCCTCCACACCGTCTGCGCCCAGGTGACCGAAGAGTTCCTCACCTTCTCGAAGCAGCGCGGCAACGACCTGTCCACCCCCGTGCCGGCCTTCGGCTTCCCCGGCCTGAAGCCCGGCGACCGCTGGTGCGTCTGCGTCAGCCGCTGGAAGGAAGCCCTCGACGCCGGCGTCGCGCCGCCCATCAACCTCGAGGCGACCCACATCTCGGTCCTCGAGTTCGTCGCCCGCGACGACCTCATGGCCCACGGCGTCGATCAGGTCCGATAACGATGCCTCCCGGCCCGCCGCCGGGCGCCCGCCTGAGCTGGCTCTTTATCGGAGCCCGAGCAACCCCGAGCCGTCACCCGCCAAAATCTTCGGGAAAAACCGGGAAACCGCTGTAAGCGACACCGCCGAAACTGCTACACTTCGTGTGCAGGACCCACCAAAAACCTCCGGCCCCCGGAGGTCGCTGTGTAAACTCCAGGCGTAAGACGAGGACCCCTACATGCTCCGTCCCGCAATCGGTATCGCCGGGCTCTTGACCGCACTCGTCCTCTGCAACCCCCTCCGGGCGGACGACCTAGTCCTCCAGAACGGCCGCACCGTCGTGCCGTATCCCGACCTGCACCCCAACGACACCTACCGCTACTACGGCTCTCAGGAGACGGTCCTCGACCCCGACTTCCCGACCGCCAACTTCGGGGCCGAGCTCGAGACCGGCCTCGTCGCCGGCAGCGACCGCAAGGTCCTGATCGAGTTCCGCGAGCTCAGCCGCGCGATCGGCCCGGAGCAGGACATCATCGCGGCCTGGATTACCTTCCAGACCGTCCCCGGTGCCTGGAGCCCCGATAACGAGATTCACGTCTACCGCCTCCTGAAGCCCTTCCGCCAAGGCAGCCACTCCGCCGACGATCTCGCGCCGCAGCACTGGACCAGCAGCTACGACCACCAGTTCTACAGCACGACCCCCGGTGACACGCTCGCCTGGGACCAACCCGGTGCGGCCGGCGCCGACACCGACCGGGCGGCGGCCACCTCGGTCGTGACGACGACCGGCACGAGCTACAACGCGACGACCGGCGAATGGCGGATCGTCCTGCCGCGCAGCGAAATCAACGCCCTCTACCGCAACCACCACCGCAACCACGGCTGGGTCATCGAATACGCCGACGCCCAGGCAGCCGGTGGTGAGAACCGCTTCTACACCAGCGAGCACCCCGACATCGCCCTGCGTCCCGCGCTGACGGTCCGCTACCGCGACGCCGATCCGGCCCCCCGCGATGTCGACCTGAACGTCACCCACATCGCCCGCACGCCGCAGTACTACCGCTACGGCCCGGTCTACGCGAACAAGGTCTTCCACGACGACAACACCGGCATCATGAAGTTTCCGGACTTCGCGGAGACCAAGAAGTGGCCTGACAATGGCGATGAGGTCACCTTCACCGCCCACGTCACCAACAAGGGCCTGACCACGCCCAGCGGCCCGTTCACGTGGCGCTGGAAGATCAACGGCGCCGTCATCGCCAGCGGCACCGAGCCCGTCGGTCTCGCCCCCGGCGCGAGCAGCACCTACGCCGTGAACTGGCTCTGGGACGCCAACGATTTCGCCAACGACACCGACCCGCACCGCAAGTCGCTCGACCACCGCGACCGCACGGTGACCTTCGAGGTCGACCACGACGACCAGATCGCCGAGCAGAGCGAGCACAACAACCAGGTCACCGACTTCATCGAAGCCCCCGGCATGGGCTTTTACGTCGAGCAGTCGATGTACGACTACTTCAACGACACGCTCAACCAGTCCGGCAGCTACTCCTTCGAGGACTGGATCCAGTGGAAGGTCCGCGTCTGGAACGAGACCTGGCTCGAGATGTCCCGCTACGAGGGCTTCGCCGAAGACGGCAGCTACGAGCGCGTCCGCATCCAGCACATCGGCGTGGTCCCCGACGGTAGCCTCAACCCCGGCGGCAACCACGTCCCGATCGCCACCGGCACCGACTACCAGCTCGACGGCGAGTGGGGCTTCCTGCCCGACGCCAACTATGTCGCCAAGTGGTCGAAGCTCGTCGAGTGGGGCCTGCTCCACGAGTGCACCCACCAACTCGGCATGATCGACCTCTACACCATGAACATGGAAACCGGTACGCCCTCCCAGCCCTCCAAAGTCCAGGTCAAGGACGGCACCCCCGACTTCATTACCCGCGGCTACTATCCGCCCTTCGGCGGCCTCATGGGCGGCGGCGACACCCGCTACAACGAGAACTACGAAGCCACCCGCCTCATGTCCGGCTGGACCATCGGCGCCCTCAACACCAACGTCGGCTACCGCCGCGGCTTCTACGGCGAGCAGCTCTACGACGTCCCCGCTACCGTCAACATCCGGGCCGTCGACCCCGACGGCAATCCGATCCCCTTCGCCGAGTTCAAGATCTGGCAGAGCCGCGGCGGCATCACCCCCGACGAAACGCTCTACGACTGGCAACCAATCTTCCAGGGCTTCGCCGACGAAAACGGCGTCGCCACCCTCCCCAATTATGACACGCTCGAGCCGGCGCCCTTTACCACGATCACCGGCCACACGCTCAAGCCCAATCCCTGGGGCCGCATCAACGTCGTCGGCGTCAACGGATCGTTGCTCGTGAAGGCCTCCGCCGACGGCCAACGCGATTACCAGTTCATGCGCGTCGCGCAGGTCAACCTCGAGTACTGGAACGGCCACACCGACGAGGTCACCTTCGACCTCGAGTTCCAGATCGCCCCGACCCAGAACTTCAGCACCGAGAACATCGCCGCCGGCAAGCCCGCCGCCACCAACGGCGGCGCCACCCCGCTCATCACCGACGACGACGTCGAGACCCGCCTCAGCCTCGGCAACGCGCCGGCCGGCACCTGGATCCAGGTCGACCTGCTCGACACCTTCAACGTCGCCCGCGTCCAGATCGTCCACAACCAGTTCGGCCAGGACTTCTTCTCGAAGTTCCGCATCGAAACCTCCACCACCGGGGCTTTCACGGGCGAGCAGGAATACTTCAACAGCGAGGACGTCGGCTGGTGGCAGGCCGCCGGCCTGCGCCGCGACATCGATCCCCAGGACGAGCGCATCAGCACGGTCACCTATGCCGGCACCCCGCGCCCGGCCCGCTACGTCCGCATCACGGCCGAGGAAGGCAACTGGACCAACTTCGTCGAGCTCCGCGTCCAACGCGACCTCCCGAATGCCGACACCACGCCGCCGGCCGCCGTCACCGACCTGACCGTCACCGACGTCTCGCGCTCGGCCGCCCGCCTGACGTGGACCGCGCCCGGCGATGACGGCTTCGACGGCACCGTCTCCGGCTACGACCTGCGGCTCGCGCCCTTCCCGCTGACGCCGGCGAACTTCGAGTCCGCCGACCCGGTCCCCAACATCCCGGTCCCGCTGCCCGGCGGCACCGCGCAAGAGATCCTCATCCGCGACCTGGTTGAGGGTGAGACCTTCTACGTCGCCCTCCAGTCACGCGACGACCAGTTCCAGTTCTCGGATCTCTCCAATGTCGCCAGCTTCACCACCACCGCCGGCGGCAACTGCGTCGAGTTCACGGCGCTGAGCACGCCGGTCGACTCGTCGTTCGCGTCGGCCATGACCTCCGACGGCGCGACGCTCTACTTCCTCCGCCGCGACAGCCACGCGATCTACCAGTCGACCGATAACGGCGCCAGCTGGCAGCTGCTCACCAACGTCGCCAGCGCGCTCGGCAACTACCACGGCGACTGGCTCGGCGAGAACCTCGACTTCAGCCCCCACTTCGGCGACGCCGGCGCGCTGTTTACCACCCATCGCGACGATGACAATGTCCAGCGCGTCGCGCGCTACGACCTCGCCACCGACACCTGGACGCTGACCAACGCCCACCCGGCCTTCAGCCACGCCGGCCTGATCGTCGACGACTACTACTACGGCATCGCCCACGCGGTCGCGGCCAATTTCGGCGGCCCCGTCAACCGGGTCGACCTCCAGGACCCGGCGCAGGAGCTCGCCGAGCGCACCACCCTCGCCGGCATCATCGGCGCCGAGAGCGGCTGGTTCAGCCGGGCGGCCACCCTCACCGCCGTCGACGGCATCGTCTACGGCATCAAGAACGACTGGATCACCCCCAACGGCGACGGCGACCGCATCTACCGCTTCGACCCCACCGACTTCGACGCCTCCAACTTCAACGGCAGCGGGCTCGACGACCTCTGGAACAGCGGCCTCTGGCAGGCTGAGTTCACCGAGGCCGACGACCTCGGCGACCTGCCCTTCGAGGTCGGCCACGGCGCCGTCATCGTCGGCCTACCGCCTGCCTGGAACTGCGACGTCGGCTCGCAGGGCGGGCTCTTCATCATCGCCGGCCGCCAGCCGTCCAATCACGAGGGCTGGGGCCCGGCCAGCAGCGACTACGCCATCTTCGACATCGCCACCCAGACCCTCAACACCCTCGGCACGCTGCCCGCCCCGACCGGCTCCGGGACGGCCGCCGCCCTGCACGCCGGCGCGCTTTACATCAAGCGCGGCGGCCAGCCGCAGGCGCCGTACAACACCACCCTTTGGCGGGTCGCGCCGACAGCCGTCCTGGTCCCCGGCGACCTCAACTGCGACGGCACGCTGGACTTCTTCGACATCGATCCCTTCGTGACGGCGTTGCTGAACGCGAGCGACTACGCCAACCAGTTCCCCGGCTGCGACCGGCTTCAGGCCGACCTCGACGGCGACGGCATGGTCAACTTCTTCGACATCGACCCGTTCGTGGAGGCGCTGCTCGGCAACTGATGCCGATGGGCTGCCGGATCGTTCGCAACACAAAGGGCGTCGTCAGCCAATCAAGCTGACGACGCCCGGAAGCATTTCGCGTTGCGGTGCGAGACCGCTGTGTCGCGTGCGGCCTGCGACTGCGGCTATTCGTTGTAGTGGCTCTCGGGACCGTCCGCGTGCCGCGGGTGGTCCTGCTCACCTTGCAGGAACTGGGGTTCGGCCTGGTTGTCGGTCGACGCGCAGCCCGTCACAGTGACGACCGCAACCCCAAACCCGATGACCAGCAGCAAACCGACAAGCGTGCGCATGTGAAATCCTCCATCTGGGGTTGCGGCTGTATCGAAAGCTTGGCGAAAAACGCCTCGTTCGGCGACGGGCAGCCGGCAACCCAGTGCAGCTGTGCAAACGATGCTAGGCTGCCGCCCATGACCAGTCAAAAACAACCCCGCCGATCAACGCCTACCGGTGCGTCAGCAGGCGATTATCAGCCGCCGCCAGGTCCGCCGCCAGCTGATCGCGACGTTCGCACAACAAATGCGACGCCCGCTGCCTGAGCAACCGCTCGATCACCGACCGCATCGCACACGGGCGATAACCCGCCGCCCGCAAGTACCGCGTCGCCTCGGCGTCGGCCGCCGCCTCGCGCGCGTACAACGCCGCCCGCGACGCCGCCCGCCCCTTCGTGTGATCGCCCGCCGCCAGGTGCGCCAGCTCGTGGGCCAGCACCGCCGCCAGGCCCGCATCCTCCGACAGCGCCTCGTACAAGCCACCGGTGATAAACACCCGGTCTGGCGGCAGCGAGGCCGCGTTCAGGCTGCTCCCCCCCAGCAACTCGATCTGCAGCCGCTGCGGCAACGCCGGGTTCGCCCGCACCAGCCGATTCGCGATCGCGTTCAGCCGCGCAGTCGCCGCCGGGTCCGCGCACGGCTGCCCCAGCTGCGCCAATACCCGCGCGCGGGCACTGGTCTGCATAAACAGGCCGCCGTCGACGAATCGGGCGCCCGCCCCCGTCGCACAACCGCTCAGCGGCGTTAGAAAGAGAACGACCCATAAGTGTCGCACGTCGTGATCCCCTGTTCAGCGAAGCCGTCAGGGGAAACGTGCGAAGTATTGGTCGCCCAAAGCAAGGCGACGTGGGCCGTCCGCCGCGCGGCGCCCACGCCGCGTTGCGTCGCGGTCCGATTATTTCGTGCTCAGCCCGGCCAGACCGCCGGCGGCGGCGGCAACAGCGACGCGATCCAGCTCGCCGTCACCGACTGCACCCCACTCAGCGTGCCCGCCACCACGTTCTGCCGGACGTCCGTCATCCCGCAGGTCGCCAGCAGCAGGCCCGGCCCGACCATCGTCATTGCCAACAGCGCCAACTTGATACGCATGATTTGGATCTCCCATCGAGTCCTGCGGGTAATCTCACCCGGCCAAGAAACTAAAAGCTCATCCGCAAGCGGAACGATGCCACCACCGCGTTCCGATCGTCCTGCCCGCCGCCCGGCTGCGTGATCACCTGCAAGTCCGGCGTGAACACCAACCACGGCGCCAAGTGCATCGCGTAATACGTCTCGTAGACCGTCTCGCGGTCCAGGTTCGGCTGCAGCTCGCGCAGGTCGCTCGACACGATCCCCTGCGCTACGCCGAAGCCCAGCACATCCTTGTCCCGCGTCGGGATCAGCCCCGCGTACTGGAAACCCAGCGACCAAAAGTGCTCGATAAGATTCACGTCCGCGTGGGCATAGCCGTACCGCCCGAAGATCCCCAGCCCCTGCTTGTCCGCCGGGTCGGCGTTCTCCTTCCACACCAGCTGGTCGAAGTTGAAGTAAAAGCCCATGTCGTCGCTCCGCGTCCGCGGCGCCAGCAAGCCACCCGGGTTCGCGACGTACTGCGGCAAATGCTCCGGCTGGTGCCACGTCCCGAACCGGTACGTACCCGGCAGGCTCCCGTTGGCCGAGCGGATCCGCGTCAGCAATCCGATCTCGGCCCACGTCCGAAACACCGCCCGGTTGTGAAACGCCTCGTCAAAGCCCCACGTCCGGGGCTGCGAGTCCGCGTCGACCGACACGATCGATGCGTACAGCCAGTCCGTCGGCCAGACGGTCAGCGCCGCGCCGATCCCGTACCGCCCGGGCAGGTTCCCCGTCGTGCCCAGCGCCGCGTTCATGAACTGCGTGTCGGCGTTGCCCGCGAACGCGTTGTCGTCGACAAAGTCCCCGATATCCAGCCGCCCCAGCGTCAGGATGATCCGGTCATCCAGCAGCTTCTGGCGATAATGCCACTTGTCGACATAGATCACCTCTTCCGACCCCGGATCATCGTTCGTCCGGAAAACGCCCCCGATCTTCTCGTTGTCGAAGTCGCTGGCGTCGCCGCCGTACCGCCCCTTCCCACGAATAAAGAAGCTGCCCCCCGGGATCAGCCCCATCTTCTCGAAGTCCAGCACAATGTTCAGGTCGTACGTCCCGGCAAAGTCATTGCCATTCTTCGTCTCGAGGCCGCCCCGCAGGTTCACCTGGTACTGGCTCTGGTAGAACAGGCTGACAAAAACCCCCTGCTCCTCCAGGTCCGTCCGCACCCCGCCCCAATCCCCCGTCAGCCGCTTCGTCGTCGCCAGGTAGTCCAGCAGGCTCGGCGGTGCCTCGGCCTTCGCCTCCACCACCACTTCCTCTGCCTCAACCGGTGCCGCCTCCTCCGCCGACACCACCGGCGACCCCCACGACACCGCGAACAACCCGTAGACGGCAATCCAGCTCGTTCGAGCCACGGCCAAGCTCCCCGGCAACGCCGCACCATGTGCGGCTCGAGGTGACCCCCCTGCAAGCACGTCCGCCCCGGGGCGCAAACGCGACGACAGAACCCCATCCGACGGCTGGCAGCCGCCCCCGGTGCCTTCTTTATCGGATGGCGATTCGGCTGCTATGAAAGGTTGCTGGCCAAAACTCGAAACTTTCCGGGCGCGGCCGACGCCCGCCCCGTGTACCCCGGGATTTCACTCCCGGTGATCCCCGCAGTACCCGCGACGAGCGCTCCGCCAGCCCCTTGCCGCCCGCGCCCAAGCCCGTCATGCTACGGAAACGCGGTTGCGCAGGATCCACCCCCAGGAGGCCCGGATGGCTGTTCCCCTACTCGACCTCAAGGCCCAACTTGGACCACTCGAATCGGAAATAAAGGCCGCCGTGCTCGAGGTCGTTGACTCCACCCGCTACATCATGGGCCCCAAGATCGAGGCCCTCGAAGCCGCCCTCGCGGACTACGTCGGCACCCGGCACGCCATCGGCGTCACCTCCGGCACCGATGCCTTGCTCATGTGCCTGATGGCCCTCGAGGTCGGACCCGGCGATCGCGTCATCGTCCCCAACTACTCCTTCTTCGCCACCGCCGGCGTCGTCGCCCGCCTCAACGCCACCCCAGTCTTCATCGATATCGACCCGGTCACCTACAACCTCGACCCCGCCGCCGTCCGCCAGTGGGTCGCCGACCACCCGGCCGAAGCCGCAACCGTCAAGGCCGTCATCCCGGTCCACCTCTACGGCCAGTGCGCCGACATGGACCCCCTGATGGAGCTCGCCTGCAGCCGCGGCTGGTCGATCATCGAGGACGCCGCGCAGGCCATCGGCGCCCGCTACCCCTCCCAGCACGGCGGCACGAAGCAGGCCGGCAGCATGGGCCTCGCCGGCTGCTTCTCCTTCTTCCCCAGCAAGAACCTCGGCGCCATCGGTGACGGCGGCATGATCACCACCAACGACCCCGAGCTCGCCGAAAAGCTCCGCAAGCTCCGCAACCACGGCGAGACCACCCGCTACCACCACGCCTACGTCGGCGGCAACTTCCGCCTCGACCCGGTCCAGGCCGCGGTCCTACTGGTCAAGCTCCCGCACCTCGACAGCTGGCACGCCGCCCGCCGCCAGAACGCCGCGTACTACCGCACGCACTGCGACGTCCCCGGCGTCAAGCTCCCCCAGGCCGCCTACCAGCCCGAGCACCACATCTACAACCAGTTCATCATCGCCGTCGCCGACGACCGCGACGGGCTCAAGCACTTCCTCGACGAGCGCCGCATCGGCAACGCCATCTACTACCCCGTCCCCTTCCACTTGCAGGAGTGCTTCCGCGCGCTCGGCCACCGGCGCGGCGACTTCCCGCACAGCGAGTACGCCGCCAACCACACCCTCGCCCTGCCGGTCTACCCGGAACTCACCAACGCCCAGCAGGACGAGGTCATCGCCGCCATCGGGGAGTTCTACGCATCGTGCGCGTCTGCTGGCTCGTCCGCCCAAACCTGAACTCGCAGCCCGGCGGCGACACCACCCAGATCCACCAGACCGCCGCCGCCCTCCAGGCCCGCGGCGTCACGATCGACCTGCACCCCGGCCGCGAGCCCCCTCATCGCGGCTACGACCTCGTCCACCTCTTCCACCTCGACCGCCTCTGGGAACACGTTACCACCTGCGCCGCCCTCCGCCGCCGGCGCCTGCCCAGCGTGCTCAGCACCATCTACTGGCCGGCGGACGAGTTCGACCGCCACGCCCGCCGCGGCTGGCAGGGCGCGCTCGCCCGCCGCTTCGGCAGCCCCACCTACCGCACCCTCCGCCTCTGGCAACGCGCCCTCCTCGACGCGATGCAACACCGCACGCTCCCCCCGCTCAGCCCCCGGCTCCGCAGCTTCCGCACCGCTGCCCGTAACCTCCTCAACACCGTCAACGCCCTGCTGCCCAACAGCCAGGCCGAGGCCGACATCCTCGCCCACCACCTCGGCCCCCTACCGCCCGCCTACCCGGTCCCCAACGCCGCCGACGCGGCGATCTTCGGCTTGCCGGCTGCGGGCCCGCCCCGCAGCGGCGTCCTCTGCGTCGGCCGCCTCGAGCCCCGCAAAAACCAACACCAGCTCATTACCGCCTGCAAGCAACTCGACCTGCCCCTCACCCTCGTCGGCAACGCCGGCCGGTTCAGCCACGCCTACGCCAAGGAATGCCACGACCGCGCCCGCGGCGCCGACGTCACCTTCCTCCCCCGGCAGCCGGCCACCAGCCTCCGTGACCACTACCAGCAAGCCGCCATCCACGCGTGTGTCAGTTGGTACGAAACCCCCGGCCTTGCCAGCCTCGAGGCCGCCCTCTGCGGCTGCGCCCTCGTCGTCACCCCCGGCGGCTGCACGCGTGAGTACTTCCGCGACCAGGCCGCCTACGCCTCACCCCACGACGCGAGCACCATCCAAACAGCCCTCCGACAGGCACTCACAGAACACCACCAACCCGCCCTCGCCCAGCGCGTCGCCGCCGAGTTCACCTGGTCCGCCGCCGCCCAAGCCACCCTTGCCGCCTACGATGCCGTCCTCGCCAAAACGAGCGCCACGACAGCCAGCACCTGACGCGCTCTCACGCGCCACCCGTCTCCGCCTGCTCCGGCCACGCAATCGCGTACACGTGCAAATACCCATCCGGCTCCCCGGACAGCCGCCGATACCGCACCGGTAGCTTCGCCACCCGCCGCAAGTACGGCCCGACCGCCGAGTGCTCGCGCACGATCTCCAACACGGCCGCATTCCCCCGCGTCTCAAACCCGTCGCCGGTCTCGATCGCCCAAAACGTCGGCCGCTCTTCGCGCAGCGTGCGTAGCAGCACGTGCGGCAGCTCCGGATCCTCGTGCCACACGAGCCACTCCAGATCCGCATAAAACGCGACCCGTCGCGGGCTCGATCCACTCACCAGCGTCGGATTCGAAGCCCGCCGATACTCCGGCCCCGTTCGTACCATCGCCGCCGCCGTCCGCAAATACCCCTCATGCCCATTCGGTATTCGCAAGCTGTACCCCACCAGCGGCACCAGCACGAACACGTAAATCACCGGCCCCAGCCACCGCGGCCCGCGTGTCGCCAAAAACCCCGGCACCCCCGCGAGCGTCAGCGCCGCCAGCGGAACCAACAGGTTCACCGCAATCAACAAGTGCCGCGGCGACAGGTACTGCCACTCGTACCGCAACAACCCTGCCAGCGCGAGATGCACCACAAAACCCACCACCAAGGGCAGCAACGGGTCGCCCCACCACCGCCGCCGCGCGTGCCACAGCGCCACCCCCGCCAGCACCAGGATCACCACCCGCGTCGCCCGCGCAAGCTTCTCCCCCACGTCCAGCACCACGCTCACCGGATCGTTCGCCAAACGCTCCAGCTTCGCGAGCACCACTGCCTGCGCCACCAGCAACCCCGTCTCTCCGCTCGCGATCACCCCCGTCGACGCCGCACCTTCGAGCAACGGCGCAACCGCCGCCTCCTGCTCGAGCACAGCACCCAAGTCCTTCTTCGGCGACAGCGACCCCGTCACCACCCAGTACGGTCCCGCCAGCACCACGAAACCGAGCAGCCACACACCCAGTCCGCTTGCCCGCTGCGGCAACTTCCCATACCACCGCCCGCAAGCCAGCGTCACCCCCGCGACGATCACCAGCGACAGCGCCTCCGGCCGCGTCAGAAACGCCGCCCCCGCGCACAACCCGCTTGCCAGCAACACTGCCGGCGCACTGCCGCGCAGCAGCAACACCACCGCCCCCAGATAAAACGCGAGCTGCACCTGGTCCGACATGACGTCCGCGCTCAGCCACGTGTTCAGCGGCAGCAGCGCCGCCAGCCACGCCGCCCACACCGCCACCCGCCCCGCCGGAAATGGCACGTCCAGCCGCCGCGCCACGTCAAACGCCAGCACCGCCGACAACGCGATCACCACCGTCCCCGCTAGCAGCGCCACCAGCTGCCCGCTCCACTCCCATAACAATGGCCCCCCGCCCGAATCGAACACCGCCAGCAACCGCTGCACGCCAAGAATCAGCGCCGGGAACAGCGGATGCTGCTGCGTCCCGGGCTCACGCAGATATGCCAGCCCCTGCTCCCCCAGCGCCTCCGCATACCAGCAGAACGTCACCCCATCCCGCGCCAAAATGGGCCGCGCCAACGCCAGCCCCAGCCGCCACCCAAAGCCGACAACAACCGCGAGAATGACGTCGTTCCACGGGATGCGCGCGCGCTCATCGCTCGACGACTGCGCGGCACCGACGTCAACCCCGTCCGTGTCTACGTGGGGCGCCATGCTTTCGGGCGTCAGCGACATGCCGCGAGCGTACGCCACCCCACCACCCCCGGCAACAAACCTACGCCGGACGGGGAACCGACCGCGCACAACAATCGAACGCCCTTCAAACGAAGGAAAAAAGAAATGCCCCCAACGCAGGCAAAATTAGTAAGCGAAAGGTACGAAGGAGAAAGGAGGACACAGGCGGCTGCCCTCGCGGCAAAGACCGCCCGGCCGCAAAGAACCGCTCAACGCGGCTCTCCTGCTCACCTGTTCTTCTGCTCTGTTCGATCCGCCGACGGCGGATCGAATCGGGGCGACAGGATTCGAACCTGCGACCTTTTGCACCCCATGCAAACGCGCTACCAAGCTGCGCCACGCCCCGGAATGCGTCGAGATCCACGAGCCTACGACGACCGCCCCCACCGGTCAAGCATTGCAACCCCCACGCCGCCGCCCGGCCGAAACCGTGACCCCACCGCGCGCGTGCCCCGGAAATCCGACGCTACGAGCCCCCGCCCGCCGCCCCGTCCGCCGCCTGTACCGGCTTCCCTTCCCGCCACAACAAGACCGCCAGCACCCCCACCCCCGTCACCAGCAGCACGTCGGCAACGTTGAAGATCCACGGCCACAAGTCCTGCCCCGGCTGTGCGCCGACCGTCGTCGCCAGCCAATCCGGCAGCTTCGTCGGAATCTTCAGAAAGTCGCGTACGTGCCC
>CAZCKC010000033.1:0-26797 GCA_964499235.1 uncultured Planctomycetales bacterium | reverse complement strand
GTTGCGCGGGAGGGGTTCGTCGTGGGCTTTGTTGGCTTTTTTGGGGGGGGGGGGGGGGGGGGGGGTGGGCTGGGGCGGCGTTCCGTTGGACGGCTTGCCGTTGGCGGGCGGGCGGCTCGCGGGCGGTTCGGCGGCGGGCGGCGGGGTGAGCTGGCCGTCCTGCAGCGGGGCCGGGGGGGCCTTGCCGTCGGGAGTCTTTTTCGCGAACAGCGCCATCGAGTCGGTCTCCGTTGGTCAGCGGGCGGCTAGCCTTTTTGGCCGGCGAACATGCCGAACAGGCCGCGGCTGCGGGTGGTCTCATCCCCCTCGCCGCTCTCGCCGGCGGCGACGCCCGCGAGGGCGTGGGCCATGTCGCGGTAAGCGAGGCGGAGGCGTGATTTCGGGGCGTGGTCCAGCAGGCACATTCCCATGTTCACGCTGCCCGAGCTGGTCTTCCAATCGTCGGGGATGAACCAGTCGATCTTGCGGCCGAGGGTCGCCTCGACGTCGTTTGATTCGAGGTAGCCGGCCTCGCGTCCCTGGCGGTTGACGACGAGGCGCAGGCGGTCCAGCGAGTAGCCGTTGCTGGCCATCGACTGGAGCATGCGGTCGGTGTTGCGGACGGCGGGCACGAGGAGCTGGATGACCATGAGGTAGGCGTCGGCCATGTCGAAGACGACGCGGGCGGTCGGGTCGAAGCGGACGGGCCCGTCGAGGACGATGAAGTCGTAGTGTTCCTGGAGGGCCGACAGGGCGCCGGCGACCTGGCCGGCGGAGATGCGTTCGGCCTGGGCGAGGTCCTGGGGGTGGGCGAGCACGTGGGCGCCGCTGCTGTGCTGGACCATGGCGCGTTCGATCATCTGCTGGTCGATGTGTTCGGGGGACTCGCAGAGCTCGGCGATGGTGTAGGTCGGCTGGGCGTCGAGGAAGAGGGCGACCTGTCCGAAGCGGAAGTCGAGGTCGACGACGGCGACGCGGGGTTTGCCGGGGTGCTTGCCGCCGCCCCAGCCCGCGCACTGGGCGAGTTCGACGGCGAGGTTGGTGGCGAGCGTGGTGGCGCCGCAGCCGCCGCAGGTGGCGACGATCGGGATGAGCTTGCCGGCCCGCCGGCTGACGGTGGTCGACTCGCGGCCCATCCGCTGGAGGATCTCGTTGAGCTGTTCGGGGGGGAAGGGTTTCCAGAGGAACTCTTTCATGCCGACGCGCATGGCCTTCATGACCAGCTCGGCGTCGCGGTCCTCGGTCATCGCGACGGCGGCGGGGAACTGGCGCTCGGCGAGCGCGGGGGCGATGATGTCCATCATGCCCTGCGGGTTGGGGTCGAGGTGGATTAGCAGGACTTCGGCGGGGAACTGGTCGAGGACCTGGCCGAGAAAGGCGGGCTCCTCGACCTCGGCGACGATCTTGACGCCGTCGATCGAGAGGAGGTGCGCGCGGAGCTCGGGCGCGGCTTCTTCGTCGGTGTTCAGCACAATGACGCGGATCGGGGCGCTCACAGTTTCCCGGCTTTCTTCCTGCGCAACGCCGGCTGTCGTGTCGGTGTCGCGGAACTCACTGAGCACGCCAGAACGGCGCTGCGTGGTTGCTCGCGAACGAGCGGGCCACGGCAGCGCCGCGCTGGGGCGTACGGGTCGTCATCGGGCCATCCTTGCCACGCCGGCGCGGTGCTCGTCGCGCCGGGTTACTGAATCATCACCACGGGGCGCTTCCCGCCGAGGGAGCGGAAGATTTCCTGCAGGTCCTCGGTGTACTCCTCGGGATTCCCGTGGGCGTAGAACTCCTGGCCGCGTCCGATGGCGGCCAGCTCCTGCATGAACGTCCGGTCGACGCCGTCACCGACGCTGATCGCGTAGATGACGATGCCTTCGTCGGCGGCCTGTTCGGCCTGCCAGCGGGCGTAATCCTTGCCGCCCAGCCCGTCGGCGCCGACGTTGGCGACACCGTCCGAGAGGACGACCATGATCTTCTTGGCCGCGTTGCGGGCGCGGCTCGACTGCAGCTCGGAGAACGCCTGGCCCATGCCGGCGCCGATGTTGGTGCTGACCTGGCCCCAGTGCGAGACCTGCTCGCTGTAGAGCTTGTCGGGGATCGCCTGGAGGTTCTCGGTCAGGACGTGCACGTAAGCCGACGGGGCGTCGGTGGCGTAGTCGGCCACGCCGAGCTGGTCAGCGCTTTCCAGGGCGATGAGGTAGTCGGTCAGCGCCTGGACGCCGTCCTTGACGGCCCGCAGCGGCTGCTGCGGCGTGCAGAAGAGCGTCGGGCTGTCGTTGTGGCTGTAGCGGCGCTCGAGGATGAAGTCGGTGAAGGTCTTCAGCCCGTAGTAGTAGCGGTAGCCGCCCCAGCTGTGGCGGTCGCTCGCCTGTCCGTCGCGGACCGAGTCGAGATACTCGCCCCAGGTCAAGTCGGTGAAGATCGAGCCGTCGAAGCTCTCCCAGCCGGTGGTCTCGCCGTCGCCGACGTAGTCGTTGCCGTTGCCGCCGACGCCGGTGCCGAACTTGCCGTCTTCCTTGCCGCTCTGCCACTCGGCCAGGCCGAGCAGGACCGCGACGCGGTTGCGGTAGCTGGTGGACGCGTCGTCCTCGGGACCCTCGAGTAGGGCCGCCTGCTCTTCGGGGCTGTAGCCGCGGGCCTGGAGGCTCGCGACGATGCGCGAATCGCTGGTGGTGCCGTGCCGCGGGATGTAGAACATCCCGGGGTCGCTCGTCGCGTTGTAGTAGCAGTTCAGCGGGTCGCCCCACTGGTCCATCAGCCCAAAGGTCGGCCCGGTGTCGCCGGCGTACTCGCTGTTCTGCTCGCAGGCCGGGAGGTAGGGAATCGACGGGCAGGGGCCGTTGAGCGCCGCCCAGATGTCGCGCAGGTTGACGCAATCATCCTTGGGGCAGTCGTCGAAAACCCTGTTCAGCCGGGAGTCGTAGAGCATCGACCGGGAAAGGTCGATCACGACCATCATATCACGCGGGACCAGCGTCGCGGCCGCCTGGGCCTCGAGGTTGGTCGTCGCCCGACCGAGGGCGTTGGCGAACATGAGCTGCAGCGGCCCGTTGAGCGAGCCCTCGCTGCGGCGGGCGGTTACACGGACCGCGTCGACCGGCGCATCGCCCGAATTGAAGACGAAGCGCTCGGTGGACGGGTCGTAGACCGCCTTGCCGAACTCCACGTCGCTGCTGATGCTGATGCCGCCGTAGCTGCCGGCGGCCTTGTTGCGGCCGCCGAACTCCTCGGCCGCCACGCGGGCGTTGTACTCGGTGTCGGTGTTGGCGTCGCCGACAAGCTGCGACGCGGCGGCCAGCGCGGCGGAGTCCGCCATTGCCTGGAGTTCCGCCTGGACGGTGTACATGGCGCCGACGTCGATCGCCAGCGCGCCGATTCCCATCATCAACGTCGACATGACCGCGACTTGCGCGATCACGGTACCGCGACGCTGATTGTGCTTCTTCGGAATTGCCATCAGACGCATGGCAAACCCTCCACGATGACCCAACCCCCATGACTGCCACCCCGAAACGCCCGGGGCAGCCCCGTATGACCCGCGGCGGACAGCAGCCGGATTCCGGCCGCCTGCTGGCGCCGCGCGGGCGGGCGAGGACCCGCGGCGCGCCGGCCGACTTTGCCGACGCCGCGCTGGTGACCTCGTCGACCCACCTGCACTGCCACACCTCTGGGGCTTGAGATTGTCCTACCCGCCCGCGCCGTCGCCGGTCGGACCGATCGGGCCGCGGAGCCGCAATGCGGCGGCCGCGCCGTAGTGATCCTCGGGCTGCGTGGCGGGGTAAGCACGGTTGACGCGGGGCGTCAGCCGCGGAGTTTGCTGCGTGTTATCGCCTTCGAGCTTGCCCATCAGGAACAGCTCGATGTCGTTCGGGGCCACGTGCGACGCGCCCGGCACGTACGTGACCTGCTGCGGCGAGATCGGGCCGACCAGCTCCGGCGTGACCAGGACGAGCATCTCGGTCTCCTCGTGCTGGTACTCGACCGAGCTGAAGAGCGGGCCGAGGATCGGCAGGTCGCCGAGGCCGGGGACCTTCTCGGTCACGCCGCGGGTTCGCTCGCTGAGCAGCCCGCCGATGGCGATCGTTTGGCCGCTGCCGCATTCGACCACGGTCTGGACCCGCCGCTGGACGAGGCCGGGCACGAAGAAGCCCTGCACCTGGACCGCGGTCGAGAAATCGGGCTCGCTGATCTCGGGAGTGACCTTGAGGCGGATGCGGCCTTCGCTGAGAACGGCCGGCGTGAAGTTGAGCCGCACGCCGAATTCCTGGAAGGTGATGGTGATGGTTTCGGCGTCCTGCGGGACGGGCACGGGGAACGAGCCGCCGGCCAGGAAGGTTGCCTCCTCGCCGCTGATCGCGACGAGGTTAGGCTCGGCCAGGACCTTGAGCAGGCCGTTCTCGCGCAGGGCGCGGACGAAGATCTGCATGGGCAGCCGCGGGAAGCCGACGCTGAGCGTGGTGGTCGCCGAGACGGGGATGCCGGCGTCGTCGGTGACGAAGGGGACGATGCCGCCGATCGGGGCGGCGGTCGTGTTGCCGAGGGCCTGCGGGGGCGAAACGATCGCGCCGCCCGCGGCGCCGATGTTGGTCGGGTTGATGCCGCCGACATTGCTGAGGCCGAAGGCGCTCGGGAAGTTGTCGCCCGCCATCCAGCCGTTGAAGCCGAGGGCGCGGGTGGCGGTGCGGTTGACCTCGGCGACGGTGCAGCGGAGGAGGACTTGCTGGGCGCCGGCGATCTGGAGGTGGTTGATCACGCGGTCGGCGAAGACCTCCGAGATCTCGACGATCTTCTCGGCCGAGACGGCGTCGGGGGCGGTTCCGGTGAGGACGACCGCGTCCATCAGCGAGTAGACGTCGACGTCGGCCCGGGGGACGGTCGAGCGGATGCTGGCGGCGAGGCGGTCGAGCTCGACGTCGACGGCGATGTCGAAGACCTGCTCGCCGTTGCCGTTGGACTTCACGATCAGCTGGGTCGTGCCGAAGCTCTTGCCGGTGACGACGAGCTGGTTCGGCGACATCGCGGTGACGTCGGCGATCTCGCCGTTGATCAGCCGCGGCTCGTCGATGGGCACGTTGAACTTCAGCATGACGGCCTTGTGGACCGGGACGCGGATCAGCTGGCCTTCCTGCTGGATCTCGCTCACCGAGACCGACATTTTGCCAGGCAGCGCGACGGCGGCCGCCTGCTGCACTTCCTGTCCGAGCGCCCCCTCCAGCGCGAAACTGGCAATCAGGCCAACCGCCAGCCAGAGCGGGCGGGTCGGCGCCACGAAGCGTTTTTTCGACCAACCGTGCGTCATCATTCGGGGAGCTCCTCGGGCTCAGGTTGCGGGTCGATGCCGGCGGCGTCGGGGCCGGCCGGTGCAGGCGGCGCGATGCGCGGGGCGGCCGCGATGGCCGTGTTCGGCGTGCTCGCCGAGAAATCGGTGGCCGGCGGGGTGGTGCCCGACGGGGTGGCGGCGGGCTTCGGCGTGGTGGCGGTGTTGCGGGGGCCCTCGGCCGCCGGTGCGCCGACGAACGCACGGTAGTCCGCCGCGCTGATCTCGATGGGTTCGGTGTCGAAGTGGGTCCAGGCGAGGCGGGTCAGCGTGTCGCCACTGCGGACCACCATCACGTGGACGAACTTCGGCTCTGGTGGGGCTGCGGGCTCGGGTTCGGGCTCCGGCTCGGGCGCGGGCACGTGGGTGACGGTCGGCTCGGGCTGGTTGCCGAAGAGGTTGCCGAAGAGGCCGCCCACCTGGTTCGCGAAGGCGTTGTCCTTTTCCGGCTTCGGCTTTCCGAACAGCGAGCTTTCGTCGATCGCCTTGTCTTGGCTGAGGGTGCCGGCTTCGACGTCACCGCCGTCACTGCGCATCGACAGCTTGATCCGCCCGCGGTTCTCAGCGAGCAGGAGGGTGGGGACCTTGTCGGGCGGCACGAAGAGCGTGACGGCGCGGACCTTTCGGACGTCGGTGGTCGGGCTGCCGTCCTCCTCGGTCTGCGTCACCGCGGTGGTGCGCTGCCCGACGGCCGCCACCTCGACGTTCTCGAGGACGGTGCGGGCGATGGTCTGCTGGCGGTTGTTTTCACGGACCTGGAAGGAGGCGACGACGTCGACGCGGCTGCCGGGCTCGAGGTGGTAGTCAACGCCGGAGCTCTCGTCGATCTTGACAGCGACGGCGCGGACGCCCTCGGGCACGGGCAGTCCCGGGCGGGTGCCGGGTGGCATCAGGCCGGCGACATGGAAGATCTCGCCGGCGAAGGTGGTGTTCTTGGCGACGCGGCCGACGAGCTCGTCCTTGTCGGTGAAGGCCCACTCGGGGACGAGCTTGGCGGGGAAGCGCAGGGGGGTGAGTTGGGGCTCCTCGATGCGCTGGCCGCGGTTGACGTCCTGGGCGGCGGTCCAGACTTCGACCATGTCGACCTGCTGGGCGCCACGGGCCTTCCGCAGCACGTCGGCACCGAGCTTGAGCGCGATGCCGCCGACGACGAGTCCGGCGATCAATGGAATCAAGGCTTTCAGGTTCATAGCGTTTTCGTCCTGGTCATCCCCACGTCTCTCTGGGTCATCGCATGTCGGACTCAGGCCACCGCGGCGAGTCGCAACCGTTGCGCCCCGTCGCGGCGGGGTCAGTCAGCGCCCTCTTTCCTCATCGAGCAGGCGGCGGAGAGGTTGTAGTCAGAGGTGCCGAAAAATCCGCCAACCAGAGTGACGTTGCTGTAGGGCACCTGAATCTCGACCCGCTCGACGGGCACGTCGACAGTTGCGCGTTCGAGGGTGACCGAGAATTCGCCGGGCTCGAGGCCCAGGGGCGCCAACTGCTCATTAATGCGCGTTTCGATTTCGCTGTCGGTCGAACCGGGCAACGAGGCCGTCCGGGCCCCTTCCCGGGACGCGTGCACCATCGCCTGGCGGACCGAGAAGACCCAGCCGTACTCGATGATGCCGAACAGCATGGTGAGCAGCAGCGGCGTGACCACTGCCATCTCGACGGTGGCCGACGCGCGGCGTTGATGGCGGCGCTGGCGGATCGCACGCATGACTTACCCTCCGTACAAGTAAAACACGGTCAGCACGAGGATCGTGCCGGCGGTGAGTGGCACGCCGTAAGGCAACAGCTGGCTGGTGCTTCCGAACGTGCGCGCGCCCCCGAATTCCCCAAAAGCGGTGTCGACCCGCCGCAGCTTCGTGCAGATGGTCTGCATGTTCGTGAGCGCGTGCACGGTGCGCCCGGTGGAGACGATCATCGCGACCGCCACAATGCCGCCGATAATTGCGCCGACGGCGAAGCTCCAGAGCGTGAGCCAGGGCCCGAGCCACACGCCGATGGCGGCCATCAGCTTCACGTCGCCCGCCCCCATGCCGTGCATCAGCCACGGCACGATCAGCACGCCGAAGCCCAGCCACATGCCGGCAAACCCCCAGCCGACGCCCGCCCAGCCGTTGAAGGTCGCCTGGGCGGCAAAGCCGGCGGCCAGGATCGCGGCGTTCAGCCAGTTGGGCACGCGGCGTTCGGCGTAGTCGATCCACGAGGCGTAGAGAATCGCCGGGATCAACAGCAGCAGCGTGATTTCCCAGTAGCCCAGTTCCATGTGGTCCTTCCCGCGGCGCCGAAGTGTCCCGAAAACGCCGCCGCTGCCGGCGGTTCTGCTAGGTTCATCGGTTCTTTCGGACCTGAGTTGAGATAGACGGACGGCGGCCACCGCTTGCGCGATGCCCGCCGTCCTGTCGCCTCAAGTCGAGTTAGCTTTGCGACGGTGACTAACTAGACGCCAGTCGCGCCGCTGAGCTGACTATCAACATCCGAGAAGATCGCCGTCACGCGCTGACCAAGGGCAGTAATCGCGGCCAGAGCGACGATGATGATCAAAGCCAGCATCACGGCGTACTCGGTCGCCGTCGGGCCATCTTCATTGACGAGGAATTGCTTCATCCGATTCAACATTGCGTGATCTCCAGCGGTCCCGCTGCACGGAACCTTAAAGGTGAACAACAAAGACGCCTCCGTGCGCACCTGAAACCGTCGGGCCGGCCGGTGAAATGCTCCACTCCGGACAGCACCCATGCTGGGCCTTAAGCCCTGGCCGGGACCGACGTGACACCCGAAAACGTTCCAGCAACCGGACGCCACCGCACTGATGGGGCTGCAACCGCGGATCGCGACTCGCAGCACCAACGCTGGCTCGATTGCCCGCCGCCAAGTGGCGACACCCTAACTCTTCGAAACACGCGCACGGATGGGCAAATAGCAACGCGAATTTTCTGCGCGGTGCGAACCAGAACGCGCTTAAGCGCTTATTCGGCAGCAGCTTGGGCGAAAATGGCTGTCATGACGCCGGGAGGGGGCTCGACGCCGTGCCAGTGGCGATATTGTGCCTCGGCTTGCGCGATAAACATCCGGTCACCCGTAACAGGCGCGGCACCCGCCGCTGCCGCCGCGCGCAAAAAGCGGGTCCGCAACGGGTTGTAGATCGTGTCGAACGCGATCATGCCCGCCCGCCAGGCCTCCGCGGGCAACGGCGTCGCATCGACCTCCGGCGCCAGGCCGACGCTGGTGCAGTTGACGACCAGCAGCGCGTCAAGCGCCGCCCGCTGCTCCCAGGGTTGCGTCGAACAACCGGTGGCCGCAGCCAGCCGCTCGGCCTTCTCCGGCGAGCGGTTCGCGAGCGTGACGCGGAGGCCCAGATCCTGGAGCGCAACAACGGCCGCTCGCGCCACGCCGCCGGCCCCGAGGATCAGCGCGGGTTGGTCCTGCCAACCGCCGTCTGGCGGGTCGCACGCCGTGAGCGTGGCCGAGATCCCGGCGGCGTCGGTGTTGTCGCCGGCCCAGTTTCCGGCGGGGGTCTGATAAAGCGTGTTGACGGCCGCGCAACGGCGGGCGCGGTCGGTGAACTCGGCCCCGTTCCGCTCCAGCCAGGCGTGAGCGTGTTGCTTGTGGGGCAATGTGACGCTGAGGCCGCGGATATCGAGCGCCGGGCTGGCAGCGACGCGGTCCATGAAGCGGTCGAACGCCTCTGGCTCGGGCGCGACGGGGAAGGGAACGTAGACGCCATTAATCCCGGCAGCGTCCATTGCGGCGTTGTGGATATGCGGGCTCCGGGAGTGGGTGACGGGCCAGCCGACGATGCCGAAGACGGCCGTCTCGGCGTTCAAGGCGTCCCAGCGGTACAGATTTTTCAGTGTCGGGATATCGAGTTGGCCGGGTGCGCTGCCACCGTGGGCGGAAGAGGCGAAGGAAAGATAGGCGTTTGTTTTTTTGGCGAGGATGCGGGTGGCCTGGCCGGCTTCGCCCATCGCGATCGCGATGGTTGGCCGTTGTGTCCGATAACGAACGAGCGCGTTCAAGACACGAAGTGCGTCGGCGCTGTCGGCGGGCATGAAGACGGCCTTGATGACGTGGGCCGGCGTGGCGAGCAGCGCGTCGAAGATTGGCTCGAGGTCGGCGGGGGTTTTTTGGAAATCGTGGTGCGAAAGAATGAGCCGGTTGCGCGGGCGGGTGGAGTCGTCGTTGGTGGCGCAGACGAGGCCGATCTTTTGGCGGAGGTTGGCCGAGCGGTTCCAGGTGGCGAGCTCAACGTCGATGAGGCCGGGATTGAGGAGGCCAAGGTGCTCGATCAGGGCGATGCGTTCGGCGTCGTCGCGGTCCCAGGCGCCGCCTTCGTCGGCGGCGCGGACGGTGAGGATGATCGGTAGCGGCTGCGGCTGCTGGAGGAGGGTGGCGACGGCGTCGTCGTTGTTGATGAGGTCAACGCGGAGTTCGACTAAACCGGCGCCCGCGGCCTGGGCGGCGGCAATCTGAGTTCCCAGGGGCGGGTCGGCGGTTGTTATCGGGACCACGAGATGGGTTGGCGTCGAGTTCGGCATGGGCTCGGGCGGGGGTCAGAGCTCGCGGAGTAATTGCGACATTGGTTGGCGGAGGGCGGCCGCGATGCGGGCCAGTGTCCAAGCGGAGGTTCCGTTGCGGCCGAGTTCGATCTGGGAGAGTTGAGCGGTGGTAATGCCGGCGGCAGAGGCGACATCGGCGAGGGTGACGCCGAGGGTGACGCGGGCTTGGCGGAGGCGCTGGCCGAGACGTTGGTTGAAGGCCTGCTCGGTGGTGGCGGCGATGCCGAGGGCTTCGAGCTGGCGTTGGAGGGCCTCGGCGACGGCGGCGGCTGAAAGCGGTTTTGTCAGCAGGTCGCGGGCGCCGGCCCGCATGGCCTGGGTAACGAGGTCGGTGTCGGGAAATGCGGCCAGAGCGATGACGCGGACGTCGGGGCGGCGGTCGAGGAGTTGGGCGATGACGTCGTTGCCGTTGGCGGCGGCCTGGTGGAGGTCGACGAAGGCGAGGTCGGCGGGGACGCGGGTGGCGAAATCGAGGCCTTCCCGAGCGCGGGTAAAGGCGACGGGCTCGAGGGCGTGGTCGGCGATCCACTCGCGCAGCTGGCGACAGACAGCGTCGTCGTCGTCGATGATGAGGACACGGAGGGCGATTTGGGCTTTGGGGGGCGGCTTGGACGGCGTGGAAGCGATGTCGGATGGGGGCATGGCGTATCCGCCGCGGGCCAGTGGCGCGTCCGAGTTTCTGGGCTGGAACATGTTACCGCGGCGCGAGTTGGGTTTACAATAAGCGGTTCGGGCGTGCCGGCGCGGGGTTGGTCGGTGGACTGGCCGGTCCGGTTTCGGGGACGTCCGGGAGCTGAGATGCCGTTCTCAAGGAGAAGTGGAATGCCGCGACGGGTGCTGATCGCGTTGTTGGCCGGTTTGTTGGGTGGGGTCGCCCAGGGGCAGGTGTTTGTGCCGCCGGACGCGGAGGAGGAGCGCGAGCAGGAGAAGCCGCTATTCTCGATCAACGTCACGCCGACGCTGATGACGAACATGATCGGTCAGATGGTCGAGAAGCAGCTGACGCCGACGTACCAGTTTGACGAGTACCAGGCCGAGCAGACGCGGCGGCTGGTCCAGGAGCGGGTGGGTGGCTGGCTGCGAGAGAACGGGGACAAGATTGAGCCGCTGATCAACACGTACATGGAAGCGGTTACGAGCCGCACGCCGCCGACGGCCGAGGAGGTGGCCAATTGGGCGACGCAGATGCAGACGGTGAAGGACGACTTCATGGTCGTACTGGACGACATGACGTCGGAGATGCGGACGTACCTGACCGAGGATCAGATCGTGGTCATGGAGGGGGAGTTGGCGGCGATCAACGTGGCCAGCGGGTTCCTGGATCAGCGGCTGGGGGCATGGAGTGAGGGACACTTCAACCCGGAGACGGACTGGCCGCAGGGACGGCGGTTCCGAGAGGTGCAGCGCGAGCGGGACAAGGTTGCGCACGAGGCGATTTCGGAAGCGCGGCAGGAGGCGATCCAGGTGGCGGATGGCGACCCGACGCGGGTGGGGCGGGTTGCGACCAAGCAGCAAACGCAGGACAAGTGGGCGAAGTACGTCGAGGCGTTCATCGAGAAGTACCGGCTGAACGCACAGCAAATCCAGTTGGCGCACCGTCTCTTGAGCAATGCCCAGCGGCACCGTGACAACTGGCTGCTGCAGCGGGCCCAGCAGTTTGACCGCGTCGAGCAGGGGCTGGCCGCCGCGGACACGGATGAGGAGAAGGCCCAGTACCTCGCGCAATACGAAAAGCTGGTGGCGCCGATCAACAATCAGGAAACGAGCCTGAAGGAGAAGCTGGAGTCGATTCCCACGCGGGCGCAGCGACGGGCAGCGCAGGAGCGCGAGGCGGCAGGCGAGCAGGATACCGATCCAACGCAGCGGACCGAGGACGGGGCGGCCGCGGTCGCGACGAACTAGCTTCTGGATGTCGGGAATTGGCTGTATTTGGGTGGGGCGCGGGTAAAAAGCCGGGGGCCCGAGCTCGCCGTAACTCGGACCCCCCAAGCCAGACTGCCCGCCCTCTCGGGCGGTGACCCACAGCCTACTCGGAGGATCGGCCGGCGGGCGGGGCGACTCCAATAACAGCGGGTTCAGCTGACTGAGGCGGCGATTGGCGGTCGTGGGCGGGGCATTGGAATGTTGACAGGTTCCGCGGTCGAATCTACTGTCCTACCTCGAAAACAGGCGGTCGCGGCCGATTTCTTCGGGCGAGCACTGCGCGCTGGTTTTCCATTCGAGGCCTCGTTGTGCTTGAAACGATTTCGCTGATTGTCTTTCTGATCCTGACGCTGGTTCCGGGGCTTTACGGGATCCATCTCGCGGGGCTGGCGGTGCTGGCGCAGGTGCGGCGGCGGCGGGTCTCGCGCGAGCAGCTGGCGTTGATCAAGCGGTATCGGGCCGAGACCCCGGACGAGGCGTGGCCGATCGTGACGACGCAGTTGCCGCTTTACAACGAGTTGACGGTGGCGCGGCGGGTGATGTTTGCGGCCGCGGCGATGGAGTATCCAAAGAACCGTCACGAGATCCAGGTGCTGGACGACAGCACGGACGAGACGCGCGAGATCGTGGACGAGGCGGCGGCGGATTTACGGCGCGCCGGGCATGATGTGAAGGTGGTTCGGCGGCCGACGCGGACGGATTACAAGGCGGGCGCGCTGGCGCACGCGACGCCGCAGGCGCGGGGGGAGTTCCTGGCGGTCTTTGACGCGGACTTTGTGCCGGACAAGGGTTTTTTGCGGCGGATGGTGCCGCTGTTGGACGCGACGCCGAACGCGTGCTGCGTGCAGGGGCGGTGGGGGCACCTGAACACGCGGGAGTCGTGGATCACGCAGTCGCTGGCGCTGGCGATTGACGGGCATTTTTCGATCGAGCAGACGGCGCGGTGCTGGAACGGGTTCTGCCTGAACTTCAACGGGACGGGTGGGATCTGGCGGCGGGCGGCGATCGAGGATCCGCGGGTTGGCGGCTGGTCCGGCGACACGATCACCGAGGACCTGGACCTGTCGTACCGGGCGCAGATGAACGGCTGGAGGATCATCTACAACCTTGACGAGGTGTGTCCGTCGGAGATTCCGGCCACGGTCGATGCGATGAAGACGCAGCAGCGGCGGTGGGCGACGGGCTCGATCCAATGCGCGCGGAAGCTGCTGCCGACGGTGTGGCGGTGCCCGCGGCTGACGTTATTGCAGAAGCTCGAGGCGTCGGTGCACCTGACGCAGTACTCGATCTCGGTGTTCATGATCTTGATGGCGGCAACCGGGCGGCTCTTGCTGGGCAATATTCCCCGCGACACGCAGCTCGAATGGCTGATGTGGACATGGATTTTGCTGCCGTTCTTGTTTGCGGCACCGTCGCTGAGCTACATCTATGGGCGTTGGGCGATCGGCGGCGGCTGGAGCGGGTTCAAGCAGGTGCCGAAGCTGATCGTGCTGGGCCTGGGGCTGTCGGTGAACAACGCGTACGCGGTGGTGCTGGGGCTGGTGCAGAAGGGCGGGGAGTTCATCCGCACGCCGAAGTCGGGCAGCAGCGGCAAGCGCGTGACGCCGTCGAAGGCGTACAGCGCGATCAAGTCGAAGCTGTGGCTGTTCGAGATTCTGCTGGGCGTCGGCTGCCTGGCGCAGTGGATCTTGTTCCTGCGGGATGATGGCTACATCGGCGGGACGTACATGCTGCTTTACGGCGTCGGGCTGACGGCGCTGGGGTGGGGCTCCCGGCCGTGGAAGCAGGAGACCGTTCCGACGGTTTCGACCGAGACGGCGGTCGGGACGGTCGATACCTCGCCGAGCGGCGTGGCGGCATAGCGGCCAGCAGTCGGCGGCATCAGTCGGTGGCGAGGAAGTCGGCGATGATCGTGTCGGCCAGCAGCAGGCCGCGCTCGGTCAGGCGCAGGTGCCCGGGCGACAACTCCAGTAACCCCTCATTGACATAGCGTGCGATCACGGCGGGGAAGAGGGCCGCGACGTCGGCTTCGAAGCGGGCGGCGAAGCGGCTCCGCTCGATGCCGGCGCGCAGGCGGAGGCCCATCATGAGCGTGTCGGCGATCTGTTGGCGGCGGTCGGGGGTTTCGGACTCGATCCAGGCGCTCGCACCGGCGTTGATCGCGGCGACGTAGCGGTGTAGGTGGGGCACGTTGCGGTAACGGACGTTGTCGATGTAGCCGGCGGCCGACGGGCCGATGCCGAGATAGCTTTCGTTGCGCCAGTAGACGAGGTTATGGCGGCATTCGAAGCCGGGCGGGGCAAAGTTGCTGATTTCGTATTGAGCGAAGCCGGCGGCGGCGAGGCGCTCGATGGTGTGCTCGAACATGGCGGCTTCGACGGCGTTGTCAACGGGCTGCACGCGGCCGGCGGCGCGGCGGGCGTGCAGGCGCGTGGCGGGCTCGTAGGTGAGGCCGTAGCAGGAGAGGTGGCGGGTTGCGAGGGCGAGGGCGCGGTCGAGGTTGGCCTGCCAGGCGGGGAGGGTTTGGCCGGGGACGGCGAAGATCAGGTCGAGGCTGAGGTTGGTGAGGCCGGCGTCGCGGAGGATGGCGAGCGTGCGGGGGACGTCGTCGGGGTTGTGGTCGCGGTCGAGGACGGTGAGCTCGCGGGGGTCGAAGGACTGTGCGCCGAGTGAGACGCGGGTGACGCCGGCGGCGTGGAGGACGGCGGCTTTCTCGGGCGTGACGGTGGCGGGGTTAGCCTCGACGGTGAACTCGAGCGGGCCGTGGGGGTCGGCGGCGGCGCGGCAGGCGGCGAGGAGTCGTTCGAGCTCGGCGGGGCTGAGGGTGGTGGGGGTGCCGCCGCCGACGAAGATGGTTTCGACGGGGTCGGGGTGGCGCTGCCGGGCGCGGTCGAGCTCGGTGAGCAGGGCAGTGACGAGCGGGCCGGTCTGCGCGGCGTCGTGCAGGACCGAGAAGAAGTCACAATAGCCGCAAAGGACGCGGCAGAAGGGGACGTGGACGTAGAGGGCGCGGGGTGGGCCCGGCGTTGTAGCGGTTGGCGGGTTGGCGTAGGATACGGGGTTCATTCGTCGGATTGTACGGGCAGCGGCTTCGCGCTAGTCAGAACTGAGGCAGTCCCCATGAAGGTCGTGCTGGTAATGTTCCGCGACGGGCAGCGGCGGGAGTTTCCCATCGAGGGCGAGGAGATCGTGATCGGGCGACGCCAGGATTGCGGGCTCCGGGTGCAGACCGGGGATGTCTCGCGGCGACACTGCATGATCGAGGTCAACGCCGGCGCCGTCGAGATCCAGGACCTCGAAAGCGCGAACGGGACCTTCGTAAACGGCAAGCGGGTTGAGCATGCGGCGCTGACGGCGGGGGACAAGGTCAAGGTCGGGCCGGTGACCTTCATCATCCAGATCGACGGCGAGCCGGAGAACATCTCGGCGGAGCACGTCGGTGACAGCGCGGTCGACCTGGAAGGCAGCGACGCGCCGACGACGGCCACCCGCAAGACCGAACCCAAGGGTGGCACCGACGACGATGACGACGTGATCATGGATCTGTCAGAAGAGGACCTCTTCGACACCGGCAACGATGATGACGATGACGACGACCCGCTGACCGAGATGGAGTCGATCCTCGATGACGAGGACGAGGACGAACCCCGCAAGCCCTGAGCGGTGCGCAGCGGGCGCGGGGGGCGATGACGCGTCTCGACGGCGCCCACGGCCATGAACGACCGGCCGGCGCGCCGCTGGCTGCTTCGCGGCCTGGTGGCGGCGGGCGGTCTCCTGGTGCTGGCCGGCATTCTTTTCCTGATGACCGTTTATCACCCGAGTTGGTACGTGCCGCGGGTGGTCGACTATGCGCAGTTGCCGAGCGATCGCAACCGGCTCGCGAACGTGGCGGATGAGATCGGGGATGCGCTGAACGCGGGCGAGTCGCTGCGACTCGAGTTGAGCGAAGCGCGGCTCCAGCGGTGGCTCGCGGCGCGGACGGAGCTGCCGGATCCTTATCAATTCGACACGCGGCCGGTGGAGCACCCGTTCGTCGAACTCCTGCCGACGGGCCAGGTGCGGGTAGCGGGGCTGGTGCGGCTGGGCGGGCTCGAGGTGGTGGGCAGCGCGACATTACGGCCGGTGGTCGCGGGCGAGCGGTTCGGCTTCGAGGTGACCGGGGCGGCAGCGGGGAACGTGCCATTGCCGCGCGGCGTGGTGGTCGAGCGGCTGCGGGGCTTGCTTGGGGCGGGGCGGGACGCGGCGCCATTGAGCTGGCGGAACGATTTCCGGTGGCCGAACGGGGAGCGCTGGTTCCGCGTGGCGGCGGTGACGGTGGGGGATGAGGCGGTGGTGGTCGAACTGGAGCCGCACGACGCCGGTTTTCTGGATCTGCGTTAAGGGTGCACGCGGTTAGGATGGGAGCGCGGGGGCTCCGCGACGAGTTGGCGAGGTGGCTGGCGATGGCGGGACGCAGCAAGGAGTTGGGGCAACGGATCGCAGAATTGCGGCGGCGGCACTACGGGGCCCGGGGCAAGGCGCGGTTTGCCGAGCGGCTCGCGCTGGCGCCGGAGGCCTACGAAGCGTTCGAGCGCGGGCAGATTCCGACGGGCGACGTGCTGGTGAAGATGTGCGAGCTGACGGGGGAGGACCTGCAGTGGCTGCTGACGGGGGTGGCGGCGCGAGGGACGATGGTGATCGCGGGGACGCGGGGGCGGCACCAGGCGGTCGTGGCGCGGCTGATTGAGGCGCTAGAGCGCAAGCCCGAGTTGGCTGCGCCGATCGAGGCGTTTTTGGACTTGCTGCTGCGGTCGGAGGACCTGCAGGCGCCGGCGCCGGGGCTGCCGGCGGGGGCGGGGCTGATTCCGATCTATGGTGGGGATGAAACGCCGCTGCGACTGCCGGGGCCGGGAGAGGGGCCGAACGGGTTTCCGCTGTTGCCCGAGGGGGAGGCTGAACCGCTGGGCGCGTTGTGGCTGGACGAGCCGGTGCTGGCGGGCGGCGCGGGGGATGGGACGCGGGTGAAGGTGCTCGGGGCGGCTGGCGCGGATGGGGGCGGGCGGCGGTTTCTGGAGAACGTGTCGCTGGCGCGGGCGTTGCCGCAAGCGTTTGCGGTGCGGGTTGACGAGGATGCGATGGCGCCGATGTTTTCGCGCGGGGACCTGGCGCTGGTGACGCCGAGTGGGCCGGCGCGGGTGGGGCGGCCGGCGGTGTGTCGGCTTTCGGCGGCGGGGGGCGTGTGTTGTCGGATCTGGCTGGGGGAGTCGGCGGGACGGATCCGGCTGGGGCGGGTACGGGATCATGGGGAGGAGTGCGTTGCGCCGGAGGTGCTGGCGTGGGCGCTGGAGGCGGTCTATCGGTTGCGGCCGGCGGCGTAGCGCCGGTCGTCTGAGCTGGGTTGTTGGCAGGAGTGCAGTCGCGTGCCGATCGCGTGGCAAGGTGACGACGTGATGATGAACCCCGCGCCGCGGGTGGGGGGGACGATTCGGCCACCGGGCTCGAAGAGCTTGACAAACCGTTACCTGGCGTGCTTAGCGCTGGCGAATGGGAAGAGCGTCCTCCGGGAGGCGGGGCTGTGTGACGACACGGACCGGATGCTGGCTGGGCTGCGGGCGTTGGGGCTCGTGGTGGAGGTGGATGCGGAGCGGCGGCGGGTGACGGTTGGCGGACGGAACGGGGTGCTGCCGGCGGAGGAGGGGCTGATTGATGGGGGGTTGGCGGGGACGGCGACGCGATTTCTGACGGCGTTGACGTGTTTAACGCAGGGGGTGTTTACGCTGAATGGGGCGGCGCGGATGCGCGAGCGGCCGATCGGGCCGCTAGTCGAGGTGTTGCGGGGGTTGGGGGCGCGGATCGGGTACGCGGCGGCGGAGGGGTACTTGCCGCTGCGGATTGACGGGCGGGGGTTGATTGGCGGGCAGGTGGCGTTCGTGGGGCCGCCGTCGAGCCAGTACATCAGCGCGGTGTTGATGGTGGCGCCGTATGCGTACCAGGACGTGTTGCTGGAGGTGACAGGAGCGTTACCGAGTCGGCCTTACCTCGAGATGACGCTGGACGTGATGCGGGAGCTCGGTGTGGAGGTGGTGGACGAGGCGGCGAACAAGTTCATCGTGCCGGCGGCACAGCGTTACCGGGCGGGGGAATATGACGTCGAGCCGGACGCGAGCGGGGCAACGTATCACTGGGCGGCGGCGGCGGTGACGGGGGGCAAGGTGGTGGTGCGCGACCTGACGCGGGAGAGTCGACAGGGGGACGTGCATTTTGTGGATGTCTTGGCACAGATGGGGTGCGCGGTGGAGGAGACGGCGGAGGGAATCGCGGTGACGGGGCCGCCGGTGGGGGAGTTGCGGGCGGTGGATGTGGATTTGAACCAGATGCCGGACACGGTCCAGACGCTGGCGGTGGTGGCGCTCTTTGCGCAGGGGACGACGCACGTGCGGAACGTGGCGAACCTGCGGATCAAGGAGACGGACCGGATCGCGGCGCTGGAGCGCGAGCTGAGCAAGCTGGGAGCGCGGGTTGAGGCGCGCGAGGACGGCTTGTCGATCACGCCGCCGGAGCGGGCGCGGGGGGCGGCGATCGATACGTATGACGATCACCGGATGGCGATGAGCTTTGCGGTGGCCGGGATGCGGATCGCGGGCGTGACGATTCGGGATGCGCACTGCGTGTCGAAGAGCTATCCGGATTATTTTGCGGACCTGGCGCGGCTGGAAGCTTAAGCCGAGGCGGTTGCGGCGCGGTGCTCGAGCTCGAGGAGTTCCTGCTTGAAGACGATGCCGCCCGGGCCGGAGTAGCCGCCGAGCCCGCCGTCGGACTTCAGCACGCGATGGCACGGCACGACGATCGGGAAGGGGTTGCGGCTCATCGCGAGGCCGACGGCCCGCGCGCCGCCGGGGCGGCCGATGCGCTCGGCGATCTGTTTATAGGACTGGGTCTGGCCGTAGGCGGCTTCCTGGCAGGCTCGCCAGGCGTCGACGTCGAAATTGTTGTAGCGGGCGAGGTCGAGGGGGGCGTTGAAGGTGACGGGCTCGCCGGCGAGGTAGGCCTGGAACTGGGCGACGAGGCCGGGGAGCAGGTCGGAATCGGACGCGGCGCCGGGGAAGTCGGTGTGGACCTGTTGCTCGATGGTGCCGGCGTTGGCTTCGGGCAGGTAGACCCGCCGCAGCCCGCGGGGACCGGTGACGAAACCCATGGCGCCGCGGCTGGTATGGAAGACGCGATAGCGTAGCATGGCGGGACTCCTCGGCGGCTGCGCCGATCACGGCGAGCGGTTAGAGTAGTCAGGTTCGGGGCGGTTGTCATCCGGGTCCGGTCCGCGGCGGAGCGGTTGATGGGCGGTTTGCTGGAGCAATACAACCAGCTGGATGCGACGACGCGGTTGATCGTCATGGTGGCGGGCGGGCTGGTGGTGTTGCTGCTGGCGGGCGGGCTGTGGCGGCGACTGCGGTTTCGGCATTTGGCTGCCCGGCACCAGCGGGACGTGAAGCACTCGCTGAAGGCGGTTGAGGAGGCCCGGGCGCAGCGGCAAGCGCGGGCGAGCCGGATCATCGCGACGAGCTCGAGCGGGGAGCTGCGGGGGTTTGAGCTCACGCGGCAGATTGAGGCGGTCTTCACGGATGGGCATCGCACGCCGGCGGAGGCGGTCGAGGGCGTCAAGGCGCAGGCGGCGGAGCGGGGCGCGAATGCGCTGATCAACCTGCACAGCCAGCGGCTGGCGAACGGGAACTGCGTGGCGCAGGCGGATGCGGTGATCGTGCGGCCGACAGAGACGAGGACGGAGCCGAAGCAAGGAACGGAATGACGCTTGACCTGCCGCATCAGCTTAAGGAATTCGAGCGGGCGCCGGGACGCCTGAAGGCGGACTACGAGGACTTCGTGGTCGAAGAGGAGCCGCTTTACGAGCCGAGCGGCGAGGGGACGCACACGTACTTTTGGGTGGAGAAGGCCGGGCTGGGGACGATGCAGGCAGTGCATGACCTGGCCGAGGCATTGAAGGTGAAGCGGTACGATATCGGTTATGCGGGGTTGAAGGACGCGCGGGCGGTCACGCGCCAGTGGATGTCGGTTGAGCACGCGGATCCGGCGGCGGTCGAGGCGTTGCAGATTCCGCGGATCCAGATTCTGAAGACGACGCGGCACCGGAACAAGCTGCGGCTGGGGCATCTGCGGGGCAATCGGTTTCGGATTCGGGTGCGGGATACGGAAGCGGATCGGCTGGCCGATTTTCAGGACGCGTTGCGGCGGCTGGCGGAGGCGGGGGTGCCGAATTACTTCGGGCCGCAGCGGTTTGGGGATCGCGGGGACAACGTTGCCCTGGGGCGGATGGTGTTGGAGAACCGGGTCGACGAGGTGGTCGACCTGATGCTGGGCCAGCCGAGCGACGCCGATCACGGGAGCATTCGGACGGCGCGGGAGTTGTACGAGGCGGGGAAGTACGAGCAGGCGATCCGGCAGTGGCCGGCGATGTACCGGGACGAGCGGCGGGCGCTGAAGGCCCTGGCGCGGTTCGGGAAGAAGAAGAAAGCGTTCCTGGCGGTCGACAAGAGCACGCGGCAGTTCCTGATCTCGGCGTACCAGTCGCACCTGTTCAACCAGGTGGTGGCGCGGCGGCTGGAGAGCGGGTTGGGGACGCTGCTGGATGGTGACCTGGCGTGGGTGCATCGGAACGGGGCGGTCTTTGCGGTTGAGAATCCGACGGTGGAGCAGCCGCGGGCGGATGCGTTCGAGATCAGCCCGAGCGGGCCGCTGTTCGGGCCGCGGATGACGGAGCCGGCGGGCGTGGCGCAGGCGATGGAGGCGGCGGTGCTCGCCGAAGCTGAGGGGAGCCGCGAGCTGTTTGGCAACCAGTTTTATCGTGTGCACGGTGGGCGGCGGCCGCTGCGGTTTCGGATTGAGGACGCGAAAATCAGCCTTGGCGCTGATCGGCGCGGCACCTATCTTGAACTGACGTTTCTCTTGCCGCGTGGCTCGTATGCGACGTGCGTCCTGCGCGAGTTGTTTCGAGAGGAAGTGATCGGGGAGTCCGCCTGAGCCGGCCGATGCGTGCGGCTGAGCGGGTGGTTTCGCGTCGGGTGAACGCGTCGTGCTGGGGGGCGTCGACCAGCGAGGGTGGACGTCGTGACGAGGGTGAAGAAGCCGGTGGGTGCGCGAGTCGGCATGGATGAAGAGGCGTTCCCCTGGGAGCGTTTGCTAGCGACCTTTCGAACCCGCAGTCCCGAATTGTACCGGGCGTGGTTCGATGACCTGCCGCCGGCCACGATCGAGGGGGGCGAGCTCCAGATCCAGGTGCCAGATGCGGCGCGGGCGGAGTATCTCCGCGACCAATGCACGCGGGCGTTCGCCGAGGCGGCGACCAGCATCACGGGCTATCTGCTGACCGTGCGGTTTGACAGCTCCGAGGAGCGATCGAGCGGCTCGGTGAGCCTGCTGTCGAAGATCGTGGCGTCGTCGCCGCTGAACCCGGACTACACGTTCGAGCAGTTTGTCGTGGGGCCGTCGAATCGGCTGGCACACGCGGCTTGTCGCGCGGTGTGCAGCCAGCCGGGAACGCTTTACAACCCGCTATTCTTGCATGGTTCCTCAGGGCTGGGCAAGACGCACCTGCTGCACGCGGTGTGCGCAGAGCTACGGAAGAGCCGGCCAGACGCGAATTTCCTGTACATGTCCTGCGAGACGTTCGTGAACGAGTTCGTGCGGGCGATCGAGGACGGGACGCTGCCGGAGTTTCGGAACCGGGCGCGGGACACGAGCGTGCTGGTGATCGACGACGTGCAGTTCCTGGCAAACCGGGAGTCGAGCCAGGAGGAGCTCTTTCACACGTTCAACGTGCTGTACCAGAACCGCAGCCAGATCATCCTGTCGGCGGATGCGCGGCCGACCGAGATCCCGACGCTGGAGGACCGGCTGGTGAGCCGGTTCAACTGGGGGTTGGTGACGCAGGTCGACCCGCCGAACCGGGAGACGCGGCACGCGATTCTGGCGAAGAAGGCGCGGCTGCGGGGGTGCGAGATCCCGGTGGAGGTGCTGGACTTCATTGCCCAGCGGGTGGACGACAACGTGCGGGTGTTGGAGGGGGCGCTGACGAAGCTGATCAGCGAGGCCCAGATCGCCGACATGCCGTTGACGGTTGAGACGGCGCGGCGGGTGCTCCAGGACATTCAGGGTTTTGAGAGTCGCCGACTCCAGGTGGGGGACATCATCCAGCAGGTGGCGCAGCACTACGGGATCAAGGTGTCGGAGGTCCTGGGTCGCAAGCGCTCCCGGTCGATTGCATTGCCGCGGCAGGTGGCGATGTACCTGACGCGGAAGTTGACGCCGCTGAGCCTGGAGGAGATCGGCGGGCATTTCGGGGGGCGGGATCACTCCACGGTGCTGCATGCGGAGCGGTCGATCGAAGCGGATAAGGCCCGGGATCCGGCGATGGCCGACACGCTGGCGAAGCTCTCGCGTCAATTGCTTGCGCCCCACTAACGCATGTCAGCAACCTGAGGTACAATGGGGGTCTAGCGGACAGCGGGCTGACACCGCCTCGTCGCGGGGCGGCGGTGGCTGTTTGAACTGCCAGGAATGTCACGATGCTACCGGGGTTCTTGGCGCGGGACACCGGCTTCTATCTGCTGTATTCTGAGTAGGTTAGAGTGCCCCAGTGGCCGGGCGCCACAACCCTGACAGGGCTGACGACGAGGGACAACGAAGAACTCTCTTGCTCGTGATCCTCGTCCGGGTGGTCAGTTGATGAAACGGGGGCGCCCCGGAACGGGGGCGCCTGTTTGGGAGAGGTGTGCAACGGATGAAAACACGCCTGCCGCGTCAGGAGTTCCAGGAGGGGCTGGCGGCGATTGCAACGCTCGCCGGCGGCCGGACGACCAAGCCGATCTTCCAGTGCGTGAAGCTGAACGCGCATGGGGAGCGCGTGGAGCTGACCGGGACGGACGGCGAGGCGACGCTGCAGGTGAGCGTGGTGACGATCGGCACGGACGAGCCGGGTGAGGCGGTGGTGCCGGCGGATCGGCTGTTGAGCATTGTTCGCGAGTTGGATGACATCGAGGTCACGTTGGAGACTGACGAGCGGTCGTGCGTGATTCGCGGGACCGGCAGCGAGTTCAAGATCTACGTGATGAGCCCGGCCGACTTTCCGCCGAGCCCGGTCTTTGACACGGAAGCGGACCTGGCGATCAGCGGTGCGGAGTTGCGGCGGATGATCGGGCTGACGTCGTACGCGGCCGCCCGGGAGATGAGCCGCTACGCGATCAATGGCGTGTTGTGGGACAAGGTCGGCAAGAAGATCTTTCTGGTGGCGACGGACGGGCGGCGGTTGGCGCGGGCCGGCGGGGTGCTGGACCAGGCGAAGGGGAGTGACTTTCAACTGATCGTGCCGGCGAAGGCGCTGAGCGTGTTCGAGCGGGTGTTCCAGCCGCCGAAGAAGGGGGCCGGCTGGACGATCGAGATCGGTGTGCGGCCGAACCAGTTGCTGTTGCGGAGCGGTGAGCGGCTGTTGGCGACGGCGCTGGTGGAGGGGAACTTCCCGGATTACCAGAAGGTGATCCCGGACGACAATGACAAGCGAGCGCAGCTGCCGAAGGACGAGTTTCATGGGGCGATCCGCCGGGCGGCGTTGTTGACGACGGAGGATTCGCGGGCGGTGCGGCTGCGCTTCGAGCCGGGGACGCTGGTGATCTCGGCGAACTCGCCGGAACAGGGTGAAGCCCGGGTCGAGTTGCCGGTGGACTACCAGGGCGAAGCGATCGAGATCGGTTTCAACCCGGCGTTCGTGGCGGAGGCGCTGCGGGCGGTGGAGTACGAGCAGATCTTCATCGAGCTGCACGAGAGCTTTCGGCCGGGGGTGTTGTGTGGTGAGGATAAGAACGAGTTTTTGTACGTGGTCATGCCGGTCTCGCTGTCCACATGAGGATTGGTCGGCATGAATGAAACCCAGTGGCGGCAGATCTTCGCGAACCGGCGGCGCCGGGGGCCGCAGCCGTTGTTGACCGATGCGCGGCTGGCGGCGTGTCTGGGGCCGGCGGCACGGGCGGCGCAGAAGCTGGTCGACGTGCAGGCGGGCTGGATGCGGGTGGCGGCGCCGGAGTGGGTTGAACAGACGGTGGTGCAGGGCTGCGAAGAGGGCGTGGTGACGATCGGGGTTGCGGATGCGACGCTGCGATTTCACCTGACGCGCCAGGCGGGCGCGTTGAAGCGGGCGTTGGTACGGCAGGTGCGCGGCGTGCGAGCGCTGCGGTTTGTGCCGGCGGCGAACAGCGGGGCGGGCAGTGCACAGGTGGAGGTGACCGAGTGACCGAAGCGGGACCCGCGGCGGAGTTGATCAGCCATCGTTCCGGCGACCAGTTGGCCGGCGAGTCGGTGCAGTTCGAGTGGCGGCCGGTGGAGGGCGCCAGCGCTTACCGGCTGCAGATCGGGCGTGAGCCGGGTCAAGCGGATATCTACGAGCGCGAGCTGGCTGACCGCACGAAGACGGCCGTGAACACGTTGCCGACGGATGGCACGCCGATCTACCTGCGCCTGAGCACGAAGCAGAACGGGGCCTGGCAGGACCGAGATTACGCGTTGACGTCGTTCGTGGCGGCGTATGACGAGAGCAGCATCGTGGTGCTCGAGGGGATCGAGCACGTGCGGAAGCGGCCGAGCATGTACATCGGCGACACGGGGATCCGGGGGCTGCACCACCTGGTCTACGAGATCGTGGACAACTCGATCGACGAGGCGATGGCGGGGGTTTGCGACCGGATCAGCGTGGTGTTGCGGGCGGACGGCAGCGTGAGCGTCGAGGACAACGGGCGCGGGATTCCGGTGGGGGTGCGGCCGGACCAGGGCGGCTTGTCGGCGCTGGAGATTTGCCTGACGAAGCTGAATGCGGGGGGCAAGTTCGACCGGAGCAGCTACAAGGTCTCGGGCGGGCTGCACGGCGTCGGCGTGAGCGTGGTGAACGGGCTGGCGAAGTGGCTGAAGGTCCGGGTGCAGCGCGAGAAGAAGATCTGGACGATGGCGTTCGAGCGGGGGCGGACGGCGCAGCCGCTGACGCACGTCGGGGCGACGGAGCGGACGGGGACGCTGATCGATTTCATGCCGGACGGCGAGATCTTCAGCGAGACCGAGTTTCACTATGACATCCTGGTGAAGCGGCTGCGCGAGCTGGCGTACTTGAACTCGGGGATCACGATCTCGATCACGGACGAGCGGAACGACCAGGCGGAGGTGTTCCACTTCTCGGAAGGGATCAAGGAGTTCGTGCAGCACCTGAACGCGGGGCGAACGGGGCTGCACGAGACGATCCTGTTCGCGCGCGAGGACGAGGAGACGCGGCTGATCTGCGAGGTCGCGCTGCAGTACACCGACGGCTTCAACGAGATGGTGCTGTCGTTCGCGAACAACATCAACACGGTGGAGGGGGGCACGCACCTGTCGGGCTTTCGGGCGGCGCTGACGCGGGTGCTGAACTATCACGCGCGGAAGAACGGGCTGTACCGCAGCAACGATCCGACACCAAGCGGGGATGACATCCGCGAGGGGCTCACGGCGGTGATCTCGGTGAAGGTGCCGGAGCCGCAGTTCGAGGGGCAGACGAAAACGAAGCTCGGCAACGGCGAGGTCGGCACGTTCGTCGAGACGACGGTCAACGAGCACCTGGCGGCGTACCTCGAGGAGCATCCCTCGGAGGCGAAGCGGGTGATCCAGAAAGCGGTGCAGGCGGCGCAGGCGCGCGAGGCGGCGCGGAAGGCCCGCGAGACGGCCCGAAAGTCCGCGATGGCGGGCGGCGGGCTGTCGCGGAAGCTGGTGGACTGCTCGAGCCGCGATGTCGAGTCAACGGAGCTGTTCATCGTCGAGGGCGACTCGGCGGCCGGCTCGGCGAAGGGCCACCGCGACTCCCGGACGCAGGCGATTTTGCCGATTCGCGGAAAGATCCTGAACGTGGAGAAGGCCCGGCTGCACCGGATCCTGGGGCACAACGAGATCATCGAGATCATCAAGGCGCTGGGGACGGGGATCGGCAAGGAAGAGTTCGACCTTAGCAAGCTGCGTTACGGCAAGATCATCATCATGACCGATGCCGACGTGGATGGCTCGCACATTCGCACGCTGCTCTTGACGTTCTTCTTCCGGCACTTGCGGCCGCTGATTGAGCACGGCAAGGTCTTCATCGCGCAGCCGCCGCTGTACCAGTTGCAGAAGGGCAAGAAGGTCGATTACCTGATCGACGATCCGGCACTGCACCGGCGGCTGACGGAGCTCGGTTTGGAGAATATCCGGGTGGAGATCAAGCGGCCGGACGGCAGCCTGCGGCGCGAGCTGACGGACGAGGGGCTGAGCGCGCTGCTGCGGGTGATTGCGCGGATCGAGCACTACGCGCGGGTGTTGGGGCGGCGGGGTATTTTGTTCGAGCCGTTCGTGCAGGCGTACTATCGTGACGGGAAGCTGCCGATCTTGCGGGCGTTGCTGGTGGATGCGGAGCATTACTTCTATGACGAGGCGTCGTTCGAGACGTTCCGCGAGCAGCAGGAGGCGGCCGGCGTGTCGTTCGTGAAGAATGAGCTGACCGAGACGGGGCCGCTGGCGGAGGCATTTGCGTCGCTGGGGCAGTTCGACTGCACGGTGGATGACCTGTTTCATCGGCGCGAGGAGCTGGTAACGGGTGAGCTGTCGCCGCCGTTGTTCGTGATGCACAGCAAGCAGAAGTCGAACGTGGAGATCGAGAACCTCTTCGGCGTGCCGATCGCGGTGCGCAGTACCGGTGGGCAGGGCTGGGAAGTCCGGCGGTTCAAGGGGCTCGGCGAGATGAACAAGGAAGAGCTCTGGGAGACCACGATGAACCCGGAGAACCGCGTGTTGCGGCGGGTGATCGTGGGCGAGACAACCGACGATCCGGAGCAGGCCGACATCGACGCGGTCGAGGCCGACCGGATCTTCAGCATCCTGATGGGCGAGAACGTCGAGCAGCGGCGGGAGTTCATCGAGATCAACGCGGTGCACGTGAAGAACCTCGACGTCTGACCACCGGCCGGTGGCGGGTTCCGGCAGGCGCAACGCCACACAGGCGCAACGGGAG
>CAZCKC010000032.1:0-27237 GCA_964499235.1 uncultured Planctomycetales bacterium | reverse complement strand
AAAGTCCCGTCGCCGGTGGCCAGAAAGATGGCGAACCCGGCGTCGGCGTTCTTGACCACGATCAGGTCCGGCGCATCGTCGTCGTTCCGGTCCGCGACTACGAGATCGTCAGCGGCCGCTCCGGTGGCAAACGTCTGCTTCGTAGGAACTAGGGGCAGCCACGAACGCCATTAAGCTACGCCCCCGCCGTTTGCGAGCAGTTGCCGTTTCAGTTCGCCGCGTGGAGGCGTCATCCGCGAATAGCGCAGCGGCCGCCGCTTGACGACCCGCGGCTGCGCGCACCCGGGACGACCCGGGTTGATGAGGATTGTCGCGTTGGTCACAGTGCTGCGTTCCGACAACCACGAACGATTCCAGAACATCTTCGAGTAGTGGCGATCTCATCACCGGACACCTGTGGTTAACGCGCCTGCTTGCGGACGATGCGGTCGAAGCTCTTCACCATGTTCTGATAAAGGGCGAAGGTCACGCCGAGGTAGACGGCAGCGGCGATGAGCGTCGTGAACGCGCGGATGCCGCGGACCTCGGCGAACTCGCGGCGGGAGAGGTTCGCTGCGTCGCTGAGGCCGGGCACGTCGATCAGGGCCTGCATGGCCGGAAAGGGCGTAAAGGGGAGGACGACGGCGGCGAACTGGGCGCTGCCCTGGCTGACCGCGAGCCCGCAGGCGGTGATCAGCCCGCTGACGCCGAGCACGATGGCCGTCGAGACCATCACCGCGCGGACGGTGGTGCGCGAGGTCAGCGAGAAGTGGAGCCCGACGATCGCGGCCAGCGCGCAGAAGGCCAGCATCAGCAAGGGCGCCAGCAGGACCGACTCCCAGGTCGTCACGGGCGTGCCGCCACGGATTAGGTCGGCGACGACAAAGATCAACAGTGTTCCAGTCGGCACCGCCACCAGCGGCACAGTGAAGCGAACGAGCCCCTGCAGCATGCCGGCCACGATGTAGTGGCTGGTGAGCGGTGTCGTGAGCAGGATCTCCATCGACTGCGATTCCTTCTCGCGGGTGAGCGTGCCGGCGGCCGTGTTTGTGACCACCAGCAGGATGACCGCGAGCTCGATCCAAACGATCGCGGTCAGCGCCTGGCGCATGAGCGCGGGATCGAGCTGCCCGCCGGGTCCGCGGAGTCCGAACCAGCCCTGGTAGAAGGCGTAGAGTAGAAACAACCCCAGGACCAGCCCGCCAAGGATGAAAACGAAGCGCATGACGGCCCGCGTGACGGCGTTGCCGCGGGTGTTGGCCTCGCGCCAAGCGATCGGGTTTTTCCAGACGCGGCGGGCGGGGCGGCTGCGCCCGTTGTTCTCCGTCACCTGCCGGCGGGTGAACTGCGTGAGGCGGTTCAGCAGCGTCGCCTCGCCCTCTTTCTGGCCTTGGCGGACGAAGAGCAGGCCGATGGCGACCATCACCACGGACAGCAGCGTCGTCATCACCATGTAGGCGCCGGCCGGGTTGGCGAGCATCCAGCGCCACGGCCAGCCGTACTTGATCACCTCGCTGAGCGGCGGGGCGGGGGTCTGGCCGGTGATGACGAAGAGGGCGAGGAAGGGGTGGAACGGCGCGAGCCAGCTCATCTGCTGGCCGCTGAAGGCGGCGCTGCGCGGCGCCTCGGGGACCCAGGTGCCAGAGTACCAGCCGAGCGCGCCGACGCCGAGGAGGTAGATCGCCACGCCGAGGAAGAACCAGAAGATCGTGCTGCGCGTGCCGGCCTTGGCCATGGCGATCATGATGGCGGTCGCGCCGGCGACGAGGCCGGTGGTGGCGGCGAGGCCGAGGCTTTGAAAGATTTCGTAGCTCGTGACGCCGCCGTAGATCATCGTGATGGCGAAGATCGGCAGCCCGCTGAGCAGCATCAGCCAAACGAACATCAGCCGGCTGAGCAGCGTACCGAGCACGATCTGGGCGTTGGTCAGCGGGGTGGTGAGCAGGATGTCGAAGGTATTGCTGTCGCGCTCCTGGGTGATCGCGCCGGCCGTGAAGACGGGGGCGACGAGGCTCATGAGGATGAGCTGGACGATGCTGATCGCGATGAAGGTGGAGCTGGCGTTCTTGGCGAGGTCGGCCAGGGAGCTACCGGCGCGGAACAGCTCGCCGCTGGCGACGACCATGACGACGAAGAGGATCGCGAGGTAGGCGAAGCGCGCCCACATGTGGCGGACGCGCTTGCCGCCGGCGGCGACGACCCGGACGACGATCGGGTTGCCCGGGGCGAGCCGCCAGAAGTACCAGCCGATGTCGGTAAGGATGCCCATAGCTGCTCGCGTCTGCGTCGGCTTGCGACTCGTTGCTTAGCCGCGGGTGGTGAAGCTCGCGCTGAGCTGGCTTGAGGAGAAGTAGTCGAGCCGCTCGTGCGCCGCGTGCGCGTAGAGGGCGGCGGTGAAGATCCCCTTCAGCGTCGTCAGCACGATCGCGATGAGCAGGACCGCGAGGATCCCGACCGCCAGCAGCGCGGTGCCGAGCGCCACGGTGCCACCCGCCACCAGCACGACGCCGAACGCGAGCACCGCGATCGCCGGCAGCGAGACCAAAAAGCCGATCAGGCCGAAGCTCAGGTGCGAGACGAGCTGCGGACCCCACGTGTCACCGAGCATCTTGGTGCTGCGCTTGATGGCCGCGATCGGCGAGGCCCGCTCGATGACGATGACCGGGACGACCAGGAAGGTGATCACCGTCCACGCCATCCCGATCAGGCCGGTGACCAAGCGGGCGAGCCCCTGGCTGCGGTTCTCGAGCATGTTCAGCAGCATACCGACGGTGGCGGCGACCAGGGCCCAGCCGGTGATCGCCGGCAGGCAGCGGTTGGCGGCCGCAAAGCCGTCGGCGACGGTCGGATCGCCGCCGGTGAGGCGGATGTGGGCGGCGCCGATGAGGGCGGCGTTGAAGTAGATGACGACGAAGTAGCTGACGAAGTAGAAGGCGAAGGCGGTGAGGGCGTAGCCGACCTGCTGGGCGGTGGTGAGCTGCGCTTCGCCGCTCTCGTCGGTGACCGCCTGGAGCGTCTCCATCCCGCCGACGCCGTAGAAGCCGCCAGCGAAGCTGGCCATGACGAGCACGCTCACGATCCCCGAGATGATCGGGAAGATCATCAGCTCCTTGTCCTTGCTGAGCACGTGGAACGAGCTGCCCAGCAGTTCCCAGGTATGCGACAGGGCTCCGAACATGGGTGACGTCTCCTGTTGGCGAGGGCGGCAGCGGCCGCGGATCAGCGGTCGCGCTACTGCACGATCCCCTTGGTCAAACGCATGAAGGCGGTTTCGAGGTTGACGTCCTCTTGCTTGATCTCGTGGATCCGCAGGTTGGCGTTGAGCATGGCGCTGGCGATGAAGCTGAAGTCGCTGGTGGTGCTGTCGAGCGAGACGATCACCATGCCGTCCTGGATCTGGGCGCTGCGGACGGCCGCGAGGGTGCTGAGCACCTCGCAGGTCCGCTGCTGGTCGTCGGGCGTCATGACGTGGATCACGGTGCCGACGCGGGCCCGGCGGAGGGCCTCGGCGACCGAGCCCTGGTAGATCATCTCGCCGCGTTCGATGATGCCGATGGAGGTGCAGAGGTCGGCCAGCTCGGGCAGGATGTGCGAGCTGATCAGAATCGTCTTGCCCATCCGCCGCAACTCCTTGAGCAGCTCGCGGATCTCGATGCGGGCCCGCGGGTCGAGGCCGCTGGCGGGCTCGTCGAGCAGCAGCAGCTTCGGGTCGTGCAGCAGGACGCGGGCGATGCTGAGCCGCTGCTTCATGCCGCGCGAGAGCCCGTCGACCAGCGCGTCGCGCTTGTAGCTGAGGTCGGTCAGCTCGAGCACGTCGCCGACGACCTGCGTGCGCTGCTTGCCGATGAGGTTGTACGCCGCGGCGAAGAACTCGAGATACTCCTGCACGACCATGTCCTCGTACGCACCGAAGAAGTCGGGCACGTAGCCGATCAGCGGGCGGATCTTGCGCGACTCGTAGCCGACGACGTGCCCGCAGACCCGGGCCTCGCCCCAAGTCGGCTGGAGGAGCGTGGCGAGGATGCGGATCGTGGTGGTCTTGCCGGCGCCGTTGGGACCGATGTAGCCGAAGCACTCGCCCGCGTCGATCTTGAGGTGCAGGTTGTTCAGCGCGACCAGCTTGCCGTAGCGCTTCGTCAGGTTGATCGTTTCGATGATCACCGCCCCAAATCCTCCACGCGTGGCGGGCCCCCCACATATTCCACCGGCAGCCGCACCCGGTACAAGACATTTCCGCGGCTGGCCGCGACCGGAGCGCCGTTCCGCTCCAGCGTCAACCGGGCCGGCGTCTCGCTGACGTACAGCAAAACCGCCTGGCCGGGGCGCAGCCAGTGCGAGATGTCCAGCTCCGGCAACCCGGTCAATTGAACCGGCGTGCCCAGGTCGTCGAACTGGTTCTCCCGCGACAGTTCGGCGTGCAGGTAGAAGTCGATCGTGGAGGCGAGGAAGGCGGCGGCCGCAAAGCTGTTGGCCCCCGCCCAGTCGTCGTTCTGGAGGTCGAGCAGCGTGGGCAGGTCGGGGCGCTGGTACTCGCGGCGGTTGGTGCTTTGCTGCCAGCGGGCGAATTCCTGCCCGACGCGGGCGTACAGCGCGGCGCCGAGCCGCTGCTGCGTGCGCGTGCCCCGGGCCAGCGGCGGCAGCGGGACGGCCAAAACATTGAACGGCGGCGGCGTGGCACCGAGCGTCGCGCGGCGGTAGGACGCCTGCCGCAGCTCGCTGACCGTCGCCGGCAGGTCGCCGGGCGTGCGCGGATCGAGGTAGAGCAGGACTCCACCCACCAGGTCGGCCGGCAGGTCGTTGGCCACCCAGCTCGACGCGGTGACCTGGCCCGCCCGCCGGTCCACGATCAGCCGCCCGCGGATCGCGCCGCCGACGTCGCCCTCCCACCGGCCTTCGAACTGCTTGAGCGTCGCGCGAAGCGGCACGTCTTCAATCCGGGCCTCATCAGGGTAGACCGTGTAGCGGGCGGGCGTCGGGTAGGTGTTGGTCCGGCGGCCGGGCGTGCGTGGGCGGAGGTAGGTCAGCGGCGGGCGCAGCGGGTCTTCGGATGTGCCGCGGAGGGTGAAGTCAGGTGTCTGGCGGTTCGTGCTGCGGTAGCCGAACCACGCCCAGCCGCGGCCGTGGGACGCGCTCGCGTCGAGGTCGATGATCGCGACAGAGTGGAGCTGGTCGGCCAGGCCGCGGCTGGCGCGGACGGTGCCCCAGCTCAGCAGGCTGACGGCGACAGCGATGAGGCCGAAGACCGGCCAGGCCCAGGTCGCCTGCCGCTTTGACTTGAGCCAGAAGAAGCTGACGAGCGTGGCGGCGGCGATGTAGGCACCGACGAAGAAGGTGACGAAGAGGACGAAGAGGCGGCCGATGCCGGCGAAGTCGATCCGGTTGAGCAGCGGGTCGGCGACGGCGGGGCGCTCGAGCATGAGGAACTGGGTCGCGCCGGCTTCCTTTTCCCGAAAGGTGTCGGGGTTGCGGCAGAGGCTGAGCAGGTCTTCGGCGAAGGTGTCGCCGAACTCGGACCGGAGCAGTTGGCGGAGACTGGTGGCGACGACGGTGACCTCGCCGGCGCCGTAATGGCCGCGGGCGACAAGGGGGCGGAGGCGGCCGTCCCACTGCTCGACGACGAGCCGGCTGGCGCCTGGTTTCAGGCGGACGTTGGCGGCCTCGAGGCTGGTGAACTCGGCGCGGGGGGCGGCGCGTCCGTAGCGTTCGCGCCAGTTGGGCAGGTTGACGAGCGCGGTGACGCCGCCGTCGAAGGTGACCGGGAGGAGCTCGGCGAGCGGGCTGGCGGCCACGGCGTCGGCGTTGGGGCCGAGGCCGACGACGAGCGAGCCGCCGGAGCGGACCCAGCGTTTAAGGGCGTTGAGCTGGACGCCGCCGATACCGCGTTGTTCGACGCCGGGCTCGAAGTCGGGCTCGTTCCAGACGATGGCGTTGATGGGCTCGAGGGCGAACCAGGCGTCGGGCAGGTCGGCCGCCTGGCGGGCGCCGTAGAAGGTCTTGCGGTAGTAGCGGCGCGCCCCCCAGGCGGGGCCGGTGATGTCGACGGTGCCGCTCTCGAGGGTGCGGAGGCTGGCGAGGGGACGGCGGCTGATGTCGAGGATGAGGACGGCGTCAGCGTCGACGACCTCGGGGGGCTCGAACGCGAGGCTGGTGAGGACGGCGCCGGAATCGGCGTCGACGATGGCGACGCGATCGGGGGCGTCGAGCGTGGGGCCGGCGCCGAGCGTGCTGCGCGAGCGGCTGGCGGCGGCGTAGCACCAGAAACGCTGGAGCCCGGCGTTGGCGGAGAGGACGAGGTTGTCAGCGACGTAGGTGACGAAGTCGCCCTCGAGGTCGGTGCACTGGACGTGGAGCTCGATGGCCTGGAACTCGGCGCCCTGGAGCTGGAGGGCGAGTTGGATCGGGAACCACTGGCCTTCGCGGACGGCGCGCTGGCTGAAGCCGAAGGGGAAGCCGACGGCGAGGTCGGCGGGGTCGGTCCGGACCTCGGCCGCGGGTACCGGCAGCGCCAGGGCGGCGAGCAGGCCGAGGGCGAGCGCGCTGCGGCAACGGACAGCGGGGTGTGGCACGGCGGCTCCTCGGGCGGGACAACGGGGCCCGCGTGGCATTCGAGCGAAGATCACCCGTGAGAACTATAACCTGCGTTGCTTCAGGTCGCGAGCAAAGGCGGGCTCGATCGAAGCTATGTCTCTGTGCGGGCACCGGGGAAGCGGCTCGTGTCGGCGGCGGGTGGCGTGATCGCCTGCTTCGAAGCCGGGCGAGCGGCGACGGCGCGGGCGGCGGACGTGCGTTGAGGGTGGGGGGCGAGATCGCTATCCTGCCGGTTTCTTGGGGCCGTGCCACCCGGTGAGGATGCGAGTTGCTCACGCCGCTTGGGGCGTGCGCCGCCAAGCGGCAGAGCGGAGTCGTGGATGTTCCCAGCGTTACCGTCGAAATATGACTTTCCGCAGGCCGAGGAGCAGGTGCTCGGCTTTTGGAAGGAGAGGCGCATCTTTGACCGGTCGCTCGAGCAGCGGGCCGGGGCGGAGCGGTTCGTGTTTTACGAGGGCCCGCCGACAGCGAACGGGTTGCCGCACCCGGGGCACTGTTTGACGCGGGCGATCAAGGACTTGTTTCCGCGTTACCAGACGATGCGGGGCAAGCGGGTTGACCGGAAGGCGGGCTGGGACACGCACGGGCTGCCGGTGGAGGTCGAGGTCTGCAAGGAGCTCGGGATCCACACGAAGGAGGAGATCGAGGCGTTCGGCGTCGAGGAGTTCGTCCGCCGGTGCATCGAGAGCGTCTTCAAGTACGTGCGGCAGTGGGAGTATCTCACCGAGCGGATCGGCTTCTGGGTGAACCTGGACGAGGCGTATGTCACCTACCACCAGAGCTACGTCGAGAGCGTGTGGTGGGGGCTGAAGCAGCTCTTCGAGCGGGGGCTGCTCTACCAGGGGCACAAGGTCGTGTGGTGGTGGGCGCAGGGCGGGACGGCGCTCTCGGCCGGCGAGGTGGGTGAGGGCTATCGGACGGTTGATGATCCGAGCGTCTACGTGCGGTTTGCGCTGCTGCCGGCCGGCGCGCAGCCGATCCACCTGCCGAAGGCGCTCGAGGAGGCGTTGGTCAGCGGGCAGCGGGTGTCGCTGCTGATCTGGACGACGACGCCGTGGACGCTGGTGAGCAACCACTTCGCGGCGGTGCACCCGGATATCGAGTACGCCGTCGTGCGCGATCCGGAGGTGGGCGATTACCTCGTGCTGGCCGCGCCGCTGGTCGAGACGATCGGGCAGAAGACGAAGCGCGACCTGGAGGAGATCGGCCGGTTCAAGGGGGTCGAGCTGCTCGGGGCACGCTACGCGCCGCCGTTCGAGACGTACTACGCGGCGATGAAGGACCGGACCGCGACCGCGCTGGAAGGCGGCGAGGTGCACGTGGGCTGGCGGGTGACGGCCGCGGACTTCGTGACCCTGGAGAGCGGGACGGGGCTGGTGCACGAGGCGCCGGCGTTCGGTGAGGTGGACTTTGAGCTGCTGCAGAACGAGCGCCAGCGTTACCAGGATCTCGATGCGATTCCGTTGCTGAACGCCGTGCGGCCGGACGGGACGTTTAGCGACGACGCACCGGAGGCGTATCACGGGCGGTGGGTGAAGGATTGCGACAAGGAGATCACGCGCGAGCTGAAGGACCGCGGGCTGCTCTATCACCAGGAGCAGTATCGACACGAGTACCCCTTCTGCCCGCGGGCGGAAGAGGACGCGTTGATCCAGTACGCGCGTCAGAGCTGGTTCGTGCGGACAAGCCTGTTCAAGGATCAATTCCTCAAGAACAACGACCGGATCAATTGGCTGCCCGACCATATCAAGGAGGGGCGCTTCGGCGACTTTCTACGCAACAACGTGGATTGGGCGCTGTCGCGCGAGCGGTTCTGGGGAACGCCGCTGCCGATCTGGCGGTGCAGCCAGACCGGGCAGATGGAAGCGGTGGCGTCGCTGACGGAGCTGTGGGCCAAGCCCGGCGCGAGCGACGGCGGGCTGTGGGCGCAGAAGAAGGCGGCTGACCCGGAGCTGCCCGACCACCTCCAGGTGCACAAGCCGTACATCGACGCGTGGACGTACGACAGCCCGTTTGCGGCCGGGGCGAAGATGGAGCGGATCACCGAGGTGATCGACTGCTGGTGGGACGCGGGGTCAATGCCGTTCGCGCAGTGGGGGTTCCCGCACCAGCCGGGGAGCGTCGAGCGCGTGGCCGACTCCTTTCCGGCCGACTTCATCAGCGAGGCGCTGGACCAGACCCGGGGGTGGTTCTATGGCCTGCTGGCGATCAGCACGCTGCTGGCGAGTGGGGAGCTGGCCGGGGGCGGGGACCCCCAGCTGCCGGCCCGCCTGCCGGCGCGGGGGTATCCACTGCCGTATCGGAACTGCGTCGTGCTCGGCCTGATGATGGGCGAGGACGGGCTGAAGATGAGCAAGCGGAAGAAGAACTACCGCGAGCCCGGCTACATCTTCGACACCTACGGGGCCGACGCGCTGCGGTGGTTCCTCTTCAGCGGCCAGACGCCCTGGACGAGCGTCCGGTTCCAGGAAGCCAACATCCGCGACGCCCACCGCGAGTTCCTGGTGCGGCTCTACAACGTGTTCAGCTTCTTCAACATCTACGCCAACATTGACGGCTTCGAGGTCGGCCCCGGCACCGACCCGCTGGAGATCCCACGCGGCATCGGCCAGCGCCCGGTCGCGGAGCGCAGCGAGCTCGACCGCTGGCTGATCAGCGAGCTGCACCACACGACCCGCGACGTGATCGCGGCCCTCGACCGCTACGAGAACTTCCCGGCCACCCAGAAGCTCAACGACCTCGTCGACGCGCTCTCGAACTGGTACGTCCGCCGCAGCCGCGACCGCTTCTGGACCGGCGAGAAGTCGCAGGACAAGTGGGACGCCTACAACACGCTCTACGAGGCGCTCGTCACGCTCAGCCAGCTGATCGCCCCGTTCACGCCGTTCTTCGCCGAGGAGATGTACCAGAACCTCGTCCACGCCCCGCTCGGCGCGAGCGTGGCCGAAAGCGTGCACCTCTGCGATTACCCGACGCCCGACGACGCGCTGGTCGACGAAGACCTCGCCCAGGAAATGGCGTTGGTGCGCGAGATCGTCTCGCTCGGCCGGGGCGCCCGCACCGCGGCCAAGCTCAAGGTGCGCCAGCCGCTTGCCAAGGCAGAGATCATCCTCGCCCGCACCGAGTACAGCGGCTGGCTCGAAAGCCACCGCGGGCTGATCGCCGAAGAGCTGAACATCAAGCAGATCGAGTTCACCACCGAGGCCGACCAGTACGTGACCTATCAACTCAGGCCGAACTTCAAGGCCCTCGGCCCGAAGTTCGGCAAGCAGGCCCCGCGAATCGGCCAGGCGCTCCAGCAGGTTGACGCGGCCGCCGCCCGCCGGGCCCTGACGGCCGACAACCAACTCGCGCTGGAGGTTGCCGGGAAGACGGTGACGCTGACGCCCGAAGAGGTCGAGGTCCGCCTTGAGGCCAAGCCGGGCTGGTCGGCCGCTCAGGGCCGCAGCGGCGTGGTGGTGGTCAGCACCGAGCTCACGCCGGAGTTGAAGGAGGAGGGTCTCATCCGCGAACTGATCCACCACATCCAGGGGGCGCGAAAAGAACAGGACCTCGCGTACGAAGCCCGGATTTCGGTTACGCTCCACGGGCCGGAGGCGCTGGTCGACGCCGTGAAACGGCACGAAAGTGTGATCCGCAACGAATGCCTCGCGGCCGAGATCCACTATGATGAGTCGGTCGCGGGGACGCCCATCGAGGTCGAGGGGCACCAAGCCACACTGCTGGTTGGCTCAGTCAACTAAGGCCCCGGGGCTGAAATCGCGACCGTTGTGGACAAACTGTCAATAAACCGTCGTTTTTTAGCGCGGCGATCATAAAACGCTTACACTCGTTGCTGAGATTACGGTCGGTTCAGGCAGGATGGCGAGGCGTCAGCCACTAGCTGGGGTGGTCCCGCGATGTTCAACAGCAACATCTTGAGTCCGGTAATCGAATACGCCCGCGATTTCGAGGCGAGCCAGGAGCGCACCTGGAAGCGTCGCGTCGGCACGCGGATTGACCTCCACTGCCACACGACGGTCTCGGACGAATCGCTGCGTTGGCTGCCGGGCCTCATCTATCACCCGCTGCTCGAGCCCGGGCAGGTCTACGACCTCGCGAAGAAGCGGGGCATGGACTTCGTCACGTTCACCGACCACGACACGATCGACGGCTGCAAGCGCCTGGTCGACGAGCGGGGCGAGTTGGACGACTTCATCTTCGGCGAGGAGATCTCGGCCCGCTTCCCCGAGGACGGCACGATCGTCCATGTCAACGTCTTCGACCACGACGAGGATCAGCACCGCGAGATCCAGCGCCTCCGCGACAACATCTACGACCTCGTCGACTATCTGCGGAAGATCGACAAGCTCTATGTCATCAACCACCTGACCTGGACAGAGCAGCACCGCGTGCTCAAGCCCTGGCAGATCGCGGCGATGCTCGACCTGTTCCCGGTCTTCGAAGGTCTCAACGGCACGCGGAGCTACTCGCACAACGCGTTCGCGTGGTACGCGACCCGCGGGCACAACAAGGTGCTCGTCGGCGGCAGCGACTCACACACCAACCGCGTCGGCACAACGTACACGCTCACCGAGGGCAAGACCAAGACCCAGGTGATCGCGCAGATCCGCGCCGGCCAGGCGGCCATGTGCGGCTCGTTCGGCACGACCGAGAAACTGGCCGAGGACGTGTGGCTGGTACTCCAGGGCGAGGTCGAGCGGCGCATCAACGAGACCACCAGCCGCTGGGAACGAATGACCTGCCGCGTTGCGCGCCAGCTTGGCCGCACGGTCTATCGCCTCGTCTGCCTCACCTACAACGTCCGCCAGGACACGCTGATCCGCGGCTTTGTCCGGTCGCTGCCGGCGTCCGCGTAGCCGTCCCCCGGCCCGCCGCGCGTCAGCTTTCACGACTCTGAAAAGCGTTTCGCGGGAGCCCTGCCGGCCGTTTTCGCGCGCAGAATTCTGTAGCCCAGACGATCGGCCGCGCGCTAGGATAGGCTCGGCCGACAAGCTCATCTGGCGGGCCGCGCGCTCGGCTGCCCAGCCCCCTCCCTTGCACGACCCGCCGCAACCTCTGGCCGCCATGGTGGCCGCCGGAGACACTTCAGGGAGGGCACCATCATGTCACACCAGTGGCAAGCAACGTGGGTGATCGCCAGCGCCGGGCTCGTGCTTGCGGCGCTGCCGGCGCGGGCCGAACTCAACGGCATTACGTACCAAGGCCTCCTGCAGGCCGAGGGCGTACCGGCCGACGGACAGTACGACTTCGAGTTCACGCTCTACGACGCCGCCGCGGGTGGAACGCGCATCGCGGGCCCGATCGAGGTCAACGACCATCCGGTCAACGACGGCAGGTTCACGGTCGTTCTCGGCTTTACGGCCGACGAATTCGACGGCACCCGGCGCTGGTTGGAGATCGCCGTCCGGCTTGCGCCGAATAGCCAGACCTACAACGTGCTGATGCCGCGGCAGGAACTGACGGCCACGCCGTATGCGTTCTACGCGGCGCGCAGCGACTGGCCGTGGAAGCAGGTACGTCCCAACGCGTTCTATTGTCTCGGGTCGATCGGCATCGGCGCGATTCCGCCGACGGGCCAGGCGCTCTACGTTGAGGGAGCACCACACGGCATCGAAGCTGTCGGCACCGGCGGCGGCGGGGCTGACCGGCCGTATGGCGTTTTCGCCGGTGTCAGCACCGACGCCCACGTCAACACCGGCGGCGGGCTCTATGCGGGGGTGAGCTCGTCGAACGCGCCCAACGTTGGGGTGCTGTTCGGGGCCCGTGTGCATATCAATGACGATGCAAATAGGCGCGTTCGGGGGTTCAGCGTCTCCACCGTGAACGAGGAAAACGATGACTATGGGGTGGAAGTGATCACCAACGACCCAGGCTATGCGCTGCACGTTTCCGGGACCGGCCGCAGCTACTTCGCCGGCGCCGTCGGTATCGGCACCGAAGACCCCGGCGAAGCGCTGCACGTGGCCGGCAACATCTGTGCGACGGGCTCGATCGGATCGTGCTCGGACGGGCGGCTGAAGCACGAGCTGAAGCCGATCGACGATGCGTTGGCGCGGGTCGGTCGGCTCGAAGGCGTCTTCTTCCGCTGGCGGCCGGAGGTGCAGGCCGAGCGGGGCTTCGCGGGCGAGCGGCAAGTGGGCCTGGTCGCGCAGTCGGTCGATGATGTGGTGCCGGAGTGCGTCGCCCGGGGCAGCGACGGGCGCTACGCGGTCGATTACGGCCGGCTGACGCCCGTGCTGGTCGAGGCGGTGAAGGCGTTGAGTGCCCAGGTCGAGCGGCAGCAGGCGCAGCTGGCGAAGCAGGAGCAGGCGATCCGGGCGTTGCGGGAGGCGTTGGCACGGCAATAAAGCCACGGGTACCGAAACCGGGTGCGGGGGTCTGGGAATAAGGACCGGGCGGGGATGGTTACTGACGGTCGAGCCGTGTCGATTCTGGCAGACCTGTCCCTTCCTCAACGAGGAGCACGCCCGGTGACTGAGAGCCCCGTCGTTGCGGAATCGTTCGATACCTCCCGACGCCACCTGGCCGCGCAGGCGGCCGCGGGCCGCCTGTGGGGCCCGTCGCCGGTGATCGCTGTCGCGCTGCTTGGTGCGGCACTGGTTGCCGGCGGGGTGGCCGGCTTTCACCGAATCGGGACGACGGCGAACGCGGAGCAGGTCACGACGTTCGAACGGCTGGCGGGCGGCTTCGCGGCCGTCGGTCGGACGGAAACGCAGCCGGGCTTCGTCCTGCTGTCGGAGGCCGACCCGCGGGTGGCTTCCGTGGCGGCGCTCGTCCGCACGGGGGTGCTGAGCGGGCGTTACACGACGGTCGAACTCACGCACGGCGAGACGGTGCATGCGCTGCGGCTGCGCGGCCCGGAGGTGATCCTGGTTGAGGCAGATGGCGGCGTTGAGCGCGTACCGGTCGACTGGACGCTGGCGGACTTCGCAGCGATCGAGCGGGCCATGGCGTGCGCGGACGAGGCCCACGGGCGCGGCGGCGCACGTTGCGGCGCGCCGTTCATGGAACTGGACGCGTTGGTCGCGAGTTGGCCGAAGAATCGTGTACCCGGTGCGCTGGCGACTTACCTGACACGCGCGAGCAGGTAGGCCTGCACTACGAATCAGCCGGGCCGAATCGTGAACGCGAGCGCGAGTCGCAACGCTGATAGCGGGCACGGCCGCGGCCAGCTCACTCGTTGATCTGCAACCCCGCGAGGCCGCTGGGAACGTCTTCGGACACGTCGAAGAGGCGGTCGAGGCCGGTGACCAGGAACACGCCCCACACGTGCGAGCTGATGTTGCAGAGCTTGAGGCGGCGCTGGTTGTTGATCACGATCAGCTTGCGGAGCCGGAGCAGCTTGGCGAGGTTTGAGGAGTTGAGGTGGTTGACGCCCTGGAAGTTGAGCAGGACGTCGCTGCGCGGTGACGACGTACACTGGTCGATCACCTGCGTCATGTCGTCGCTGAATTGCGGGTCGTCGGACAGCTCAGCCAGGATGACGGTTTCCGACCATTGCTCAACGGACATCAGACACCTCGTCGGGGTGAAGCCTGCCTACTGCGCCCCCACCACCGAGCGGTGCGGGCGATCGTTTTGCGGCCGCTCTTTCCCGAGTAAAAAGGTTAGGCTGCTCCTGCGGGGGCTGTCAAATGGGCGGAGCGTACGGCCGGCGGGGGCATGGGCAGGCCGGGGGGCAGACTACTTGAGCTCGACGTTCCAGTAGGCGTAGTCGAGGAACTGCTTCCAGCTGGCGTACTTCGACTCGGACAGCTTGACCGTCAGGACGGGCGAGCGGTGCGGACGCTTGGGGGCGCGCCGGAGGCCCATGGCGGCCTGGTGCGGGGTGCGGCCGCCCTTCTTGACGTTGCAGCGGACGCAGGCGCAGACGAGGTTGGACCAGCTCGTGTCGCCGCCCTGGGAGCGCGGGACGACGTGGTCGAGGCTGAGCTCGCTGGTCGGGTAGCGCTTGCCGCAGTACTGGCAGGTGTTCTGGTCGCGGGCGAAGATGTTCCGGCGGTTGAGCTTGACCGTGGTCTTGGGGATGCGGTCGAAACCCAGCAGGCGCACGATCTTGGGAACCGCAACCTGGAAGCGGACGGTGCTGATCCAGTCGTGGCGGTCGGGCTCGAAGAGTTGCTTGGCCTCGCTGACCTCCAGCCAGTCTTCAAACGCGTAGGAGGCGTAAGTGCCGTCCTCGACCGAGATGACCTCGGCCAACTGGCGGGTGAGCATCGTCATCGCCCGCTTGGCCGACACGATCCGCACCGCCATGTACACGCGGTTCAGGACCAGGACGCTGGAAGACAGGGCCGGCGATTCGACACTCATGCAGACCACCCAAGATGCGGGGCGTTTACTTACAATTCAATCAAAGTGTAGGGTTTCGCACCCGCGTTCACAAGCCTATCGTTGACAGGTCGATGTGAAAGTTCGGTGAACCCCTTTCCTGTGGAGAACTTGCGCCGGCATGTCTGCTGAACAGCCCCCAACCGATCCGCATCACGCGACGACCCCAACCGCTGCCGACAACGCGCCGCCCGCCGAATCGGCGTCCGTTCCCGCGCCACCGCGACCGGGGCTGCCGATCTCCTGGCGGCCCCTGCTGCTGGCGATCGGCGTTGGGCTGATCGCGGGCTGGACCGCGGTGCAGCAACTGGGCACCACCTGGCCGACGCCGCGCGAACGCACGACGCTGGCGGCCGCCTTCGCCCAGCCGAGCACGGCGGACGCGCAGGTTGACGCCGGGCTGGGCAACGCGCCGCTCGGGCGGTGGTGGCTGCAGCGGGTGGTTCTCAGGTTCCCGCAGCAGCTCAACGTGCACCGATTTCTGACGGCGATCGCACACCTAGGGGCGGTGAGCGCGGGTTGGTTTTTGGTCGTGACGCTGCTGGACCGGGCGCGCGGCGAACACACCGAAAGCGCGCGGTGGATTGCATTGGGCGTCGTGAGCGTCTGGGCGTTTTTTCCGCCGGTCTTCGGGCTGGCGCTGACGGTCGACACGCAACTGCTGGTGCTCGGGACGCTGAGCCTGTTTGCGGGGACGGCGGCCTACGCGGGGCAGCGGGGGGAGCAACGCGCAGACTGGCGGTGGCTGGCGGCGGCGGGCGGGTTGCTCTTGCTGGGGCAGTTGTTGCAGCCGAGCCCGGGGTGGCTGCTGGTGTTGCTGGCGATCGAGTTCGGGACGCGAGCGGGCGTGGCGTGGCGGCGGCTGCCGATCGGCGTGGTGGCGTGCGGCGTGGGCTTTTTCTTTTTGGCCACGGCACCGTCCGGCGGTCCGGTGCCCATCGCGGCGGGCATGACGGCCGACGCCCCGGGCGCGGTGACGGCGGCGGACGCGGCGTTGGGTCAGCACGCGTTGTTCTGGTGGACGACGAGCATGCCGGTGACCGTGGCGCCGGCGTATCCGTTTGCGCCGTGGTTGAGCGCGGGGGCGGTGGCCGCCGGGGCGGTGCTCGTCGGGTTGGCGGTGCTGCTCGCGGTGCTCTGTTGGCGGCAGCGGGCGGGGGTCGCTCTTCCGGGGATCGCGCTGATCCTGGTGCCGGTGGTCGACGGGCTGTACAAGCCGGTCGCGCCGTGGTGGCTGGTGGCGAACGCGGGGGCGTATGTTGGGGTGTTCGGCCTGCTGATCGTGGTCGCGGGCGGCGTGCGGCGGGCGTTGCAGGTAAGTCGGCCGGCCGCTGGTAAGTGGATCGGCGGCGCGGCGGGGACTTTGGCGGCGGTGTTGACGCTGGGCGGCGTGTGGTACGACAGCGCGGTGGCGGCGGTCTGGCGGGCACCGCTAGAGCATGTCAGCCGGACTACCCTGACGAACCCGACGTCCCCGGCTGGCTGGCTTTATCAAAGCGTGAACCTGCGCGACGTCGTTCAGCGGCAAGTTCCCGAAGAGACGGCCGCCCAGCAGACGGGGCTCGTGGAGCTCGCGCAGGCGGCCCGCGAATCAGCCCGGCGGGCGGGCGCGCTGTTGCAGGAGCAGTCGGCCGAGGCCTGGCCGGCGGGCTGGTACCTGCTCCGCTGCCAGCAGAGTGCGTGGCTGCTGCTCGAGCTCGATCTGCCGGATGTCGCGCTGGCGACGGTTGATGCGGGGCTGCAAGCAGCGGAAGAGAACGTGATGCTGCTGCAACTGCGGCTGCTGGCGCTGCGGGCTGGCAACGACCCGCGCCGGCCGGGAGTTCCGCCGGCGGAGCGGACCGCGTTGCTGCGCGAAGCGTTCGAGACGGCGCTAGCGCTTGAGCGGGTAGCGGAGCCGGGGACGCACTTTGCAGCGCAGCGGGCAATCGAGTTTGGAGATTTGCTACTCCACCGCCTGAACCAACCGGAGGCGGCGATCGAGCGGTTTACGCGGGCCCTGGAGAGCGACGAGCTGACGCGGCAGGAGCGGCTGATCGCGCGGGTGGGACTCGCGTTGGCCGAAATCCGCGGCGGGCAGGGGGCCCGCGGGCGTGACCTGCTGCTGGAGGTTCTCGATCAGGTGCCCGGTTACGGCGCCGCCCTGCTCGCGTTGGGCGAGTACCACCTGCGGAGCGACCAGTGGGAGGAAGCGGAGGCGCGTTATCGGCAGGTGGTCCGGGCGGTGCCGACGCACACGCGGGCGCTGCGCGGGCTGCACGAGGCGCTGGTGCACCAGGGACGCTATGCGGCGGCAGCCGACGTCTGGGCGGCGGCACTCCAGCAGGAGGGCGAGCACCCGGACTGGCGGCCGATGTTGGTGTGGTCGGCGGCGTTGGCGGGCGAGCCGGAGGCCGAAAGGATGGCGAGTCAGCTGCTGGAGGAGCGTCCCGGTAACGCGCTCGCGCGGCTGGCGCGGGGGCTGGTGGCAGTCCGGGAGGGGGCGTTCGTCGCGGCCCTCGACGAGGTGGAAGCGGTGCATGAGCATGGCGGGGCGGTGGCGGACGACCTGGTGCGGGCGGCCCGGATGATGGAGCGGTTGGGGGAAGCGGACGCCTTGCCGGACGATGCGTTGGTCCTGGCGGCCGAAATCTGGAACACGCTTGGCCGTCCGGAACGGGTGCGGGCGGCGTTGGAGGGGGTTGCGGGGAGCGCATTGTCGCCGGCGGCACAGCGGGTTCGGGGTCGTTTGCTGGCACCGCCTAGGCCCGGGAACCCGCCTGGAGGCACGGAAACGCCCCCCGCAAACGGCGAATCGGATCCGGACTCTCGATAGCGATCCACTCAATCGCTTGGGCGCCCCTTAGGTTTCATCGTGCGCGTGATATTTGTGTTGATTCATCGATTCGGCTTGCTATACTGACGAAGTCGCGTGAGGTCAATCGCCGCGGCCGATGAGCAATCTGGCTCAGGGTAATCTGACATCACTGCTTCCACTCGCTGCGGCACCCTCAGACCGCGCCAATACCCACAGGGTGCCGCACGCTTTTTATCTATACTTTTTAGCCGCTCTCTCGAACGCCGAAACGGCAACGTGCTGCGCCGAACGATCGGGCTGGCATTGACTCCGCCGCGCTGGCTGAAGTCATCACCGCGGCGCAGCCTTCGCTCGGGCGCATGAAAAGCGCGACCGGGTCAGCGGACCACGGTCGCGCCGCGCGATGATCCGTTTTCAGCTTCGCCAACTCCCGGCTAGCGCCGCCGAACCGCCCCCACGCCCGCGGCCGCCAAGGCGAACAGTGTGACGCCCGCCGGCTCGGGAATCGAAATCGAGTCGACGACCACTTGGTCAATGTAGATGTCCTCGCGCCCGGTGTTGATCGTGATCAGCTCCCAGTCCGGGTTCGGCCGCAAGATGAAGTCGTACACATCGATTCCGCCCCAAGTGCCGCCGGAGAAAATGGCGGCGTTGAACATCCCGTTGGGTGAGACGCTGACACCGCCGGACGGGTCGCTGCCCTGCACGCTGACGGTCGGCTTGTCGGTCGGGGTTGACGGGGTGGGCGAAACCCACGTGACCTGCACGCGGAGGAACTTGATCGGCAACTCGTCGATGACGTTGGGCTGTTCAATGATGTAACGGTTGCCCGCGCTGCCTGGCTCGGCGCGCATCGACGGCGGAAACTCCTCGTAAAGCACCGTGGCCGGATCATCGTCGTCCACGAATGCAAAGCCCGGCGAGCTCGGATCGACCACCAGCGGTCCGGCCGCAAAGGACGCGAACGGGTCGCCGATCAGGTCCCCGTTTTCGATCAGGACCTCAGGGTCGTACTCCGTGAAGACGCTCAACGGCTGGTCGCGATAGTCCGGCGGCGCCACGTCGTCCGCCCAAACCGACGGCGCAGCCAGCGCGGTGATCAGGACAGCGCATGCCGGGAACATCGGGTGCAGTCGTTTCATGTTGGCTCTCCCCAGGGCGATGTGTTTGCTGGCAACCAGTGCACGCAACGCTATAAGCATAAGTCGCCCAACACCGCTGCGCGAAGGGTAATTGCGCTGCAAATGCGATCAATCAGGGAGGATTGGGTATGCAATGCGGGGAAGTACGTAAGTCGTTTTCTACACGCGCGGGCCGCACCATCCTGCTCGCGTCAACTCAGCCGTGACCGCCCACGCGCCCGCGCTGTCGCGGTGCGGCGGAGCGGTTCAGACCAACGCCACCGTTAGACCGGCAGGGCGGCCACGCCTTTTTCAGCGACGGGCTTTTCAGCGACCGGCTTTTGCGGGATGAGGTCGCCGATCTTGCGGGACTTGAGCGTGTCGCGCACCTGCTCGACCACGTCCTGGAAGACGGTGTTGACGCCGGCCAGGGTCTCGCGCGAGGCCGGCGAGGCCAACATCCCGGGCTCGACTTCGAAGCCGCCGTCGACAGCCTCGACGATCTCGAGGATCGAGATCTCGTCGGCCGGGCGGGTCAGCCGAAAGCCGCCGCGGGGTCCGCGATCCGAATGCAGCACGTTGGCGCGGACGAGTTGCGTCATTACTTTGGCCGCGTAGGCCGCCGGCAGGTTGAAGTGCTTGGCGATCTCCGCCGCCCGCATGCTGGTGGAGGCGCCGTTGCCGTTTTGGTGCCGCGCGATCTCAATGGTGGCGAGAATGGCGTAGGTCGAGGCTTTGCTTCCGAGGATCACCTGGTACCTCACTTCCTGTTTGAAAGGCGCGATCCGCGTACGGCTGCTTCCGGGCAGCGAGCAACCGACGCGGCCCCTAAAAAGGCGGCTTGTTACTCGTAATTATAGCACAACGCCTCCCGTGGGGGAACCGAATGTCGGACATCTTGGCCAATTTTTCTCGGAGCCAGCCGCCCGCGCCCCAAGACCAGCCCCACGTCCGGCATTCCTGGCTCTACGCCCTGCCCGGAGCCGCCCTGCCCCAACACGCCAGCTGCGGGCCGGCGCGCCTCACGCTGGTTGAAACTTTCAAGCACGACTTTTTCGCGGCCACCGGCCTCTATCGGGACCAGGATGACAACCTGGTGGTGGTGAAGTTCGGGCGCGTGACCCCCCTTTTCGGGCTCCCGCTGGGCTGGATTGGACGTTTTTTGCGGGATCGCGAGGCGCGGATCTACCAGCTCGTCGACGACCTCCCCGGCGTGCCGCGCTACCTCGGGCCGGTCGAGCCCAACGGCTTCGCCCATGTCTTTGTCCCCGGCGGTCCGCTCGGGCGGCGGGACGCGGTGAGCGACACCTTCTTCTCCGAACTGAGCGCACTGGTGACAACGCTGCACGCTCGCGACTTGGCCTACGTCGACCTGAACAAGCGGCAGAACATCTTGAAAGGCAGCGATGGGCGCCCTTACCTGATCGACTTCCAGATCTCGCTGCACGCGGCCGCCAGCCCCGTCACCGGGCGTGGCGGGCCACTACGATGGCTATTGGAAACGTGCCAGCGGGCGGACATCTATCACGTCCTGAAGCACAAGCGGCGACTGCGGCCCGAACTGCTCACCGAGGGGGAACGGGCCCGCGTTGAGCAGCTCAGCGTGTGGATTCGGCTCCATCGGCTGATCGCCCGGCCCCTGACGCAGGGCCGGCGGCGGGTTCTGCGGTGGTTGGTGGGGGGCAAGGCAGCGGACGTGCCAGGGGCGTCGGCGAAGTGATACGCACGCTGTCCGGCGACGACAATCTCATTTATACGGATATGCAGGACTGATGAACGCATGAGTGAACCCGCGACAATCGAGCAATTCCTCGGCACCCTCGCCACGCGGCTGGCCGACCTCGACACGCTGAGCCCGCCGGGCCGGGTGGCCCGCGAGGACGGCACGGCGATCTCGCTGCGGTTCGAGGTCGCCGCGCACGTCTGGCTGGACCTCACGCTGCGTCCGGATGTGCCGCAGGTCCGGGCCGGCATCATGACCGACGACCGCTGGGTCAGCGAAGATCTCGAGCAGGCGATCGAGGACAGCGGCGACACGATGTCGGAATTCGTCGAGCTCGGCTTCGAAGAAGCGGACCTCGCGTGGCTCGGACCCCCGGTCGAGCACTACCGCGAACAGGGCCAGTACTTCTATTTCTCCACCGGCTTCGAGCCGTCGTCGACGGCCGCGCTGGTCGAGCCCGACGTCATGGTCAAGGCTGAGCGGATGGTGCGTGGCTATTACCTGGCGTTTCGGCCGGCGATTGACAAGCTGCGGGCGGAGGAAGCGTGAGCGGGCGAGCAGCGACTGGTAGATGGGCGGGGGGCTCGCTACACTGCGTGGTCACGTGAGCGGTCGACAGCTTGGCGCGGCGGCCTGTTGATGCGAGTGTCCCTCGACGCGAGGAAGATCCGATGATGCAATCTCGTCAGCTACAAATCGCGGTGGTCGTGAGTTGCCTGCTGGGCATGGCAGGTTGTGCAAACAGCAACGTGGTCGCCAACAACTCGAGCCGCAGCGGGCAATTCTTCGACGACTTCGGGATCACGGGCAACAATAACGTCGTGACGATTGAGCAGTGGAGCAAGCTGACGAAGCTATCGATCATCGGCGACGGCAACGAGGTGATCGTGGAAGAGGGTGTCCGGCTCCCGATGATCGAGGTCTTCGGGTCCGACAACGTCATCAGCGTGCCCGACTACCTGATCGTCCAGATGAACCAGGTCGGCGACGGCAACCGGCTCGTGCAGCGCCAGACGCAGGCGCGGGTCCAGGACACCACCCCGATGTATCGCCCGCCGCCGCGCCGCGGCTATGACCGTGTGCGGGTAACGATCGAGAACGAGCGCGGCGCAACCTCGACGACGGAGATGGACGCCGACGCGTTCGACGACGGCGAGGAGATCCGGATCCCGCCGCCGCCCACGATCGACGACAACCCGCCGGCCAAAAAGCGTGACACGGACGAGGTCGACCTCGAGATCACCCCGCCGCCCAGCCTCGACGATGAGATGGAGTAGCGGCGCCCCCCGCCCAGGCCAGTCCCCAAACCACACCCTTGACGCCCGCCGCGCCTGACGCCGGCGGGCGTTTTCATCACGCGGTTCAGGCCGGCGTAAACGGCCAGATCAGCGGAATCAGCAACGTGGCCGCGATCCAGACCAGTAGGTTCAGCGGGATTCCCACGCGCAGGAAGTCGGCGAAGCGGTAGCCGCCCGGGCCGTAGATGATCATGTTGGTCTGGTAGCCGATCGGCGTCGAAAAGCTGGCGGACGCCGCGAGCGCCACGGTGATCGCGAACGGGAACGGGCTCACGTCGAGCGTCTCAGCGCTGGCGATCGCGATCGGAAACAGCAGCACCGCCGCCGCGTTGTTGGTGATCACCTCGGTCGCCACCATCGTCAGCAGGTAGATCGCCCCGAGCGTCGCCAGCGCTTCCCACCCCGTCCAGCCCTGCGTCACGCCGACGACCTGTGTCGCGACGGCGGCCGCAACGCCGGTGTTCTCCATCGCCGCGCCGAGCCCGAATGACGCCGCGATCGTCAGCAACACGTCCCACGCGATGTTCCGCCGCGCGTCCGAGGCCGAGATGCAGCGGAAGCCGACCATCAGCCCCGCGACGAAGAAGGCCGCCACCACCGTCGGCAGGAACCCGGTCGACATCAGCAGCACCAGCAGCCCGAGCAGCGCCATCGCCACCGTCGAACGGTGGTGGCGCACCGGGCGGGCGTCGTCAATGCGGCTCACGAGAAAGAAACTCGGGTCGTTGCGGTGGGCCTGGGCGAAGTGCGGACCGGCCTGGAGCAGGATCGTGTCGCCAGGCCGCAACACGATGTCCCCCACCCGCCCCCGCAGCCGCGTCCCACCGCGGTGGACGGCGATGACGGCCGCGTTGTACCGGGCGCGGAAGTCCGCCTCGCGAATCGTCCGCTCGAGCAGCGGCGACGTGCCGGAGACGACGGCCTCGCAGTAGCGGCGGGCGCCGCGCTGCTGGGCGGACTGGGGCAGCTCGTTCTCGTCGATCGCGACGAAGCCCGGGATCCGCTCCAGGTCGACAATGGTCTCGACCGCGCCCGAAAAGGTGAGTTCGTCGCCTTCCTCCAGGAGCTGGTTCGGTTCGACCGGCGCGATGATCTCGCCGTCGCGAGCGATCTCGATCAGGAATAGCCCCGGCAGCCGCCGCAGCCCCGCCTCGTCGACCCGCTGGCCGATGAGCGGGCAGCCCGGCTCGATCCGCATGTTGACCAGGTACTGCCGCGTGGCCGAGTCGAACTGCTCGATCAGGTCTTTCCGCTCGGGCAGCAGGCGGCGGCCGACGAAGTAAAGGTACACGATCCCCAGCAGCGCCAGCGGGACCCCGACCCAGGCGAAGTCGAACAGCTCGAAGCCACGGAGCGTCGGCGGCTCGCCGGCGGCCTGGGCCTTGCGGACGGTATTCAGCATCAGCCCGTGCACGATCAGGTTGGTACTCGTCCCGATCAGCGTGCACATGCCGCCGAGGATCGCGAGGTAGCTGAGCGGCATCAGCAGCCGCGACGGCGAGACCCGGTTCTTGCGGCACCAGTCGCCGACGATCTTCACCAGCATCGCGACGACGGCCGTGTTGTTGAGAAACGCCGACAGCGCGACGACCTGTGGGGCGAGGGCGATCAGGGCCCCCTGCTCGGTTCGCGCCCGGCCGAGCATGACGCTGCCGATGCGATCGAGGGCGCCGGTCTCGCGCAGGGCGGCGGAGATCACGAATAGGGCGGCGACGGTGAGCATCCCCTGGTTGGCGAAGCCGCTGAGCATCTCGCTGGGGGTGATGATCAGGCCGTCGGACCAGCCCAGCGCCCGTCCGACGTAGCCCGCGAGGGCCGTCAGCACGGTCGCGCCGAGGAGCACGGCGTCGGTCGGGAGCCCGCGTACGAGGCCGACGAAGGCGGCCACGACGATGGCGATCACGAACCAGCCTTCCCAGCCCCAGTCCACCGGGCCTCCTTCACGCACGGGCCCCGCGACAGGCGCGGGCCGCTGCGGTTAGCATGCCGAGGAGGTAGTGTGGTTAGCGCCTGGACGGTTTGCAAGCGACGCCCGCGCAGCCGTCCCGCCTTCGGAGACACCACCGTGAACCAGACTGTTGAGCCCGTCGGCAGCCGCCAGGACCGCGCGAAGCAGCAGGCCCAGGGCCAATTCGAGAAGTGGGCCTTGTCCTACGACCGCTCGCGGCTGAACGAGGTGATCTTCTACCCGTGCATCCGCGCCTGTCAGGAGGAGATCCTCCGCTGGCAACAGCAGCGCGGGGCCCAGGGCTACAGCCTGCTCGACGTCGGCTGCGGGACGGGGACGTTGCTGGCGGTCCTGTCGCACGACCCCTACGCCAGGCGCCTGGTCGGGCTGGACTACGCCCAGGGGATGGTCGATCGGGCGGACGAAAAACTCAAACAGCTCGACACGCGTATCGATCACCAGGTGGTCCAGGGCGACGCCGAGCACCTGCCGTTCGAGGACGCCAGCTTCGACGTGCTTGCGTGCTGCAACTCCTTCCACCACTACCCCGACCAGCTGGCGGCCGTGAGGGGTTTCGCCCGTGTCTTGAAGCCCGGCGGGCTGCTGCTGCTGCTGGACGGGTTTCGGGACAACGTGATCGGGTGGTTCGTCTTCGACGTCGTGGTCGAGACCATCGAGAAGCACGTGCACCACGCCGCCTGGACCGAGGTCCGGACGATGCTTTCGAACGCCGGCTTCCGCGAGATCCGGCAACGGAAAATGAACGTCTTTGCGCCCGTGCTCGTGAACGTGGCGCTCCGATAAGTATGGGTGATGAAACGCAGCAAGCCCGCGACGTCCGGTTCCCGCTTTCAACGCCGCGCGCAGTGGTTCGCCGGGATCGTCGCGGTGCTGGCACTGCTGATCGCCGGCCGGCTGGTCCAGATCCAGGTGGTCAACGCGGACTACTACGAGCAGCTCGGCAGCGAGCTGCTCATCCAGCCGGACATCATCCTGCCCGCCCCCCGTGGCACGATTTACGACCGCGCGGGGCGACCGCTGCTCCGCGATGAGGCCAGCTCCGACATCGCGGTCCACTATCAGGTCCTGACCTTCTCCGACCGGGAGCGGTATCTGCGGCAGGTCGCCCGGCAGCTCCGGCGGCTGGAGCGCTACCCGGGCACGATGCCGACCACCGCGATCGTCGACGAGTTGCAGGACGACGTCGCCCGCATGTGGACGCAGCTCGAGCAGCTCAGCGACAAGCCGACCGAGGAGATTGTGGCCGAGGCGGATGCCCTGCGCCGCCGGGTCGAGATCATCCGGCGAGCCGTCGAAGCCCGTACCGGCAACCGTCACGTGCTCGAGGAGCGGATGTTTCACCCGGTGCTCGAAGGCGTCGACGCGGACCTCGCCCTCGCCGCCCGGATGCAGCTCGAGCGCTATCCGTGGTTGCGGGTCGTGCCTTCCTCGCGCCGCGTCTCGTACGACGCCAATTCGCTGGCCCACCTCCTCGGCCAAACCGGCGAGGCGAGCGCGGAGCGGATTGCCGCCGACCCGGAGGCGGACGACCCGCTGCGCCGGTTGCGGCCGGGCGACCGGGTCGGGACCTCCGGGGTCGAGCGGATGGCCGAACGGATCCTCCGCGGCACCCGCGGGCGGATTGCGCGCGACGCGGACGGCAACGAGCTCAGCCGGACCGAGCCGATTCCGGGCGACGACGTTTACCTGACCATCGACCGCGAGATCCAGCGGGCGGTCTTCGACATCCTGGCGGCCGGCGTCGAAGCGAGCCCGACACCCTCCGGCGGGGCCGCGGTCGTGATCGACGCCACGACCCGGGAGGTGCTGGCGCTGGTCAGCTATCCGACCTTCGCGTTCGACGACTACCGCGAGGATTACGTCGATCTGCGCCGGGATACGAAGCACCTGCCACTCCGCGCCCGCGCGATCGCGGCCGCGTACCCGCCGGGCTCGACCTGCAAGGCGATCACGCTCGTTGGCGCATTGAGCGACGGAGTGATCAGCCCGCACGACACGTTCGCGTGTCGACCGGGGTATCTGTTGCCAGAACGTCCCGATCGCTACCGCTGCTGGTATTACAACCAGCGGCTGCTCTACCACGAGCCGCAGGACGCGGAGCTCGCCGTCAAGAACTCCTGCAACATGTACTTCTACAAGGTCGGCGACAAGCTGGGCGCGGAGCGGCTGTGCGACTGGTTCGCGCAGTTCGGCCTCGGCCGGACGCAGGGCACCGGGCTGATCGGCGAATCGCCGGGGATCCTGCCGACGGAAGCGTGGCTGACGACGCGCGGGCGGCAGCGGGAGCGTGGCCACGCGTGGATTTACGCGATTGGGCAGGGCGATGTCGTCGCGACGCCGATCCAGGTCGCCAACGTCGCGACCGCGATCGTCAGGGGACAATGGGCGCCGGTGAGGTTCGCCCGCGACGCCGAAGGGAACTGGATCAATCCGCACGAGGCGGCCGGCGCGCCGCTGAGCGGTAGCGCCCTGCGGACGCTGCGGGCCGGCATGTGGCGGGTGGTCAACGAGCGCGGCGGGACCGCCCGCTACGCGCGGCTCGACGTGCCCGGCTATGAATTCTGCGGCAAGACCGGCTCGGCGCAGGCGACGCCGCACGTGGTCAACTACCGGTTCGTGGTCGAGTGGGCTGATGGGCAGCGCGAGGACGTCATCGCGCCGACGGAGGCCGACGCGCTGCTGCGGTTCGCCGACGACGAGGCACGGCCGAAAGTTGTCGGGCGTTTTGCCCACGAGCGCTACCCACCGCTGGAGTACGGCGAGAAGCTGCCGGCGCACGCCTGGTTTATGGGCTACACGCAGCCGGCGGACACGCCGCGCGGCGCCGCCCCGGTCGAGGATGCGTACGCGATCGCGGTCTTGGTCGAGTTCGGCGGCAGCGGCGGCAGCGTGGCGGGCCCGATCGCGAAGGCGATCGCCGAGCACCTGCTGCAGCGGGCGTCGCCCCCCATGGCGGAGCAGCGATGAGCCTGGCGTCGTCGTCCACTCCGCCGGTGCTGAGCCGGCGCCTGCGGGTGCCGCTGCGATTCACGCGCCTGGGGTGGGGGCTGGCGCTGCCGACGCTGTTCCTCGTGCTGGTCGGCATCACGGCGATCCACGCGACCGAGCGAAACGACCGCACGGACCCGGCGCTCGCCATCGATGGTCCGGACGTCCCCGCGGACGTGAACTGGGCGGAGCGCGTGGTAACCTGGATCGGGCCGACGACGCTGCGTCAGATCGTGTACGTGATAACCGGCGTAGCGCTGATGCTGGTCACGGTGCAGATCCCCTACCAGAAAATCGGGCGGTTCTCGTTCTTCATCTACGGGATCGTGATCTTCCTGTTGCTGCTGCTGGTGTTGGACCGCTACGTCGACCTGCCGTTCGTGCCGGTTCGCCGCGCGACGCGCCGCTGGATCGACCTTTTCGGCTTCTCGATCCAGCCG